>CALMPB010000095.1 GCA_937871985.1 uncultured Burkholderiaceae bacterium
CGCCAAGGGCGTGACCGAACGCGACATCGCCCTCGCTTCCTTCATGGATCAACTGATTTGATGACGGCGTGAGGGCTCCTTTTGCCTTGGACCGCCCCAAGGCAAAAGCGCCCCCTCGGGGGGCAGCAAGCCGCATCAGCGGCGCAGCGTGGGGGCCTATATACTGTGCCTACCGTTTTTGATCATGCCGCATCGTGGAGTCGTTCATGCAAGAGTCTTCCGGCTATGCCGGCCCGGCCGTTCTGCCTCAGTTCATTCCCTTTACCGGGTATCTCGACGCCCAGGCGGCGGTTGACCGCCTGATCGAAATCTACGACCGCAATACCGCTTTCATCCGCGCGGCTTTCGCCGATTATGCGGCCGGCAGGTTCAAGCCGGGCCAGCGCGCCCGGGCCTATTACCCGGCCATACGCATCAAGGTCAGCACCTACCAGGAAGTGGACAGCCGCCTGTCGTACGGCCATGTGGTCGAGCCGGGCAACTACATGACCACCATCACCCAGCCTTCCCTGTTCGCCGATTACCTGCGCGAGCAGATCGGGCTGCTGCTGAAGAACCACGGCGTGCCGGTGGAGATCGGCGAGTCCGACATGCCGATCCCGCTGCATTTTGCGTTTACCGACGGCCAGTATGTCGAAGGGCAGTATTCGGACGCGCTGGGCGATTCGCTGCGCGATCATTTCGACGTGCCCGACCTGGTGGTCACCGATGACGCCATCGTCAACGGCACCTGGCGCGGGCGCGGCGGCGAACCGCAGCCGCTGGCGCCTTTTACCGCGCCCCGTGTCGACTACTCGCTGCATCGCCTGCAGCACTACACGGCCACGGCGCCCCGGCATTTCCAGAACTTCGTGCTGTTCACCAACTACCAGTTCTACATCGACGAGTTCTGCCAGTGGGCGCGCGATACGCTGGCCAAAGGAGAGGGCGGCTATACCGCCCTGGTCGAGCCGGGCAATGTGGTGACCGAACGCGGCGCGGGCGCCGTCCCCAGCGGCCCGGCCCCCGCGCGCATGCCGCAAATGCCCTCCTACCACCTGGTGCGCGAGAACCACAGCGGCATCACGCTGATCAACATCGGCATCGGGCCGTCCAACGCCAAGACGATTACCGACCATGTGGCGGTGCTGCGTCCCAACGCCTGGCTCATGCTGGGCCATTGCGCCGGGCTGCGCACCACCCAGCGGCTGGGCGACTACGTCCTGGCGCACGGCTACGTGCGCCAGGACCACGTGCTGGATGACGACCTGCCGCTATGGGTGCCGGTTCCGCCCCTGGCCGAGATCCAGGTCGCCCTCGAAGAGGCGGTGGCCGAGGCCTCGGGGCTGTCGGGCTGGGAGCTCAAGCGCATCATGCGCACGGGAACGGTCGCCACCATCGACAACCGCAACTGGGAGTTGCGCGACCATCACGAGCCCGTGCAGCGCCTGTCGCAGTCGCGCGCCATCGCCCTGGACATGGAGTCGGCCACCATCGCGGCCAACGGCTTTCGCTTTCGCGTGCCTTACGGCACCTTGCTGTGCGTGTCCGACAAGCCCCTGCACGGCGAGCTGAAGCTGCCCGGCATGGCCAGCGACTTTTACCGGCGCCAGGTCGGGCAGCACCTGCATATCGGCATCCGTGCGCTCGAGGGCCTGCGCGACATGCCGCCCGAGCGCCTGCACTCGCGCAAGCTGCGCAGCTTCATCGAGACGGCGTTCAAGTAAGCGGGTGGGCGTGCGCACCAGGCCCGCGGACGCTGGGTGCGACGGCATGCATGGGTTCATGCGGCCTCCTGGCCCGGGGCCGGTTCCATGCGCCTGGAGATTTCGCTGGCGGTTTGCACGACCAGGCCCACCAGGGTTTCCTCGCTCAGCGCGGCGGGCTTGTCGGTGTCCAGGGTGAGCACCAGGCTGCCCAGGATTTCCTTGCCGCTGACCACGGGGGCGGCGATGCCGGTCACGCCCGCGTCGAGCTGGTCGTGCGAGATGTAATACCCCTGGTGGCGAATGTGCTTGAGCGCCTTGGTGAAGGCCTGCCAATCGGCGCCGATCGCGCGCGCCGATTGGGCCGAGGCGGGGTCTTCCAGCGCCGCTTCATAGAAGCGCTTGAGCTTGCGCCGGTTCATGTGCGCAAGCACGATGTGCGCCTGGGCGCCCAGGAACAGCGGCATCCGCAGGCCCTTGGTGTAGGTAAGCGGCGCGACGGGCTGCTTGCCTTGCACCTGAAATACGTTCACTATGGTTTTGTCGTAGATGTTGCACAGCATGATGGTGCAGCCCGTCATCTCGGCCAGGCCGTGCATCAGGTCGTGTCCGGCCTGGATAATGGGGTCGTACGAGCGAATCAAGTATTCCAGCTCGATGATTTTCGGCCCCAGCCGGTAGCGGCCCGAGGTTCTGGACAGCATGCCGGCCTCGGTCAGATCGCTGGCGTAGCGGTAGGCCGATGCGGCGCTGACTCCAAGCGTTGTCGATATTTCTTCGATCGTGACCAGAGGTTTGTGCTTGCCGAACAGGTTCAGGATGGCCAATACGCGGTTGATGACCGAGGGGGATGCTGACATGACAAACAGGTTTCCGTAGTGAGAAATATGGTATTTATATGCTGTTTCTTAGGAGGGAATCGTCTCACAAAAATAAATGCATTGACAATTTAATTTCTTAAAACTAGAGTTATTTATCATTAAATAATAAAAAAGTTTAGAAAAATACTTTTTACAAGACAGGAGACAACAATGCGAAATGTTCGTAAGTTATTGGTAGGGCTGGCAGTATGCGCGGCTTTCGGCTCGGCTCACGCCGACGTCAAGGTCGGGGTGATTCTATCGCTGACGGGGCCAGCCGCTTCGCTGGGCATCCCCGAGAAGCAAACCCTGGAAATGTGGCCCAAGGAAATCGCCGGGCAAAAAGTCGACGTCACCGTGCTGGACGACGCCTCCGACCCCACCAAGGCAACCCTGGCGGCCCGCAAGCTCACCAGCGAACGCAACGTGGATATTCTGGTGGGGCCGTCGGTGACGCCCACCGCGCTGGCCGCCATGCAGGTTGCCGGCGAAACCAAGACCCCCATGCTGTCCTTGTCGGGCGGCGGCGCCATCATCTATCCCCAGGAAGGCGCGCGCACCTGGGTCTTCAAGATGCCGCCTTCTGAAAAAATCCAGCTCGACAACATCTTCAACACCATGAAGAAACGGGGCGAAAAAACGCTGTCCGTCGTGGGGGCGAACGATGCCTATGGGCAGGTGTTCATCAACGATGTCGAGAAGTACGCGCCTGCGGCCGGCATCAAGGTGGTCAGCGTCGAACGGTTCGGCGGCACCGATACCAGCTTTGTTTCCCAGGCCCTGAAGATCATCGCGGCCAAGCCCGACGCGGTGTTCATCGCGGCTTCGGGGACGCCGGCGGCCATGCCGCAAATCGAGTTGACGAACCGTGGCTACAAGGGCACTCAGTATCAAACCCAGGCCGTTGCCAACAACGACTACCTGCGCATTGGCGGCAAGGCCATCGAGGGTACGCTCATGACCGTGGCGCCCATGCTGGTTGCCGAGCAGCTTCCCGACAGCAACGTGACCAAAGCCGTGGCGGTGCCCTATATCAAGGCATTCGAAAAAATCCATGGCCCCGGTTCGCGTTCCTTGTTCGGCGCCGAAATCTGGGACGTTACCCTGTTCCTGGAAAAGACCATTCCCGTCGCCATGAAAAAAGGCAAGCCGGGCACGCCGGAGTTCCGGTTGGCGCTTCGTGACGCGCTTGAAAACGTCAAGGATCTGGTGCTGACGCAGGGTGTGTACACCATGACGGTCAAGGATCACAACGGTGCGGATGCCCGCAGCCAGGTGATGGTCAAGGTCGAAAACGGCAAGTGGAAGTACATCGATTAATCGATAACAAGCAGGTGTGCAGGAAAAAATCGGGGCTGAATCAAGCCCCGATTTTTTCCTGCTTGCGCCATTTTTTGCAGCGCCGACCGGCAGTTTGAAGGGCTTGCGCCGTGGATGAAATGCTTCCAGGTGTCTGCGGCCTGTGCGACGGATGCCGGTGGGGCGTCCTCGTGGCCAAGGTGGAAAGCTCAGTGCATGTGTTTCAGCAGCAGGTTGAACACTTCGGCCTGCGAGGTGACATTCAGTTTGGCGTAGGCGCGGCGCCGATATGTAGAGACTGTGTGTATTGAAACATCAAGATGCAGCGAGATGGCCAGATTTGAATAACCCAATGTAATGTATGCGCATATGGCCGACTCTCGGTCAGAGAGGGGCTTGCCAAGGGATAAGCCGGAAAAGATTTTGGCAATGCTTGTAATGTCGCCTGAGGCATCGCGTTTAAGCGAGCAATGGCGCTCCAGTGCCGCCGTCAGGATGGCGCCCATGTCTGAAATGCGTGTGATTTCGTTTGCCGAAAACGACCCCTGAGAGTTTTTTCGATAGATCGAGATCGACAAGGCATCCTCGGGAAGACGCAAAATCAATGATATTTTGCCGGCCAGCTCGCTGGAAGAAAACAGGCGCTCGCGATACTCGTTATGAGCCATTTGCTCGGTGGAAATGGCTTCCACCTTGACGTTGGCCGTGGCGGTAGGAGCCATGATTATGTTAAGAAATGGATCGCTGGAGTATAGCTTTTCTATATACTCATTGACGCGTTTCAGACAGGACGCGCTATCGTCAGCCTCGACCGCAAGCGGCTCGATTTTTTTTGGCATCTGGTACGGTGATACGCCTTTGAAACGATGCGCAACAAGCTGGCAAGCGTTAATTTCGGTGCGCATGACAGTAAACAGCGTTTTGTAGAAGTGCTCAGTACCAATAGCTGAAATTACATTTGCGAGCACAATAGACCCCCTATTATTGACGATTCGCAAATTTGGGAAGCTGGCAAGGCCTTAAAAACGCGAGAGGGCGCCGATTGTTCCTGCTTTCGGAATCTTCATTGCCAGGCTTTTTAATTCTACTCGTCTTTTGACGGTAATAGCTTTGAGCGTCTGTGTGTTAACGCTGGCAAGGCGAATGCGGGGCTGGTGTGCCGTTGGGCAATATGGACGCTAGGGGTTTGTAACGACATTTACGTTGCTGCCACGCAGAGTGTCGACAATGCTTATGGCGTTGGATACGGTGTTTCCGCGCCAGCCTACATGGCCGTCGGGCCTTACCAGTACAAGTTTGTACGCATATAGTGCCTGCACGTTCTTTTGCCGAATGGATACAAGCTGCAGAGGGACTCTGCGAGCCGCAAATGCACTGACCAATGCATCTACAGCTTCCGCGACGTTCTCGTCCAGAATCAGCAAGACAAAGCCGGCGCCAAATAGATCCAACGTCGAACGGCCATCGTCGAGCCAGAGGTGGGGCGCTCTGGCTCCGGGGCGCGTCGTGCCTACGTAATCCTTGAAATCGTCGGGCGTGGGCTCAGTGCCATCGGGGACGCAGATGGGAGAGTCCTCGTAACGATGGCCAATTTGCAGGCCCATGGATTCCCATTCAACGCGCGTGGCGTTGCGCAGGCGCATACCCAATTTGGCGCGCACTTTGGCCCCTTCTTCGGTTTGATCGCAAACGGCCTGTGGATCGGGGGTGTCCTGCCAGGCTTGGAAGTTCTGGGTCGAGAAGGAGATATTGCGCGCCGCGATGGGGCGGCGTTCGATGCCGTAGCTTTCAAGCAAGCCTGTCTCCGCCCAGCCTTCGAGCACGCCTTGCAATTTCCAACCCAGATCCAGCACTTCCTGCATGCCTGTGTTCATACCCATGCCTCCGGTGGGCGACATGGTATGCGCGGAGTCGCCCGCCAAAATGACACGCCCCTCCACGAATTTGGTGGCAAGCATCTCGCTTCTACGCCATGGGACGACCGAAAGGATTTCGAAGGGGATGCGCGTCGGCTGATCCGCGGTGCCCAGAGCCGCCAAGACCCAACCGCGCGCATCGAAGGTGTCCAGGTTCATTTTGTCCCTGGATCCAAGGACGGTAAGGCGCCAGATATCCTTGCCGTCGACCACGGTAAGGTTGCCCCACATGCCTTGGGGGCCTACGAACATATAGCGTTCGGCCTCCCCCATGGCATGTTGCCGCACAAGGTCTGGTATGCGAAGGAGTATGTTGACCGAGTAGCTCAGCAAGCGTCCTTCCATCTCAATGCCCAATTGCTGTCGTACCGGACTATTCGCGCCGTCACATGCGACTAAATAGGCTGCCTCAATGACTACTTCTTCTTGTGTGAGAAGGTTCTTGGTGTAGACATGTACGCATTCGGCATTGAGCTCGAAATGTGTGAACCGATGTTGAAAGAGCGGAGTAACCCCCTGGCTTGAAAGCGCCTTTTCCGCCATGATGGGCTGCAACCACATTTGCGGGCAACGCTGCTTTTTTTCAGGGGTTTCGCTGGGCGTTGGCGCATCGCGCATGCTGGGGTAATGCTCGCGATCCAGAAGCAGGCCGTTCAAGGCGGTACAAAACACCATGGAAAGTTCGTAGTCTTTAGGGAAGCCGCAGTCGCGCACGGCGGGAACTATGTCCCAGCGCCGGAACAACTCCATGGTTCGTACGGCGACAAGCCCTGTGCGTGGGTGCTCAATAGTGCCGTCGCTTTGTTCGACCAGAACACACGTCACTCCTCTTTGATCCAGCTCGACGGCCATGCCAAGCCCGACGGGCCCCGCTCCAACTATCACTACCTGGGTTTTGATTACTTTCATTCTGGTTTACCTGCGGCTGGGATCATGAGGCACAAGGGCGTTCCAGGCGCCTACGTTAAGCATGCGAATCAACCAAACAGCGCTCGCGCTCCTAGGCCTTGGGAGGCCATGGCAACGCGGTCTCCGCCATATTCATGTATATGCTTTTTTGCTGACGATAAGGCCGAAGTCCTTCCAGGCCGCATTCGCGCCCGATGCCGCTGGCTTTGTAACCCCCGAAGGGCATGTTCACAGGGGCGAGCTTGTACGTATTGACCCACACCATGCCCGCCTTGATCCGGCTTGCTACCCTAAGGGCGCGGCGATAGTTTTCGGTCCATACACCGCATGCCAGGCCAAACACCGTATCGTTCGCCTGGGCTACCAGATCGTCTTCGTCCTTGAATTTCAGCAGGCACGCCACCGGCCCGAAAACTTCTTCTTGAGCGATATGGGCGGTATTGGAAGGGACGGCAAGCACCGTCGGTGCGACATATGCGCCTTTGCTGAATGGCTCGCCTGCCAGGCGATGACCACCCACTAAGGCTTGTGATCCAGCAGCTATGGCCCCGGCCACCATTTCGTAAATGCGATCTCTGTGCTGAAAACTTGAAACGGGCGCAACTGCGGTGGCCTTGTGTTGAGGATCTCCGACCACCAAAGCGCCGGCCTGCGTAGCCAGGCGTTGCGCGAATCGGTCATAGATGCTTTCCTGGACGAATATGCGGGAACCGGCAATGCAGGATTGGCCCGCATTGGAAAATATGCCGTAGATTGCGCCGGTGACCGCCTGCTCGATATCCGCATCCTCGAAAACAATATTCGGTGACTTGCCGCCCAGCTCCAGCAACGTGGGAACAAGGCGGTCGGCTGCGGCTTTGGCGACGGCCCGTCCACCCGCAACACCGCCGGTGAACGTCACCATGTCGATTTGCGGGTGGCTTACTAGCGCTTTTCCGACGGCCACATCGCCCGTGACAACATTCACGACTCCTGGGGGAAAGCCGGCTTCAAGGGCCAATCGGCCATACTCAAGACCCACCTGCGGCGTGATCTCGGAAGATTTCAGCACAACGGTGTTGCCCGCAGCCAGGCTAGGGGCCAATTTTTGCGCCTCAAGCGAAATTGGCGAATTCCATGGTGTGATTGCGGCAACGACGCCTATAGGTTCATACACGGACATGGAAAAGTAATTGCCCCGAGCGGGAATTACAGAGGACTCCGCTGTTTCGCACACGCCCGCGTAGTAGCGGAACATGTCGACCGCCCAGGCAATCTGGGCCTGGCTCTCGAGCAGCGTTTTTCCGTTGTCTTCAGTTTGCATCGCCGCCAAGAGGTGTCCGTTGGCCTCAACGAGGTTTCCCAGGTTTCGCAGCAAAACAGCACGTTGGTGTGGATAAAGCCCTCCCCAGGCGGGGGCTTGCAAGGCGGCTCTGGCGGACTGCACGGCATCATCAACATCATGCTCGGACGATTGTGCGATTACGGCCGCCACACTGCCGTCCGCCGGATTGATCGACTCAAAGACCTGGCCGGATGTGTTGCGTCGCCATTGGCCGTTTATCAAGAAGGGTTTTTCCATTCGTGCGGACTGTTCGTTCATAATGATTCGGGTGCCTCAGGTTTTAGCTTTTGCGGACGCCTTGACTGCGGAGAACGCGTCGTCTTTCACCGCCCGGGGCTCATATGGGTTCGCCAGGCGAGCAAGTTCGTCGTCCGACAGCACCACATCCATTGCGGCCACGGCTTCGTCAATGTGCTGAGGCTCAAGAGCCCCGCAAAGCACACTGCTGACATGCGGTTGCGCGTGTAGCCAGGCCAGTGCCACGCTGGAAGTCGAAATGTTTCGCTCGATGGCAATTTCTTGCGCGACCGCGAGAATGGCCAGATCGTTCGCCGATCCGTATAGCTGTTTGGCCTTTAAGTCGGAATTCAGACGGGCCGCCTCGCGGGCCGTCATGAGGGCGTGGTCGGATACGCTTCGAGTGAGCAACCCGCGTGCCAATGGGCTGTACACAATGAGTCCCAGACCATTGTTCAGGCACAGTGGGATCATGTCGCGCTCGTCTTCGCGGTAGGCCAGGTTGTACTGGATTTGCATGCATGACAAGCGCGGCGCCGAGCGCCAGCGGTGCGCAAACACTGCCGGAGCTATCGTGGCCGCCGTAAAGTTGGAGGCGCCGACATACAGCACCTTGCCCGACTGGACTGCGCTGTCCAGCGCATCCAAGGTTTCATCAAGGGGGGTGGTGGGGTCGAAGCGATGTAATTGATAAATATCGATGTAGTCGGTTTTTAACCTGCGCAAGGAATCGTTCAGGCTGGCCAGAATATGCTTTTTTGACAGCCCCCCATGATTGGGCTGCGCGGACATTGGCAAACCGACCTTGGTTGCTATTACGGCATGGCGCCGGTTTCCGGATGCCGCTAAAGCATCGCCCAACGCTTCTTCACTTTTCCCATGCGAATAAAAGTCTGCGGTATCGAACAAATTGATTCCCGCGTCCAGCGCTTTACGTACAAAGCGCGTGGCTTCTTTTCCGGGCAGTACCCAAGGCTGCCAATCTGGTGAGCCAAACGACATCATGCCCAGACTTACCTTAGAGACAACAAGCCCTGTTTGTCCCAAATTGCTGTATTTCATTATTGTGGCTACCCTAAAATTCAGGAGTTGCGGCGAGTTGTGAGGCCTTGACTCGCATCATTGTTTTTCAGCGGCGATCAGTGATTCCATGATGCGGCGATATCGAGCAGTGCCGCCATCGATTTCCAACAATACAAATTTTGGAGGTTGCCGGTAACGCTGCAATACTGTCTGCTGTCCTTCAATTACCGCTTTGTCCTGGAATTCGAACGCATAACGGCGTAGATCCGAGATCTTTTCGCGGATTTCCGTGTCGATGGGCTCGCCCCAGGTTATAGGGTTTTGCCGTGCGGCCGCAAAATGGTAATGGCTGCTGGTTTCGGTTTCGGGTGTAAGAAAGTGCATGCCGTAAATGCCGGTTCCCTTTGAGCGGGGGCGTCCTGGATCTGTGACACCCGTATCATTGAGCATGCAGCCAGGAGCATCCCAGCGGATATCGGCCCACAAGTCGACGGTGCCGTTGTCGCGTTTGTACATAAGGTCGAAAAAGCCAGGAACCGGAGCGTTTGGTACTTCACGGGCCACCGTTACCTGATTGCCGTTTTGAGTAACCTCCAGGTTGGCCTTGATTGTTTCCTTGCTGCCCAGAATGCCGTCATGCAGAAAGGCGGTATGGCTTAGATCCATTAGGTTATCGATGACCAGGGCGTAATTGGCTTCCATGAGGATGTAGTCGCGTTTGCTGATTTCCATGCTGCCATCCAGCACATCGAAGTTTGGTATTAACGCCTCGTCCGCTGCTTTGGAACCCATCCAGATCCAGACGATCGAATGCTTTTCGCACACCGGGTAGGCCTGGATTTTGGCGTCTTTTGGAATGCGTCCGGAGGCGTGCGGGTTATGAACACAGGAACCTGAGCCGTCCAGTTCCAGGCCATGGTATGCGCATCGAATGTGGCCGTTCTCCGTTAGTGTTCCCATATGCAGAGGCGCCGCCCGGTGCGGGCATCTGTCTTCAATGGCTTGAACACGGCCGTTTTCGTCTCTGAAGAAAACAACGCCTTCGCCAAGCAGAGTGCGCGGCACAATTTTTCCACTCTCAAGATCTTTCGACCACATTGCCACGTACCAGCAATTTCTCAGAAATTCCATCTTTGTCTCCGCGGTTGATGAGACCACACATTGGCTATTGTTTCGGCAACTTTACAAGGAGGGGCGGGAAATGGACAGTCGCATAAATAGGCGACAGACCAATCGCCTTCGTACTTGTATATTCAGGAAAAAAGTGGTTTACGGCCCTCAATTCAAGGGTTGGCACAGTGCCAGCTTATCGGCGGGACATGAACAAGGCTCCCTGCCGGGAGCCCAATCAAGCAAACGTCATTCCGTAAGGAGGAAGCAATCTCTAGAATAAATATATTGACAATTTAACTTATTAAAATTAGACTTTTTATCATTAAATAATAAAAAGGTTCAAAAAATAAACCTTTACAAGACAGGAGACAGTAATGCGAAGCTTTCAAAAATTACTTGTTGGACTAGCTGTTTGCGCTACATTTGGATCGGCTCACGCGGATATCAAGGTGGGTGTGATTCTGTCGTTGACAGGGCAAGCCGCCTCAGTGGGAATCCCCGAGAGGGAAACCGTAGCTATGTGGCCTAAAGAGATTGCGGGGCAGAAGCTCGACGTCATTGTCCTGGACGGGGCGTCGGATCCGACCGCGGCGGCTTTGGCTGCGCGCAAGCTCACAAGCGAGCACAAGGTGGACATGTTGGTGGGCCCATCGGTGACGCCCACTGCGTTGGCGGCCATGCAGGTGGCGGGTGAATCCAAGACGCCCATGATGGCCTTGTCCGGGGGCGGTGCGATTATCTATCCCCAAGAGGGCGCGCGCACCTGGGTGTTCAAGATGCCGCCTTCCGAAGAGATCCAGCTCAATAAAATCTTCAACAGCATGAAGAAACGTGGTGAAAAGACGCTGTCCATCATCGGCATGAACAACGCCTATGGTCAGGTATTCATCGACGAGGCCAAGAAGTTCGCGCCGGCGGCTGGAATCAAGATCGTCAGTGTTGAGCGATTCGGCGGCACGGACACCAGCTTCGTTTCCCAAGCTCTGAAAATCATTGCGGCCAAGCCCGCCGCCGTTCTCATCGCCGCCGCAGGGACGCCCGCGGCCATGCCGCAGATCGAGCTCAAGAACCGCGGCTATGCCGGAACTCAATACCAGACGCAGGCCGTTGCCAATAACGACTACCTGCGTATCGGCGGCAAGGCGATCGAGGGCACCCTCATGACGGTGGCTCCTATGCTCGTGGCTGAGCAATTGCCTGATAACAATGTGATCAAGCCGGTGGCGCTATCCTATGTCAAGGAGTTCGAGAAAAAGCATGGGCCGGGATCGACCTCGTTGTTTGGAGGTATGGCGTGGGATGCGTATTTGTTCCTGGAGCACGTCGTTCCTGTCGCTCTGAAAAAGGCTAAGCCCGGCACGCCGGAATTCCGATTGGCGCTTCGTGATGCATTTGAAAACGTCAAGGATCTGGTGGTGACGCAGGGCGTCTATAGCTTGACGAAAGAGGATCATAACGGCGCGGATGAACGCAGCCAGGTGTTGGTCGAGGTTAAAGATGGCAAATGGAAATATGTCGATTGATCGAAAGGTTGTTTTAACGGACGCGACATGAGCATAGAATTAAAGCCATATCCCTTCGAGTTCATCAAGCGGCAAGCCAGGCCGCGCGATGGCTCGGAAACCGAGCATCACGGTGTTGTCATTGTCGGCGGCGGGGTGGCGGGTCTTACCGCCGCCCTGGCTCTGGCGGTGCAGGGCATAAAGTCCGTGGTCATCGAGGCGGACGATTCCGTCTGCTTCGGCAGCCGCGCCATCTGCATTTCACGGCGCAGCCTGGAAATCTTCGAAAGGCTGGGCGCCGTTGGCGAAATTCTTGAAAAAGGCCTGCCCTGGACGGGTGGCCGTTCGTATTACCGCAACCAGGAGGTGCTGCATTTTTCGATGCCGCACGATGCCAACCAGCATCTGCCTCCCATGATCAACATCGAGCAGTACTACATCGAGGAATACCTCGTGCGTGCGCTCGAGCCTTATTCCGGGCTGGCCGACATACGCTGGGCCAATCGGATAACGGGTGTCGCGCCGCAGGACGACGGCGTCCTGCTCGACGTCGAACAAGACGGCAAGCCGTACCGCATCCAGGCCGATTGGGTCATGGCGTGCGACGGCGGCCGCAGCAAGGTGCGCGAAGCCCTGGGCCTGCATTTGCAGGGAACTGCCTACGAAGGCATCTACATTATTGCGGACATTGCGCTGAAAAGCGCCCTGCCCACCGAAAGGCTGGCCTGGTTCGATCCGCCGTCGAATCCGGGTTCGACCATACTCATGCACAAGCAGCCCGACGACATCTGGCGCATCGACTACCAGATCCGGGACGACGAAGACCCCCAAGAAGCCGTCAAGGCCGAAAACGTTTTGCCGCGGGTCCAGGCGCACCTCGAAATGATAGGCGAGACCGCCGAATGGTCGCCGCTGTGGATCTCGCTGTACAAGGCCAACGCGCTCACGCTGGACAGCTATCGGCACGGCCGCGTGCTGTTCGCCGGTGATGCGGCGCATCTGGTGCCGATCTTCGGCGTGCGCGGCGCCAACTCGGCCATCGACGACGTCGACAACATGGCCTGGAAGCTGGCGGCCGTCGTGAACGGGCGGGCGGATCCGTCGCTGCTCGATTCCTACTCGGTCGAGCGCGTTTTCGCGGCGCGCGAAAACTTGAGGCAAGGCATGAAAAGCACCGAATTCATGGCCCCGCCCACGTTTGCATTCCAGATGATGCGCGAGGCGGTGCTCGACCTGGCCCTGGACACTCCGGGCGTCCGGTCCCTGATCAATCCGCGCCAGACCAGCGCCATTCATTACGAACACTCTCCCGCCGTCGCCGCCGGCGACCACGATGCCGGATTCATCGCGGGGCCGCAGCGCGGCGCGGTTCTGCAAAGCGCGCCATTGCGGCATGTGGATGCCCAGGGGCATGAGTCGACCGTGCATGTCACGCAGCTGGTTCGGGCGGGCGAGTTTTTGGTGCTGGCTTTCGGCGATGCCGCGCGCCTGCCGGGCGACCTGAATCAGGCCGTCGCGAGCCTGCGCGAGGCCGGGCTTGGAGTCCGCGCCCTGGCTGTATGCCGCCGGGAGCAAGATGCCGGCGGCGGCGAATATCTTGTCGATCCGGACGGCAAGGTGGCTGAACTCTATGGCGCCCAGACGGGCGGGGTGTATGTGGTGCGGCCCGATGGGCATGTTTTCGGCCGCTGGCTTGCCTTGCCGGGACAGGAGCTCGTCGACGCCCTGGCTGTTCTGCTGGACAAGGCAACTGAACGGAGGTCCGCATGAACGATCTCGAACTGGATGCCGTGTATACGGAATTGTGCCGGGTGCTAGGTGAGGCCGGCGAACAAAAAGCCTTGACGCTGCTGGGCCGCTTCGCCCTGTTGGCCATGCTGGAAATCGACGACGCGGATCGCCTCAAGGCATTGATAGCGCGGGCTGCGCAAAGCGCTTGACTCGCGAGTTTACGGAGACTGGAATCATGTTCATGAAGAACTGCTGGTATGTGGCCGGTTGGTCGCATGAGGTCGAGGCGGATGGTTTGATGGCGCGCACCATTTGCGGCAAGCGGCTGGTTTTCTGGCGCGACGAGGCCGGCGTCATCCATGCGCTGGACGACCGCTGCTGCCATCGCGGCGCACCGCTTTCCATAGGGCGCAAAGAAGGCGATAACGTCCGGTGCATGTACCACGGCTTTCTTTTCAATCCGGCCGGCGCCTGTATCGAGATCCCCGGCCAGTCCCAGATTCCCCCCAAGGCGCATGTGCGCAGCTACGCGGTGGTCGAGCGCCATCGCTGGATATGGCTGTGGATGGGCGATGCCGCGTCGGCGGACGAAAGCCTGATTCCCGACACGCACTGGCTGGACGATCCGGACTGGGCCTGCACCAAGCCGGGCCGCCTGCACTACGACGTCAACTATCAATTGGTGAACGACAATCTGCTGGATTTCTCGCATCTTTCCTATGTGCACGCCAATACTCTGGGCGGCTCGGAAGAATATGCGCAACTGCGTTCCAAAATAGAGCGCCTGCCGCGCGGCTTGCGCATCTCGCGCTGGTTCATGGACCGGCCGGCGGCGCCGTTCGTGGCCAAGCTGCTGGCGGCCAAGGGCATGACGGGCAATGTCGACCGCTGGAACAATTACGACTTCCTGCTGCCGGGCGTGCTGATCATGGACTCGGGCTTTGCGCCGGCCGGCCAGGGTGCGGAAAAAGGCAACCGGGAGGGCGGTATCGAGTTCCGCCATTGCCAGGTGGTAACGCCCGAAACCGAGAACTCCTGCCACTACTTCTTTGCCCAGCCGCGCAACTTCGACAAGGACAAGCTCGAGGTCAGCGAGGCGCTGTACACCAGCATACTGGCGGCCTTCGAAGAAGACCGCGCCATCATCACCTCGCAGGCCGAGAACATTGCCGCCGATCCGTCGTTCGAACCGGTCGCCTGCGGCCTGGATTCCGCCCTGGGCCAGTTCCGCTGGCTCATCGAGCAGCAGATCAAACAGGAGGCGCAGGCCGAAGCCGCCGTGCGGCACGATGGCGCCGCCGACGCTGCGCCGGCGCAATTTGCCCGCACCGTGGCGGGCTGAGGAATGACCATGAAACAGAAAAACAGCGCAGCATCCGGCCACGCAACGTCATTGAACGCCGGTTATATGTCGGGCTTCGGCAACGAACATGCCACCGAGGCTTTGCCCGGCGCCTTGCCGACGGGCCGCAACTCGCCGCAGCGTGCGGCCTACGGCCTGTATGCCGAGCAATTGTCGGGCACGGCCTTTACGGCGCCGCGCAGCCATAACCGGCGTTCGTGGGTTTACCGGATACGGCCTGCCGCGGTGCACAAGCCTTTCACGCCGCTGGAAAACGGCCGCATCGTCGGCGATTTCGGCGCCGTGCCGCCGACGACGCCCAATCAACTGCGCTGGGATCCTCTGCCCATGCCCTCGGCGCCGACCGATTTCGTCGATGGGCTGGTGACCATGGCCGGCAACGGTTCGGCCGAGCACATGAGCGGCTGCGCGATTCATATGTATGCCGCCAATGCGTCGATGCAGGGGCGCTATTTCTACAATGCGGACGGCGAGCTGCTGATCGTGCCGCAACAAGGCCGGCTGCATCTGGCCACCGAGATGGGCGTCATCGATATCGAACCGCTGGAGATCGCCGTGGTGCCGCGGGGCGTCCGGTTCCGCGTCGACCTGCCGGACGGCAAGGCGCGCGGCTATGTCTGCGAGAATTTCGGCGCGCCCTTCCAGTTGCCCGACATGGGGCCCATCGGTTCGAACGGGCTGGCGCTGCCGCGCGATTTTCTTGCTCCGCAGGCGGCCTACGAGGACATCGACGGAGATTTTGAACTGGTGGCCAAGTTCGGCGGACGGATGTGGCGGGCCGACATCCATCATTCGCCGTTGGACGTGGTGGCCTGGCACGGCAACTACACGCCCTACAAGTACGATTTGCGGCGTTTCAACACCATAGGCTCGATCAGCTTCGACCATCCCGACCCATCCATCTTCCTGGTGCTGCAGTCGCCCAGCGATACTCCGGGCGTCGACACCATCGATTTCGTCATCTTTCCGCCGCGCTGGCTGGTGGCCGAGAACACGTTCCGGCCGCCCTGGTTCCACCGCAATGTCGCCAGCGAATTCATGGGCCTCATCACGGGCGTCTACGATGCCAAGGCCGAGGGCTTCTTGCCGGGCGGCGGCAGCCTGCACAATTGCATGACGGCCCATGGCCCGGATGCCGACACGTTCGAGAAGGCATCCGCGTCCGATACGTCGGCGCCGCACAAGGTCGAGGACACCATGGCGTTCATGTTCGAAACCCGCAACGTCATCAAGCCGACGAGTTTTGCGCTGGAGTCCTCGCAGTTGCAAGCCGATTACTACGAGTGCTGGCAGGGCCTGGCGAAGCATTTCGACCCAAGCCGCGCCTGATCGGCGCAGTCCGTCCACGGCCATGTACAGCCTGGCCGCGCGACGGCGCACGCCGACATGAGGCCCGCCGGTTAACGGCGGGCTTGGCGATGAACTTCATTTAATCCCTGACCCATGTTCTCGCCAGGTGTTTTGGGTTCGGTTCAGGCAGCCGCCTTTTCTTTCTTCTTGCCGTTTTTGCCGGACTTGTCCTTCTTGCCGCCTTTGTCCTTTTTCGGCTTGTGCCCGTCCTTGTGCTTGCCTTCGTCGGCGGCTTGTTCTTTTGCCTTGTTCTTCTTGTTGGATTTTTTTTCCGGCAGGGCCAGCATGGTGTGGCGGCACTTGTCGTTGCCGCATAGGCATTGGTATTGCTTTTGCAGCTTCTTGGTGATTTTGCCTTCCATGACCAGGCCGTAGTCGTAGAACAGTTCTTCGCCGGCTGTTATGTCGCGCAACGCCATGATGTAGACACGCGTGCCGGCGGAATTTTCCTGGGTTTCGCAGTTGGGCGCGCAGGAGTGGTTGATCCAGCGCGCGTCGGTGCCGCGATTGCCGCCGTCGATGACCTTGCCGCTGCTGAGCGCAAAGAAGAAGGTGTGGAAGGGATCGTCCGGATTGACCGGATGCATGGCGTCGGCCTGCTCGGGCGTGATGCGCCGTCCGCCGTATTCGAGGATGCGGGTTCCCGCGGGGATGTCGCGGGCCGCGAATACGCCGTTGCCGTGCAGGGTTGATTGTCTTACGGAATGCCAGGGCTCGGAGGCGGATGTCATAGGGTGGCGGTAAAAGAGTGGTTGCCGCGCGGACGCGATGGCGGTTCAGGTTCAAGGGCCGGCGGGCGCTTGGCCGCCGGTGGGTTTGGCGCAACGGGCCGGCCGCGGCCGGCCCGTTGCGTACTTTAGAACGGCAGGTCGTTCTCGTCCAGAGCGTCGCTGGCTGTTTTTTTGGCTGCGGCCTTTTTGGCCGCGGTTTTCTTGACCGCTGTTTTCCCAGCCGCCTTTTTGGCCGCCGCTTTCTTGGCGGGCGCTTTTTTAGCCGCGGCCTTGGCCGGAGCCTTGGTGGCCGTGCCGGCCGTTGCGGCGGGCTGCCCGGCCGTGTTTGCCGCCTTCTTGGCCGCGGTTTTTTTGGCGCCGGGTTTTTCCGGCCGGGCTTCGAATTCGAAACCGATCTTGCCGTTGGGCTGCTTGACGAGATAGGCCTTGAACTTGCGGTTGGTGCGGCTGGATACAAAGCCTTCCAGCAGGTCGGTCTTGCCGTCGGCCAGCAATTTGACGATCTGGGCGGGCGCGATTTCCTGCTGCAGAATCATTTTGCCGGAACGGAAATCGCAGGTTTTTTCCGGGCCGACCGATTTTTCGCACACGTAGTTCATGCCGTGTTCGAACACGCGGCCGCCGCATTTGGGGCAGGCGCCCAGCGAGGTCTGGCTGGAGAAATCGACGGGCTCCGAGTTTTCGGCGTCGTTCTGGCCGAAGTCGAATTCAAGCTTGAATTCGTCGGTGATGCGCAGCAAGGCGGAAAAGGGCCGCCCCATTTTGCTGATGAAGCCCGACAGCGGGCCCAGCTCGCGTTTTTGCAGCAGTTCTTCGACTTCGGAAACTTCGAAGGTGCGTCCGCCCGGGTGCTTGCCGATGGAAAAATCGCATTGCGTGCAGGCGTAGCGGCGGTAGTTTTCCTTGACGACGCCGCCGCATTTCGGGCAGGGCGTAGCAAGCGTGGCGTAGTCGCCGGGCACGGTGTCGCGCTCGTATTCCTTGGCCCGCTTGACGATGACCTGGGTCATTTGCGCGATTTCGCGCATGAATTCGTCGCGATCGAGCTGGCGCTGTTCGATTTGCTTGAGGCGGTGCTCCCACTCGCCGGTGAGCTCGGGCGAGGTGAGTTCGTTGACGCCCAGGCCCGACAGCAGCGTCATGAGCTGGCGCGTCTTGGCGCTGGGCACGAGCTCGCGGCCTTCGCGGCGCAGGTAGCCTTCGTTGAGCAGGCCCTCGATGATGGCGGCCCGGGTGGCCGGGGTGCCCAGCCCGCGTTCGGACATGGCTTCGCGCAGGGCTTCGTCGTCGACCAGCTTGCCCGCGCCTTCCATGGCCGACAGCAGCGTGGCTTCGGTGTAGCGTGCCGGCGGCTTGGTGACCAGCCCCTTGGCTTCGATTTCGTCGGTCTTGACGGTTTCGTTGTCGGCCACGGCGACAAGCGTGGTGTCGTCGCCCTGGGCTTCGCGCCCATAGATGGCCAGCCAGCCGGGCTCGACCAGCACCTTGCCCTCGGTCTTGAAATGATGGCCCGAGACTTCGGTGATGCGGGTGGTGACGCGGAACTCGGCAGCCGGAAAGAACACGGCCAGGAAGCGCCGGGCGATGAGCTCGTAGATTTTGCCTTCGGCCTCGCTGAGATCGCGGGGGATCTGCAGGGTGGGGATGATGGCGAAGTGATCGGAAACCTTTTTGTCGTCGAAGATGCGCTTGTTGGGCTTGATCCAGTCGGTCTTGCCCAATTGCGCGGCAAACGGCTGGACGCTGGCGGCGGCCGAAGAGCCGCCCTGGGAAAGCGCCTGTACGGTCTGCTTGACCGTTTGCAGGTAGTCCTGGGGCAGATAGCGCGAATCGGTACGCGGATAGGTCAGGGCCTTGTGGCGCTCGTACAGGGTTTGCGCCAGTGCCAGGGTGGTCTTGGCCGAAAAGCCGAAGCGCGAGTTGGCCTCGCGCTGCAGCGAAGTCAGGTCGAACAGGGCCGGCGACATCTGGGTGGAGGGTTTGGATTCCTCGGTGACCTTGCCGGGCTGGTTGCGGCAGGCCGCGACGATGGTTTGCGCCGCATTGAGCGACCACAGGCGCGAATCGCGCTGTTCGGGATCCTGCTCGTTCTTGGTGAACTTTGGGTCGAACCAGCGGCCTGTATAGAAGCCGGCGGCGGCGACGAAGGTGCCGTGCACCTCCCAGTAGTCGCGCGAGACAAAACGGCGGATGCGTTCTTCGCGTTCCGCCACGATGGCCAGCGTGGGAGTCTGCACGCGGCCGACGGGGGTCTTGAAGAAACCGCCGTCCTTGCTGTTGAAGGCCGTCATGGCGCGCGTGCCGTTGATGCCCACCAGCCAGTCGGCCTCGGCGCGCGAACGCGCCGCCGCTTCCAGAGGCTTCATGGTCTCGTCGTCGCGCAGGCTTTGGAAGGCTTCGCGGATGGCGGCCTGGGTCATGGAACGCAGCCACAGGCGCCGCACGGGCTTTTTGACGCCTGCGTATTGCACGATGTAGCGGAAGATGAGCTCGCCTTCGCGGCCCGCGTCGCAGGCGTTGATGACGGCAGTAACGTCTTTGCGCTTGAGCAGCTTGACCAGCAGCTTGAGGCGTTCGGCCGAGCGCTTGTCGGCCGGCCCGAGTTCGAACTGGGGCGGAATGACGGGCAGGTGGGTGAAGCTCCATTTGCCGCGCACGGGGTCGTTGGGCGCCACCAGGGTCAGCAGGTGGCCGATACTGGAAGCGAGCACGTATTGCTCGCTTTCAAAGTAGTCGCCTTCCCGCGTAAACCCGCCCAGGGCCCGGGAGATGTCTAAAGCAACCGAGGGTTTCTCGGCGATGATCAGCGTTTTGTCCATGTATATCCAGTAACTGCGTTTACAGCAGCGATAGCGCGGATCATACGGGGGGACAAACGCACAATGCAAGTCGCACTAGACAGAAAGTGCCAACGGCGGGCGAAAACAAGTGTGTTCCGGCCCCGCAATGCGGGCTGTCTGCGACGCTGGCGGGCGCGTGTTCCACGATGACCAGGCCGTTTGGCCGGATGATCCGCTAATTCAATATATCAAATGTTGAAGCGGGCGGCCCATTGCGGCAGCGCGGCCCTCCAGAAAGCGTCGACGTTTTCCGCCCGGGAGAGGGGCTCGAACCCCAGCCTGCGCCAGGCGCGGTCCAGAGTGCGCAGGGGGGCGGCGTCGTCCAGCGCGGGAGCGTGGTTTTGCTTGGAAAGCTTGTGCCCGTGTTCGTCGAGAACCAGCGGCACGTGCATGACGTCGGGGCAGGGCGCGCCCAGGCGGCCGGCCAGCAGTCGTTGCCGGGCAGTGGAGTCGAGCAGGTCGGCGCCGCGCACGATATCGGTGATTTCCTGCTTCCAGTCGTCGACGACGACGACGAACTGGTAGGCCCACAGGCCGTCGGCGCGTTTGACGATGAAATCGCCCACCGTATTTGCAACATTTTGTTGCTGCGGGCCGAGCCAGCGGTCATGAAAAGGAACCATGCCCTCGGGCACACGCCAGCGCCAGGCGCGCACCGGCCTGCCGGGCCGCACGCCGTTGCGGCATGTGCCCGGATAGGCGCGCTGGCCGATTTCCTGGCGGGTGCAGCCGCAACCGTATACGTCTCCCCGGGAACGCAGCGCGTCGAACACCGATTGGTACAGGGCGTGGCGGCGCGATTGCCAGACCGGCTCGCCGTCCCAGTGCATGCCCAGGGCCTGCAATTGGCCCATGATGAGGCGGTCGGCGCCCGCGACGGCGCGAGGCGTGTCGATGTCTTCGATGCGCAGCAGCCAGCGGCCCTCGTGGGCGCGGGCGTCGAGAAAGCTGGCCATGGCGGCGACCAGCGACCCGTCGTGCAGGGGGCCGCTGGGGCTGGGGGCGAACCGTCCCGTATAGCCCTGTCGGGCCCGCAGAGCCTGGGACGAATACAGCAAGATGGAGGGCGCTAGTGCGAGGGCCGCGAGTGGTCGTCGGTGAGCAGTTCCTCGAGCACCAGGTGGTCGATTTCGGCCTCCTGGCTCCAGAGCACCATGAGGGCGATGATTTTGATTTTTTCGAGGGGAATGGGCGATTCGTGCGTGGCCTGGGCCCGCTCGATGAGGATTTCGCGCAACACGGCCGGCAGCGCCCCCGAGCTTTCGAGGAAGCTGATGAAGCCTATGGCCTCGGTGCCCAGCGCCTGGTATTCCTGTTCGGTGAATATGCGCCGGCTGTTGCTTTGCGGCGTTTGAGCCAGCGCGATGCATTGCTCGGTGGTTTGGGCCAGGCCGTACAGCCAACCCAGGGCTTCGTCGATGTCGTCGTGCTCGAACCCCACTGCGGCCAGTTTGTGGGCCAGGACGTCCGCATCGGGGCAGGCTTGCGGCGTGTAGTAGTTTTCGAATAAGTAAACCAGGATATCGAACATAGGTGACTCAGGTTGCCCATTGAAAATGTTTACGCAGGGTAAACGGGTTAACCGGTAAAGGTTGATTCGGCTTTACTTGATCTGACTTTACGCCGAATTGCCATTGCGGGCAATTCGGGAATGCGTCACTGGCTCCAGTATAAACGCTTGTCGTATTGTGACTGTCCGGCGGGCGTTACAGTCTGATTTTCAGTTCGGCAAGCACGGTGCGTCCCGGATAGGGGTGGTAGATGAAGGCCTGCTTGTTGAAAATGTTGTTGACGCCCAGGCTGGCCTCCACGTGTTGGTTCCAGCGATAGTTCAGGCGGGCGTCCACGATCAGGAAGGTGCTGGAGCCGCCATAGGTATCGGGGTTCACGTCGGTATTGGTCAGCGTGTTGTATTGCCGGCCCGAGTAGCGCCCGGCGACGGTCAGCGCGGCGTCCTGGTTGAAGTGCCAGGTGGCCGCGGCGTTCAGCCGCCAGCGCGGCACGCGCGGAAACAGATTGCCCTCGGTTTCGGGGCTGCGCGAGTTTTCCAAGATGGTCGACTGCGTGTAGCCGGCGCCCAGCGTCAGATCCAGCCCCTGCACGCCGACGTCGTAGCCCTGGAAATCGAGTTCCACTCCCCGGTTGCGTACTTTGTCGATGTTCTGGATGTTGGTGACGTTGGGATAGACGGTGGTGTCGGTCTGCGAGTACAGCGTGTCCTTGACGTCGTCCTGGAAAAGCGCCATGCGCACCTGGCCCACGCCCGCGTCCCAGTCCAGCGCCAGTTCTTTGCTGAGCGTGCTTTCGGGCTTCAGGTTGGGGTCGTTGTTGATGATGGCGCCGCTTACCACGCTGCCCTGGAACAGTTCGCTGACCGTGGGAAAGCGGTAGGCCTTGCCCAGCGACGCCCTTAGCGTCAGCGTTCTGCTCAGTTCGTAGGCCAGCGACGCCTTGGGCGAGAGCGCGTTCCGGCTGCGCGGGGCATAGTCCAGCGTGGAGCCGCCGTCGGCGCGCGACCCTTGGTAGGCGCGCCACTGTTCGTAGCGCAGGCCGGTCGTCAGCGTCCAGCGCGGCGCCAGCAGCCAGGCGTCCTGGGCGTAGAGGGCCTGTGTGCTGGTCGTGCCCTGGAACGCCTGGGCCAGGGCTCCGGCGGCGCCGGTCTGCCAGTTGTCGGTGGCGAAGCTGTCGCTGTCCAGCCGGTAGCGGTCGAAGTGGTAGCCCAGCACGAGGTGGTGCGAACCGGGCGTGTGGCCGGCCGGCGTGTAGCTGGCCTGCGCTTCCAGCGTTTTCCAGCCGCTGCCCCGGTTGCTGGCCAGGGTGCCGGGGCCGTCGTTGGGGCCGGCCAGGCTGGCCGTGCGCTGGGTATCGCTCATCAGCGCGAAACTGGACACATTGAGGCTGTAGTTCCAGCCCTGGGCATGGCGGGTTTTCAGCGACAGGCCATAGAGCGCGCTTTCGCTGCGCCCGTTGCTGTCGGCCATGGCGCCGGGGTCTATCGTGTAGGCCTGTCCGCCAATATCGACCCGGCCGGCATACACGGGCCGCCCGGCGTCGTCGTACAGCAGGGTGTCGTTCCGGCTGTCGTAGCGGCGGTTCCAGTAGCTCATGGAAAAGCCGGCCTGCAGCGTCGGCGTAATGTCGTAGGCCAGCTTCAGCTTGAACTGGTCCTGAACCAGCTTGACGCTGCCTTCGGCGCTGGTGCCCACGATGAGGCCCGGCTGGCCGTATTGGTCGATGTAGGGCTGTGCGCCGTTGACGTGCGTATAGCCGCTGCCCGCGGGCGTCGCCGACGGTTTCAGGGTGGCGAACTGCATGGGCTGGCTGGTGTTCTCCAGGTGATCGGCGCCGATCAGGAAAGACACATTGCCCACCTTGTCGCCGATGCTGGCTGTCTGCTGCGAGCCCTGCAAGTCCTTGTCCATGCCGTACAGATCGAAATGCTGGGAAAAGAACTGGCTTTTGACCGAGGCCTCCAGCTTGGTCGGCATGCGGGTGGTGATGGCCACGGTCGCACCCATGGAATTGCCCGGATACAGGGCCGAGAAAGGGCCGTAAAAGGTTTCGACCCGTTCGATGTCGTCGGGGAACACCATGGACCACTTGGGCGCGAAGCTGTAGGTGTTGCCCAGGAAGTTGCTGAGCAGCATGCCGTCCGCGTACACCAGGCCCCGCGCGCTTTGCGAGTTGTTGGTGCCGCGCACGGAGATCAGGGAGTTCTGGTCGCCGATGTAGCGTTTGCGTATGCCGAAGTTGGGCAGGTATTTCAGGGCGTCCTCGGTGTTGATCATATTGATCTGCTTCAGCTCGTCCGGGCCGGTAACGTGCACGGCGACGGGCAGTTGGGGATCCAGCCCGCTGGCCGGCTGCCCGGCGGTGACGGTGATGGGTGCAAGCATGGCTTCCGAGGAGCTGGAGGCCGGGCCGGCTTGCGATGCCGGGGAAGAGGTGTCCGGGGAGGCCGGCATGGGGCCGGCTGCATCGCCGGTTTGCGCATAGGCGGATTGCATGCCGCCCAGCAGGCACGGCAGCACGGCCAGGCGCAGGGCGTGCGCCAGCCGGTTACGGCCCGCGCGCACGATGGCTATAGGGTTCATGATGGTCTTCTGTCAAAAGTTCTGAAAGCGGCGCCCACGGCGTTTTACGGCCAAGGGCCGACACGGCGCGCAGGGCGGCGGGAAAGGCTCAGGCGGACAGAAGAGGCGGCGCGCGAGGTTGCGCGAAGGGGTATTCGGGAGCGGTCGCCGCGACCGAGGCGGCGGGAGGAGAAGGCAGGGGCCGCCATGCCGCCATGCTGGCGCGCACGCCGGCAACCGTATGCGCCAGCGGCGCATGAGCGGCCAGCAGCCCGCAATAGGCGCAAGCCTTCAGGCTGTGATCGGTTTGCGGGTGATGATCGGAATCGGGGCCGGCGGTTAAATCGAGGTTGAGCTGCGAAGAGGCCTGGCCCGGCAGACAGATGGAAAGCGACAGTTCCCGGCCCTGCTCGCGCTGCACGCTTTGCGAAATCGTCGGCATGAGCACGGCCAGCCAGATGGCCAGCAGTCCTACCCATGCCGTGAATTTGCGGTGCTTGGAAAACGCCATTTGAGGGCGCGCTGGAAGGGGCGCGTTGAGAATTATTCGCAAGCGTTATTCTACGGGTTTCGACTGGCCGGCACAATGCGAAAGCATGCGCCGTGGCGGCCGGGCCCGCCTACATCCTGAACAGACCGAAGCGGGTTTCCTCGATGGGGGCGTTTTGCGCGATGCGCAGTCCGGCCGCCAGCACCGAACGGGTGTCGGCGGGTTCGATGATGCCGTCGTCCCAGAGGCGGGCGGTGGAATACAAAGCGTGCCCCTCGCGCTCGTATTGGTCGCGTATGGGCTGCTTGAAGGCCTCTTCGTCCTCGGCGCTCCAGGGCTGGCCCTTGGCCTGCAGGCCGTCGCGCCGCAGCGTGGCCAGGACGCTGGCGGCCAGCTCGCCGCCCATGACCGAAATACGGGCATTGGGCCACATGAACAGCAGGCGCGGGTTGAAGGCGCGTCCGCACATGCCGTAGTTGCCGGCGCCGAACGAGCCGCCGACGATGACCGTGAACTTGGGGACGGCCGCCGTGGACACGGCGGTGACCATTTTGGCCCCGTGGCGCGCTATGCCTTCGTTCTCGACGCGGCGCCCCACCATGAAGCCGGTGATGTTTTGCAGGAATATCAGCGGGATCTTGCGCTGGCAGCATAGTTCGATGAAGTGGGCGCCTTTTTGCGCGGCTTCCGAAAACAGGATGCCGTTGTTGCCGACGATGCCGGCGAGCATGCCTTCGAGGCGCGCAAAGCCGGTTACCAGCGTGGTGCCGTAGCGGGCCTTGAATTCATCGAACTCCGAACCATCGACCATGCGCGCGATGATCTCGCGCACGTCGTATTGCCGGCGCGCGTCGGCGGGGACGATGCCGTTGAGTTCCCGAGGGTCGTACCGCGGCCCGGCGAATGCCGCGCCGCGAACCGGCGCCGGCGGCAGGTTAAGCCTGGCGACGGCGTTGCGCGCCAGTTGCAGGGCGTGGGCGTCGTCGTCGGCCAGGTGGTCGGCCACGCCCGACAGGCGGGTATGGACGTCGCCGCCGCCCAGGTCTTCGGCCGAGACGATCTCGCCGGTGGCGGCTTTGACCAGGGGCGGCCCCGCCAGGAAGATGGTGCCCTGGTTGCGCACGATGATGGACTCGTCGCACATGGCCGGCACGTAGGCGCCGCCGGCCGTGCACGAGCCCATGACCACGGCGATCTGCGCGATGCCCATGGACGACATGACGGCCTGGTTGTAGAAGATGCGCCCGAAATGGTCGCGGTCGGGAAACACCTGGTCCTGATGGGGCAGGTGGGCGCCGCCCGAGTCGACCAGGTAGATGCACGGCAGGCGGTTCTGCTGGGCGATTTCCTGGGCGCGCAGGTGCTTCTTGACCGTGGCCGGGTAATAGGTGCCGCCCTTGACGGTGGCGTCGTTGCAGACAATGAGGCAGTCGATGCCCGCCACGCGGCCTATGCCCGTGATGAGGCCGGCGCCAGGGGTTTCTTCGTGGTAAAGCTGGTGGCCGGCAAGCGGCGAGAGTTCCAGGAAATAGCTGTCTGGATCCAGCAGCCGCATGACCCGCTCCCGGGGCAGCAGCTTGCCGCGTGCCGTGTGTTTTTGCTGCGCCTGTTCGCTGCCGCCTTGCCGCGCATGGGCCAGGTGCTTGCGCAGGTCGTCCAGGGCGTGCTGCATGGCCTGCGCATTGTCGCGGAAAGTCCGCGAGGCGGGGTCGATCCGGGATTCGATGGCGGGCATGGCAATTCCAGGACGGACGGCGGGGGGCAGGCCGCCCCCGCTTGCCTAGTTACTGCATTTCGAAGGCCATGGCCACAGCTTCGCCGCCGCCGATGCACAGCGTGGCGATGCCGCGCTTGCCGCCGGTTTTGCGCAAGGCGCCCACCAGGGTGGTGATGAGGCGCGCGCCCGAGGCGCCGATGGGATGGCCCAGCGCCGTGGCGCCGCCATGAATGTTGACCTTGGCCGGATCGAGGCTGAGCTCGGTCATGGCGGCCATGGTCACCACGGCGAAGGCTTCGTTGATTTCGTAGAGATCGACGTCGTTGGCGGCCCAGCCGGTTTTGGCCAGCAGCTTTTGCACGGCGCCGACCGGCGCGGTGGTGAACCATTCCGGTTCTTGCGAGTGCTGGCTATGGGCGACGATACGAGCCAGCGGCTTGGCGCCAAGCTTCTTGGCGGTGGATTCGCGCATGAGCACCATGGCGGCCGCGCCGTCGGAGATGGACGACGAGTTGGCGGCCGTAACCGTGCCGTCTTTTTTGAAGGCGGGCTTGAGCGTGGGGATTTTATCGGGCATGGCCTTGGTGGGGCCTTCGTCGATGTCGATGACCGTATCGCCCTTGCGGCCGGCAACGGTGACGGGCGCGATTTCCCATTTGAAGCTGCCGTCCTCGGTGGCGGCGCGGGCGCGGCGCAGGGACTCCAGCGAGAAGGCGTCTTGCTTTTCGCGTGTGAACGTGTATTTGGATGCGCAGCTTTCCGCGAACACGCCCATGGCCGTGCCGCGCTGGTAGGCGTCTTCCAGGCCGTCCAGCGCCATGTGGTCGTAGACGGTGGAGTGGCCGTAGCGGTAGCCCTGGCGGCCTTTCAGCAACAGGTACGGCGCGTTGCTCATGCTTTCCTGGCCGCCGGCGACGACGACTTCGGCGCTGCCCGCCACCAGCAGGTCGTGGCCGAACATGGCGGCTTTCATGCCCGAGCCGCAGACCTTGTGGATGGTGGTGCAGCCCGCGCTTTTCGGCAGACCCGCGCCCAGTGCCGCCTGGCGGGCCGGGGCCTGGCCCTGGCCGGCTTGCAGCACGTTGCCCATGATGACTTCGTCGACGGCGTCGGGCGCAATGCCGGCCCGCTCGACAGCCGCCTTGATGGCAACGGAACCCAGTTCGTGGGCTGCCAGGCCGGAGAGACTGCCCATCATGCCGCCCATGGGCGTGCGGGCGACGGAAACTAGGACAATAGGATCGGACATGTGTAACTCCTTGCGAACAATCTAACCAGTTGCTATGTGGACGTGGATACGGATGGAACTACTTTAGCATTGTGCAGCCTTCGGCTGCCATCATAAGGGAAAATGTCTTCGATGCGGCCCAGGTTGGCCCGGCTGCGGCAGGCCTGCCACCACTCGGGTTCCAGCAGGTCGGCATGGTAATGCTTGAAGGTGCGGGCGATTCTGGCATTGCCCAGCAGGAAGGTGGCGAACTCTTCGGGGAAGACGTCGTTGGGGCCCACGGAATACCAGGGTTCGGCCGCCAGTTCGGCCTCTTCGTACGGCGCGGGGGGAATGCGCCGGAAGTTCATTTCGGTCATGCGCTGGATTTCGTCGTAGTCGTAGAACACGACGCGTCCCAGGCGGGTGACGCCGAAATTCTTGAACAGCATGTCGCCGGGGAAGATGTTGGCGGCGGCCAGCTCCCGGATGGCGTCCCCGTATTGCCGCACGGCCGCCTCGGCCGCGGTGTCGGAGGCTCGGGCCAGGTACAGGTTGAGGGGCGTCATGCGCCGCTCGATATACACATGGCGCAGGACGATGATGTCGCCGGCTTCTTCCAGAAGCCCCGGAACCTCGCGGCGCAGCTCGTCCAGCAGCGCATCGGAAAAACGCGCGCGCGGCAGCGCCACCTGCGAGTATTCCCAGGTGTCGGCCATGCGGCCCACCCGGTCGTGCTTCTTGACCATCTGGTATTTGCGCCGCACGGTGGCGTGGTCCATGCCGGGCTTGGCAATGTGATCGCGTATCAGCTTGAACACATACGGGTAGGAGGGCAGGGTGAACACCGTCATGACCATGCCCTTGATGCCGGGCGCCACGTCGAACTTGTCGTGCGAGTGCGCAAGATGGCGCAGGAAGTCCCGGTAGAACAGGGTCTTGCCTTGCTTTTGCAGGCCTATGATGGTGTAGATCTCGGCCTTGGGCTTGCGCGGCAGCAGCGTGTTCAGGAAATCCACATAGGCCGAGGGCGCTTCCATGTCCACCAGAAAGTACGCGCGGGTGAAGCTGAACAGCGTGCTCAGGTCGTCGCTGGAATGCAGCAGCGCGTCGACGGTGATGTGGCCGGCGGGCGTGTGCAGCAGGGCGATGGCGAAGGGAAAGACGGCGGCCTGGTTGATGAGGCGGCCCACTACGTAAGCCCCCTTGTTGCGGAAGAACAGTGAATTCAGGACGTGGATCTGGCAGTCGGGGGCGAGGCGCTGGCCGCTGTCGCGGGGAATGCGCCCGCGCAGCTCGTGCACGGCCATGCGGGCGACGCGGCGCGCATCGGCAGGCAGGTCGGCGAACGGCGCGGCCAGGCCGAAATCGGCCACCATGTTGAGCAGCGATTTTTCCAGGCCTTCGGTCGCGGGGTAGTACACGCGGTAGGCCGGCAGCTTGCTGTCGATGTATTCGGTGGCGACCGCCGGCCGCACGAACAGGAAGTCGTTGTGGAAGTAGTCGCGGTGCAGGATGCGGCACGAGACCGAATTGAAAAAGGTTTCGGCGCATTCCGGCTGCTTGTGGCCGGCCAGCAGCCCGATGTATTCGGTTTTCGTTTCCTGCCAGAAGGCCTGCTGTCCGGGACTGAGTTCGCGCGCGGCGGCGGCGTCGCCCGGCCGGGCTTGGCTGCCTTTCAGGGCCGAGCCGAGCGTGGTGGTGCACTCGTGCACGCGCGTATCGTAGTATTCGATGCGCTCGCGCGAAAGTTGCTGGATGGCGAGCCAGTTGCCCGATTCGAACAAGGCCTTGGCGCGTTGCGCGCCGTAGCGGAACAGGGAGTAGTGGCGATCGAAGCCGTTCAGGATGATGCGTGCTACCGCCTGGGGCGATAAGGCATTGCGCGATATGGGCTCGATGCGTTGGTGATCGCCAGAGTAGCTCATGGATGTTCTGCCGCGGTGCAACTGCTTTGGGGTTTCGGCCTTATTGTAAGGCTTTTGCGGCTCAGGGCTCGAGGCCGAAGAGCTCGCGTCCAATGAGCATGCGGCGGATTTCGCTGGTGCCGGCGCCGATTTCGTACAGCTTGGCATCGCGCCACAGGCGCGCGGCGGGGTAGTCGTTGATATAGCCGTTGCCGCCCAGGATCTGGATGCCTTCCCCCGCCAGGCGGGTGGCGTTTTCGGCGCAGAACAGGATGGCGGCGGCGCAATCCTTGCGCAGCGCGCGCCGTTGTTCCTTGCCGTCGGCTTGGTCCAGCGCCCGCCCCACCGCATAGCCGAAGGCCCGGCTGGCCTGCAGGGTGGTGTAGATATCGGCCATTTTGGCCTGGATGAGCTGGAACTGGCCGATGGGCTGGCCGAACTGGCGCCGTTCGCGCACATAAGGCAGGGTCAGGTCGAGAACCGCCTGCATGATGCCAAGCGGCCCCGCCGCCAGCACGGCGCGTTCGGAGTCCAGGCCGCTCATGAGCACGCTCATGCCTTGATCCAGACCGCCCAGGATGTTTTCTTCGGGTACTTCGCAGTCCTGGAAAACCAGCTCGCCGGTATGGCTGCCGCGCATGCCCAGCTTGTCCAGTTTCTGGGCGACGCTGAAGCCCTTGCAGCCGTTTTCGACGATGAAGGCGGTGATGCCGTGCTGGCG
This sequence comes from uncultured Burkholderiaceae bacterium, assembly GCA_937871985.1. Next base: position 29,999 of record CALMPB010000095.1, read on the forward strand.
CTTTTCGGGGCTGGTCTTGGCGTATACCACCAGGGTGTCAGCGTCGGGCCCGTTGGTGATCCACATCTTGGTGCCGTTCAGCACATAGCGGCTGCCGGTTTTGCGGGCCCGCAGCGCCATGCCGGCGACGTCGGAGCCTGCATTGGGCTCGCTCATGGCCAGTGCGCCGACATGCTGGCCGCTGATGAGCGGGGGCAGGTATCGGCGCTTTTGCGCGGGGGTGCCGTGACGGTTGATCTGGTTGACGCACAAGTTGGAGTGGGCGCCGTAGGACAAGGCCACCGCCGCGCTGGCGCGCGAAATTTCCTCCATGGCGATCATGTGGGCCAGAAAACCCATATGCTGGCCGCCGTATTCTTCGTCGGCGGTGATGCCCAGCAAGCCCAGCCGGCCGAGCTTGGGCCAGAGATCCATGGGGAATTGGTCGGTCTTGTCGACCTGAGCGGCGCGGGGGGAGATTTCGGCCAGGGCGAAACGGCGGACGGCATCGCGCAGCATGTCGAGATCCTGGCCAAGGCCCAGGTTCAGACCCGGAATAGTCATGTCCTTCTCCCTTCCTGTGCGGCCCGGCGGCGCGGCCATGGCGGCAGGCGCGGCGCCCGTTTGCGGGGAAAGCCGCCGTGCATGACTCTTATATTACGTTAGCGGCGGCGGTAACGTAAACTACCGGAAACCATTGAAAAGTCTGGAGATGATGGATGAATCCTAACGAACAGAAGTTGACCTACCCTTGGGGCGAGGCTGTTCCCGAGCCCGGAAGCGCGCTGACCGTGGGCGACGGCGTGCGCTGGATCCGCCTGCCGCTGCCGTTCGCGCTGGATCATATCAATGTATGGCTGCTGCGCGACGAAATCGACGGCCGGCAGGGCTGGACGGTGGTCGATACCGGGGTCGCGCGCGACAACGTCAAGGCGCTTTGGGAACAGGTGTTCGAAACCGCGCTGGACGGCCTGCCCGTGCTGCGCGTCCTGGTCACGCACATGCACCCCGATCACGTGGGGCTGGCGCAATGGCTTTGCGATCGCTGGAACGCGCCGTTGTGGATTACCATGACCGAGTTCATGACGGCGCGCCTCTGGTCGCGCGCGCCGTTGCAGAGTCAGGTCGAGGGCGGCGCCGGCGGCGATATGGCCCTGGCGCATTTCGTCCGGCACGGCCTGTCCGACCCGCAAGCCATTCAGGAAATCGGCAAGCGCGGTTCGTACTACCCCAGCCTGGTGCCCGATGCGCCGGCTAGTTTCCGGCGCATCATGGATGGCGATGAAATCGCCATCGGCGGCCGCGTGTGGCGCGTCATCGTGGGCTACGGCCATTCGCCCGAACATGCCGCGCTGTATTGCGACACGCTGCAGATGCTCATTTCAGGCGACATGGTGCTGCCGCGCATTTCGACCAATATCAGCGTATTCAGTTTCGAGCCCGAGGCCAATCCGCTGCCCTTGTACCTGAAGTCCTTGAAGCGGTTCGACAACCTGCCCGAGGATACCGTGGTGCTGCCTTCGCATGGCCGTCCCTTCAAGGGGCTGCACGAACGCATCGCTCAGCAGCATGCCCACCATGCCGAGCGTCTCGATGAAGTCATGACGGCCTGTCGTACGCCTTGCAGCGCCAACGATATCGTGCCCATCATGTTCCACCGCAAGCTGGACACGCATCAAATCACCTTTGCCATCGGCGAAGCGCTGGCGCATTTGCATGCCCTGTATTACCAGGGCAAGCTTACGCGCGAACTTGGCGGCGACGGCGTTTTCCGCTTCAGCCTGGCGGCTTAGGCGCGGCGGCACGGCGAAGCCAGGCCGCCGGATCGCCCGCACTCTTAGCGGCTGGAGAGCGCCAGCTTGGCGGCCAGGCCCAGGAACACGGTTCCGGCAAAGCAGTTGAGCAGGCGCTGCGCTTTGGCCGAGCGTTGTATCAGTTCGCCGAAGGTGCCGGAAAAAAAGGCGATGCAGCCGAACACCAGCAGGGTCGCGACAATGAACAGCAGGCCGAGGCTCAGCGTTTGCAGCGCGACCGAACCGCGCGCCGCCGAGGTGAACTGCGGCAGGAAAGCCAGGAAGAACAGCGACACCTTGGGGTTGGTGAGATTCATGACGATGCCGCGCCGGTAAAGCGTGGCATTGCTTTGGCGCGGCGGCCTGGACGATTCGCGGGTGTTGGGCCTGGCCCGGAAGGCGCCCCAGGCCAGGTACACGAGGTAGGCCGCCCCCGCCAGTTTGAGCACGGTAAAGGCGGTTTCGGAGGCGGCGAACAGCGCGGCCAGCCCGACGGCCACGGCCACGGTATGGCCGATCAGGCCGGTGCACAGGCCCAGCACGACCAGCATGCCCGAGCGGCGTCCCCACATGGCCGACTGCATCAGCACGAAGACGTTGTCAGGGCCGGGCGCCAGGGCCAGCAGGACGGCGATGCCGAAGAAGGACAGGGCGATTTCAAGGGTGAGCATGGCGGATGAATACGTTGTGCGAGGCCGGCGTGAGGCGTTGCGCCGGATTGGACGGGCAAAATGTGGTAGTTTTGGACATGGCCTGAGCCCGCTGCCAAGCGCAGCCGCGTTCAGGGTATTTTTGCGAACTATCCAAACCAATCTCGGAAGTCATGGCTCATACCGGTACCACGCGTCTAGAAACCCAGCTGCTGCATTCGGGCATTGCCGAGTTTAATCCCAAAACCCAATCGGCGCCGGTGGCGCTGCCCTCCATGCGGACCAGCACGGTGCGCTTCGCCAGCCTCGAGGCGCTGGACCATGCCTTGACCGACAAGGCGGGCGGCGAGCGCATCGCCACCTACGGCCGTTCCGGCATGGACACGCATGCCGCGCTGGAAGAGGTGTTTTGCGAGCTGGAGGGGGCGCAGCGCGCTTTCCTGGCGCCGTCGGGCCTTTCGGCGGTCACCCTGGTCTTCATGGCCCTGCTGAACGCTGGCGACCACGTCATCGTGGCCGACTGCGTATACGGCCCGGTGCGTCATCTGGACAAGACCGTGCTGCGGCGCCTGGGCATCGAGGTTTCGTATTGCCGCGCCGAACCCGGGGCGCTTGAACCGCAGGTCAGGCCCAATACGCGCATGCTGTACGTCGAGTCGCCGGGGTCCCTGCTCATGGAAATGCTCGATCTTCCCGCGCTGGCCGAGTTCGCGCGGCGGCACAAACTGGTGCTTGCCACCGACAACACCTGGGGCGCGGGCTATGTGTACCGCCCGCTCGATCTGGGCGTCGACGTTTCGGCGGTGGCGGGCACGAAGTACATAGGCGGGCATTCCGACCTGATGCTGGGCGCCGTCATGGCCAACGATCCCGAGCTGGTGCGTCGCATCAACGAAACCCACTATGCCATGGGGTATTCGATAAGCGCCGACGATGCCTGGCTGGCCTTGCGCGGTGTGCGCACCTTGCCCATCCGCATGCGCCAGCACGCCGAAAACGCGTTGCGGGTATGCGAGTTCCTGGCGTCGCGCCCCGAAACCGTGCGCATCTACCATCCGGCCTGGCCGCAGGATCCTGGCCATGCTTTGTGGCGGCGCGACTGCCATGGTTCGAACGGCATGCTGTCGGTCGAACTGGCGCTCGACCACGCGCAGGCGCGGCGCTTCGTGAATGCGCTGACGCTATACGGGATCGGCTATTCGTGGGGCGGCTTTGAAAGCCTGGTGCAGTTGGTCGAGCATGCGCCGCTGGCCCAGCACAGCTACTGGGGCGGCGGCGACAACGCCGTTGTGCGCCTGCATATCGGCCTGGAGGCCGTCGAGGACCTGGTTGCCGATCTGGCTCAGGCCCTGGACAAAGCGCGGGCCTGACGCCCCGAGCATGATTACTTCTTGTTCTTGAGCAGCCCGTCGAGCAGCTTTTGCGCTACGTCGATGGTGCCCTGGTAGCTGTTGGTCATGGACGGCGAAACCACGTATTGCCCGCCCACCGAGATGCTGGGCGTGCCGTCGATCTGGTAGGACTGGGTGAGCTCGTTGGCGCGCTTGATCTTGGCATTGATGCCGAACGAATTGAAGACCGCTTCGAACTTGGCGCGGTCGATGCCTTTGCTGACGGCCCAGTCGGCGATGGCCTTGGCTTCGAAGATGCGCTTGTGCTCGGTATGGATGGCCTTGAAGACTTCGTCGTTGAGATCCATGCGGTCGAGGGCTTGCAGCGAGTAATACAGCTTTTGCAGATCGGCCATGCTGGCGTTGAAGGCTACGGGAACCTGGCGCAGCACGACGTTGGAGGGCAGGGTCTTGGCCCATTTTTCGACCATGGGCTGCATGGCGGCGCAGTGCGGGCAGCTATAGGCGAAAAACTCCAGGATCTCGATTTTGTCCGGCGTGTCGGAGGGCTGGGCCGGATTCAACGTGACGTATTGCTCGCCGGCGGCCTGGGCCTGGCCAAGAGGCGCGAACAGGCTGGCGGCGCCAAGGGCGGCGATGGCGAAAGTGCGAAGGAACAGATTTTTAAACGACATGGCTATGCATCCTGTACGTAATGTGCTGTTTGGGTGATTCGAATACTTGGTCTTTCGGCGCCTGACCGAATGGAGTTATGACCGGGTGGCGGCCGGCAAGTTCAAACGGTATGGCGAATGTGTCATGGGCGCACCACCGACGAATCGATCTTGGCTTCGCTGAGGCGCGCGCGCGAACGATTCATTTCGTCGATGCCCTTGAAGGGGCCTACGCGCACACGATTGATGGTGGCGCCGTTGATCTGCGCCTTTTGCACCTGCACCGGCAGGCCGAGCATCAGGATCTGCGCCTTGACGGCGTCGGCGTCGTTGGCCGACCGGTAGGCGCCGGCCTGCAGGTAATAGGTGGTCTGGGTGGAGGCCGGCTTGACCGGTTTGGCGGGTTCGGCCTTGGCCGCGGGGTGCGCCGCCGGCGCGGCCGGTTTCGGGGTTTCGGAGGCCTTTGGCGCCGGGGAGGCCGGCGCGGATTTGGAAGGGGGCGCGGCCTGCGCCTCTTTGGCCGGCGCTTCTTTTTTATCGGCGCCGGGCTCGGGGGCGCCCAAGGTGACCAGCAGCGCGCCGATCTCGTCATTCATGGAGGGCGCGGGCGCTTCGCCGGGCGAAAGGGGGCGCGGCGCATTGGCCAGCGGGCTGTCCGAGGGCGCCGAGTCGTCCTTGCTGTAAAGCGCGCCGTTGGGATCGACATTGCTGGGTATCTGGGTTTGCGGTTTCTCGCGCGTGACCTTGTCGACGAAAGGCATGGGCGCCTTGGTGACGTAATAGGCCAGCCCCGCGGCGATGGCCAGCCCGATGATCAGGCCGCCCAGCATGCCGAACAGGGTGCTGCCGCCGGATTTCGAGCTTGAGGATTTACGACTGTTTCGTGCCATAGTAAAAGCTAATCTCCGTTTGGGAGCTTACATCCTTTCGGGGGCCGATACGCCCAGCAGCGCCAGGCCGTTGGCCAGAACCTGGCGGGTGGCCTGGGCCAGGCGCAGCCGCGCCAGCTTCAGTCCGGCGTCGTCCACCAGCACCCGTTCGGCGTTGTACCAGGCGTGGAAATCGGCGGCGCAATCACGCAGCCAGAAGGCAATATGGTGAGGCGCCAGTTCGTGGGCGGCCAGCGTGACCATGCCGGGGTATTCGGCCAGGCGCTGCATGAGCGCGAACTCGGTGGGCGCCACCAGCACGCCGACGTCGGCCTGGGGCAACTGCTCGGCCAGCGCGGCCGACTGGCCCAGCATGGAACAGATGCGCGCGTGCGCGTACTGGATGTAGTACACCGGGTTTTCTTCGCTTTTGGACAGGGCCAGGTCGATGTCGAAGACGAATTCGGAGTCGGCCCGGCGCTGGATGAGGAAGTAGCGCACGGCATCCTGGCCGACCCAGTCGATCAGGTCGCGCATGGTGACGTAGCTGCCGGCGCGCTTGGATATCTTGACTTCGGCGCCATTGCGCATGACGCGCACCATCTTGTGCAGGATGTAGGCGGGGAAGTCCTTGGGAATGCCCAGGTTCAGGCCCTGCAGGCCGGCGCGCACGCGCGCGATCGTGCCGTGATGGTCGCTGCCCTGGATGTTGATGGCGCGGTGGAAGCCGCGCTCCCATTTGGCCACGTGGTAGGCCACGTCGGGCACGAAATAGGTGTAGCCGCCTTCTTTTTTGCGCATGACGCGGTCTTTGTCGTCGCCCGTGCCCAGTTCGGTGGTGCGCAGCCACAAAGCCCCTTCGCTTTCGTAGGTGTGGCCGTTGGCGACGAGGGCCTGCACGGTTTTTTCGACCCGGCCGCTGGTGTACAGCGAGCTTTCCAGGTAGAAATTGTCGAACTTGAGGTTGAAGGCCTGGAGATCCAGGTCTTGTTCGCGGCGCAGGTAGGCGACGGCGAATTGGCGGACGTCGTTCAGGTCGTCGAGGTTCTTGCTGGCTGTCACCGAGTTGCCGTCGGCGGCCTGCACCGTTTTGCCGGCCATGAAGTCGGCGGCGATTTCGGCGATGTAGTCGCCTTTGTAGCCGTCGGCCGGAAAATCGGGCGAATCGGGCGCGATGCCCCGCGCGCGCGCCTGCACGCTGATGGCCAGGTTGTCGATTTGGTTGCCGGCATCGTTGTAGTAGAACTCGCGCGTTACGTCGTAGCCTTGCGCCGTGAACAGGCGGCATAGCGAGTCGCCCAAGGCGGCCTGGCGCGAGTGGCCGACGTGCAAGGGCCCCGTGGGGTTGGCCGAGACGAATTCAACCAGCACTTTTTCGTGATTGGGCGGCAGGGTGCCGTAGCGGTCGCCCTCTTGCTGTATGGCGTGCAGCACCGCCTGGCGGGCGGCGGCGGTCAGGCGGAAATTGATGAAGCCGGGCCCCGCGATTTCGGCGGAGGCGACGAGCTGGGCGGCTTCGGGGTGGGCCATGACGGCGTCGACGATTTGCTGCGCCAGTTCGCGCGGATTGCGCTTGGCCGGTTTGGCCAGCTGCATGGCCACATTGGTGGCGATATCGCCGTGCGCGGCGACCTTGGGCCGTTCGAGCAGGATGGTGGGCGTGGCTTCGGGAGCGGCTTGCGCTACCGCGGCGCTGATGATCGAGATGAGTTTTTGTTGTTGCCCAGAAAGCATAAGACAGTCAGATAAGGTAATGAGCGCGGCGTGCGCGGGCCGGGTGGGAAACGCCCGGCCGTGGGCCTGTGCCGCCCAGCTGGTACGGCCGCAAAGATGTAAATGATAGCGTGATTTCTTTGGCGGCGCGCTTTTTGCCCTCCGGGCGGGTTTTGTTACCAAAGCGTACATGGGAGGCCCTAAGCCGGCAGATCGTGCCAGCCCAGCTCGTTTCGCAGCCACAGCGCATAGCCGGCCATGTCGACGACGCCGACTTCGTTGGAGGTGCTGACCTGCCAGCCTTCGTGGCGGTCGATCAGGGCTTCGGTGGCCAGGCGTTGATTTCGGCCCAGGCGCGGATGTTCGGCCTGGTTGTCGTGCAGCAAAGTGCCGTCGGCGGCGTCGATGCGGCGGTCGCCGCCTTGTGGCCGCGTGCCGGTGGTGCGCTGGTCGTGGATGACCGGGTGGGTGATTTCGCTTTGCTCGGCGGGGCCGGCGTCGAACCGCAAGGCCATGGAGCGGGCCTGCCACAGCATCCAGTTCAGGGCGACGTCGGACAGGTCGCCTTCCGGGCTGTGGGGTGCGGCGCCCTCCTGGGTATGGGAGGCGCCGCCGCCAATATCGGCGTGGGCGCCGATGAACGGCGCTTCGATGGTGTTCATCCCCTCGCTCCCCTGCACGGAGCTCAATGGAAAGTAGCGGCGGTGCTCTTGCAGCGCCACGGCATGGGCCACCCAGCCCCATGACGGCGCAATGCTGAGGTCGTAATCGGAGTTTCGGACGCCGCCCAGCCCGAACTGCGCCACCGTGTCGAACAGTCCCATGAAACGCAGGTCGACGCAGGCCGTGACCAGACCGAGTTGTTCATCCTGGTACGAAAAAAGCCCGTTGGCGATGTGGTTGTCGACAAGATTGCCGAAATGGCGGGCCAGGCCGGCTCCGCGGGAAAAGCCGATGATGTCTATGGGTATGGTCTGGGCCGGATCGAAGGGGGAGCTGCCCAGGGCGGCAAGCAGGTTGATCCATTGCGCGTCCAGGATGCGCGAGGCGGTGTAGGCCGTAATGCTGTCCCAGTCCGGGTACGAGGCGGAGGCGTTGCCCGGCCCGGCGTGATAGAACACCTGGCCGTCCAGGTAGCGCTGGCTCATTTTCCAGACATTGGTTTGCGATTGCGGGGTGTTGCGGGTGCCGTCGAAGGCGAACAGCAGCAGGCCCAGCGGGTCGACGTAGCGGCGCGGCTGTTGATTGGCGTAGCCGCGGGCCTGGCTGCCCGGCGCGGGGCCCAGCGGGTCGGGTTCGAGGTAGTGTCCCGAGTCCGGCAGATAGGTGCGCAGCAGGTTGTCGTGCCAGCCGGTTTCGGTGTCGAAGACCTGGCCGGGCAGCCGCAGATCCAGCGTCATGTCGCCGCTCAGGCGTTCGGCCTGGCCGGTGGGGCTGTAGCGGGCGAACCAGCGTACCGCCTGCCTTTGATCGGTCAGCAGGCGGGGCGCGCCGAGCAGGTCGGCATGGATGGCGTACAGCGTGCCTTGCGGCGCCTGCGGGGTGTACAGCACCAGCCCCACCGGGACGTGGTGAGCGTAGATGTAGCGGCGGGTAATGCGGGCGGCAGCCTTGTCGTTGACCGGCCGGCGCGCTTCGGCCGCGAGCTTGCCCTCGACGTAGAAATAGTCGGTCAGTTCGGCGGGCGTGCGCTTGTGGACGCGGTGGCCGAAGGCGTTGTGGGCATGGCTGGCCAGAATGGCGCCGTCCTGCTCGACGGCGGCCAGGCGGCGGTTCGGGCCGTAATGCGTGACGCGGCCGTCCAGAGTCTTGGGCAGCCCGCTGCCGTCGTAGCCCGCCCTGGGCTTGTAGGTGGCCTGGCCGGTGCGCCGGGCGGCCAGCGAGCCGTCGTCGTTCCAGGCATACCAGTGCGCCGATCCGGATGCATCAGCCCGGTCACCGTTGTCGGCGCCTGGCGTCGGATCGGGAACAGGCGCGGGCCCGCCGCCGGGTTGAATGCGATGGGCGACGCGTTTCGCGCCGGCCAGGCGGGATGCGGCGTCGTAGGCGTAGCTCCAGGTTTCGGCGTGGGCGGCGGCCGGCGTGTAGTGGGTTTCGAGGCGGACGCGATGGTGCTGGTCGTAGTCCTGGCGTTGCAGCCATAAAAGCTTGCCTTGCTTGTTGCGCAGAACGAGCTGGCGGGCCTGGCCCTGATGCAAAGTGGCGTGCAGCCGCAGGCCGTTGCCGTATTGGTAGCCGGGCTGCGACGGGCGGCTTTGAATGACCTCGTGGCGCCGGCCTTGCCTGTCGTGCCACGTTATGCCCAGCAAGCGTTGTTGCGGGCCCCACCGATAGCTGAGCTGCCCGCCTTCGGGCAGATGATGCCGGGTCAGGCGGTTTTGCGCGTCGTACTCGAAGCGCTCGTGGTGAGGGGTATCGAGGGTGGGCCGCTGCACGGTGCGCGACGCGAGGCGCTGGCGGCTGTCGTAGCGGCGGGTTTCGGTTTCGTGGGGATGGTCGATGCGCAGTACGCTGGCCTCCGGCCGGGACAGGGAGGTTTTTTGCCGCTGGGCCGCCCCAAGGCAAAAAGCACCCCCTTGGGGGGCAGCAAGCTGCGTAGCAGCGCAGCGTGGGGGTATTTTTTCGGTGCCGCGCGCGTTCGTGGCCGTGACCGAGGCAAGGCCGCCCGTGGCGTCGTAGGTGTAATCCCAATGGCCGCCGTTGCCGAAAAGCCGGCGCAGCGGCCGGCGCTGCGCATCGTGGACAGTGCGTTCGGTTCCCGTCGGCATCGAGCGCCACGATGTGCGCAGGCCTTCCTGGTTGTAGTCCAGGGCCAGTCCCGGCCAGCCTGGCGCCACGGGGGCCAGTTGGCGGATCTGGCCCGAGGCGTACCGGCGGATCGGCATGCCGTTGATGTGGATGAGCCTGCCGTGGATATCGTAGCGGCCCGTGCTGCCCGGCGCGGCGCAGCCCGGGCAGCCGGCTCCGCCGGCCTCGAGCAGGACA
>CALMPB010000096.1 GCA_937871985.1 uncultured Burkholderiaceae bacterium
ACGACATGCGGATGATAAACAAGAAGCCGGATGCCGCTTCGCTCATCAAATAGGCGCCGGCAGGTATTTGACGGGCAGGATTTCGAGACAAGCCAATAATGGCTTTTGGCGAATATGGCTTGCCTACGCCTGCGAGCGGGGGCAGGCATGGCGGGTAATAAAGGGATGAAAACATGAGTAAATTGACGCTTGAGCAGGCCAACCGGATTATCAGCGCCGCGCTTGGCAAGGCCCGGGCAAAGGCTTATAAGCCTATGGCCGTCGTGGTGCTGGATGACTCCGGCAACGTCAAGGCTGCGCAGCGCGAGGACGGAGCCACCATGTTCCGTATCGATATCGCCACGGGCAAGGCCTGGGGCAGCGTGGCCATGAGCGTCTCCAGCCGTGTTTTGAGCCAGCGGGCCGCCGACAACCCCAATTTCTTCGGGGCTCTGGCTTCGACGGGACAGGGCAAATTTATTCCTCAGCCCGGGGCCGTGCTGATCAAGAATGCGGATGGCGGCATTCTGGGCGCCGTGGGCGCCAGCGGCGGAACCGGCGACGAGGACGAGGAAATCTGCATGCAGGGTGTGATTGCCGCAGGGCTGAAATGCGGCTAGCGCCCTGTTTGATTGGTTTGTTTACTTATGCTCGGCGCCTGGGCCGGGCTGTAAATCCCGGCCCAGGCGCGCCGTCCCTTATGCGGCGAGGGTGGTGTGTCGCCTGGTAACGTCCTCATGCCGCGGGTCCGCCGGGTCTTTATGAAAACGACCGTCTTTCATGATGGCCTTCAGGCGGTTCTTGTCCTGCAATAGCGTGATGTCCTGGGTCGGGTCGCCGTCCACCAATAGCAGATCGGCCAGATAGCCCGGCTTGAGCAGTCCGAGCTCGCCGCCCAGGCCCATGATCTCGCCGCCAAACTGGGTGGCCGCCTTCAAGGCTTCCGCCGGCGTGTAGCCGAACAGCCGGACGAACAGCTCCAGATCCTTGGCGTTGCACCCGTTGGGGTTGAAGGGAAAGCCATAGTCGCCGCCGGGCAGCACGCGCACGCCGCGCCGCTTCAGTTCGGGCACCAGTTTTGTCTGTCGTTCCATGGCTATTCTGGAGTAGTGCTTCATCGAGGTCATGTCCTCGCCCGGGCGCGGTTCGACGTCGATGATGGCCTGGACGATGCCGATGGCCGGCGCCATGAAGACCTTGTCGCGGTTGGCCTCCAGCATGTCCAGCGCTTCCTCGTCGGCGTATGAACAGTGGTAGATGACGCGGAATCCGTTGCGGACGGCCATTTTCACCGCTTCCGCGGCTTGCGCGTGGGCGCAAAGCCAGATGCCGGATTCCCTGGCCTGCTCACCGGCGGCGCGGGCTTCTTCCTCCGTATAAAGCAGTTGCTGCGATGTGCCGGGGATCAGCGTGTCTTGTCCCGAAAGCAGGAATTTCACCGATTTGGCGCCCATCTCGGCGCAATCCTTGATGAACGCCCGTATGGCGTCGGCGCCTTGCCCGTGGTCTTCGACCTGTCCCGGAGCGAGTTCGTCGGGGCTGGGAGGCGAGCGCTCTATCGATGAAGGAATGAAGCGCGGCCCGGGCATGCCGCCGGTTTCGATTTGTTTGTGCAGGGCGACTTCGATCAGCTTGCTCAGCGAGCCCGCCGAGTAGGCGCTGGTGAATCCGTAATCCAGCAGGATCCTGGCATTTCTGGCCGTGTTCAGCACCAGATCCTCCAGGGGCAAGGACATGCCGGGCACGAAGCGCTCGACCGACGTGGGCCACGACAAATGGGCATGGGCTTCGACCAGCCCCGGCATCAAGGTGCCGCCTTGCCCGTCGATGAGGCGGTCGCCCGGCCGGGCCGGCGATGGGCCGCCAGTGGGGGTGACATGGGTGATGCGATTGTTTTCGACGCGCAGTTCGGCGGGAAAGATCGGGTTGCCGCTGCCATCGAAAATATGAATGTTGGTGAAAGTGATGCCGGACACGGCTTGCCTCCAAACGTTGTGAGCAGGCTGGAACCGAAACCGGGCAGGTTCGCGCCTGATGTTCATAGCGGTAATGGCGCTTAGTGTATGGGGGTACGCCCCGGCTTGAGAAAGCGACTTTCGCGATACCTGCCATCGCCATTCACGCCGGTTAGGGGTTAACCCCTGCTGTCTGAAATCTACCTGTTTGAGACGGCTTTTGGCATGTTCTTTGTCGTTGCCGGTTGCTTTAATACCCTGCGATGCGCACAAGGCAACGTAAAACAATCACTCTTATGGGGGACGACATGCAGATAAGCAGGAGACAATTCCTGGGCTACGGCCTGGGCGGCGCCGCGGGTTCGCTGGTGGGCGGGCTCGGGTTTCCTTCGGCCAGCCTGGCGGCCGATACGATCAAGGCCGGGGTGTTGCTGGATCTATCCGGCCCTCTGCAGCTTTATGGTCACGTCAAGGCGCAGTGCCTGGAGCTGGCGGCGGACGAAATCAACGCCAAGGGCGGCTTGCTGGGTAAAAAGATCGAACTCGTCAAATACGATACGCAGTCCAATAACCAGTTGTACGGCCAGTACGCCCAACAGCTTGCGCTGAAGGACAGGGTGGCCGTGGTGCACGGCGCCATTACCAGCGCGGCGCGCGAAGTGGCAAGGCCGGTGCTGGCGCGGGCCAAAACCCTGTATATCATGAACATGATCAACGAAGGTCCCGAAGGCGCATGCGACCGCAATATGTTCACCACGGGCCCCACGCCGCAGCAGTTGCTGAACAACCTGATTCCCTACATGATCAAAAAACATGGGAAGAAAGTGTACATATTGGCCGCCGATTATATTTTCGGCCAGTTGTCCGCCAAGTGGGCCGAACGCATCGCCAAGGAAAACGGCGGCGAGGTCGTGGGCCTGGACCTGTTTCCCATGGACGTCGACAAGTTCGGCTCCACTATCGGCAAAATACAGGCCGCCAAGCCGGACTTCGTGTTCAATGTGTTCGTCGGTCCGGCCCATGCGGCGTTCTATGGGCAATGGGCGTCGGCGGGTATGAACAAGCGCATTCCCATGGCGTCGCACACCATTGGCGATTCGGGGGAACAATTGCGCATGCCCCCCGATGTCAGCGAGGGCATCGTTACGGTCAAGAACTACTTCGACGAGCTTGACACCCCCGCGAGCAAGGCGTTTATCGAGCGCTTCAAAAAGCGGTTTGCCGACTATACCTATGTTGGTTCTTTGGGTGTGGCCGACTACCAGGGCATGCTGCTGTGGGCCGAGGCGGTTCGCAAGGCGGGTTCGGTGGATCGCAGGAAGGTCATCGAGGCGTTCGAGTCGGGCATCGCTATCGATGGCCCCAGCGGCAGGCTGGCCTCGCATCCGGCTACGCATTACTGCACCATGGACATGTACTTGGCGGAAATCCAGAACAGCCGGTTCAAGGTGCAGGAATCCTGGAAGCAGGTTCCCCCGGTAAGCGCCGGCGACGACAGCTGCGACGTGTTGAAGATGTCGCTTTGACGTCCGAAAAGGCAGGCACGGCAAGACAGCGTTTTATACAAGAAGCAAGGAGTATCCATGGATCTAGCCATGTTGGCCGGCATACAAATCCTGTATGCCGTCGCCAGTCTGTTCCTGATCAGCGTTGGTTTGGCCATCATCTTCGGGATGATGGGCGTCATCAATTTCGCCCATGGCGAGTTTCTGATGCTGGGCGGATTCGCCTTTATCTTGTCCGTGCGGGCCGGGGTGAATTTCTGGCTGGCCATGTTCGTGGTGGCGCCGCTGGCGGTGGCGGTTATCGGCGTCGTCATCGAGCGTCTCATCATCCGTCACCTGTACGGCCGCATCGTTGAAACCATATTGGCTACCTGGGGGCTCAGCCTGCTGCTCATTGGTCTGGCTTCATCGCTTTTCGGCTATTACCAAATGGGCGTCAGTCCGCCGTTGGGCAGCGTGCATATCGGCGCCTATCAGGAGGGCGGGTACACCTTCTTTGTGATCGGGGTGGCCCTGGTGGTCGCGGTCGGCCTGTATTTTTTGCTGCGCCACACGCCATTCGGCCTCATCGCGCGCGGCACCATGCAAAGCGCCGACATGGCCAGCGCGCTGGGCGTCAACGTCAAGCGTGTCTATTCCGTGACTTTCGGCATCGGCGCGGCGCTGTCAGGCCTGGCCGGCGCCATTTTCGCGCCGCTGACGGGGGTTCTGCCGATCAGCGGGCTTACCTATATCGCCAAGGCGTTCATTACCGTCATTCTGGGCGGGGCCCTGCCATTGACCGGCTCGGCGCTGTCGTCGGCGCTGTTGGGAACCGTCAGCCAGGTCACGACATTTGTCAGCACATCCGTGCTGGGCGAGGTCATGCTCCTGGTTACGGCTATCGTGCTGCTGCGCGTATTGCCTTCGGGCATTACGGGCAGATTCTTCAAGCGAGGCATCTGATGTACGAAGTAAAAAGCCCGGGGTTCTGGTGGGCGGCCATTGTGGCGCTGGTTCTGGTTTTCGGCATTCCGTTGTTTGCCGAAACCTATACGCTGTATACCCTTACCGTGTTTGCCATTATGGCCGTGCTGGCGCTTAGTTTGGGGCTGGTCTGGGGGGTGGGAGGCATATTGGCCCTGGGGCAGTCGGCCTTTTTCGGCATCGGCGCCTATGTCTATGCGCTGATTGCCGTCAATATGGGCAACAGCACCTGGGCCTTGGCTGCGTCGGTGCTGGTGCCGGTTTGCGTGGCGGCGCTGCTTGGCTATTTCACTTTTTTCGGGCGCATCAGCGATGTGTATTTCGCCGTCATTTCGCTGACCGTGCCATTGATCCTGCTCAGCCTGATCAACAGCGCCTCGGGGCCGGCCTATCAGTTCGGCAAGGCTCATTTGGGCGGATATAACGGCATACCCGGCGTACCGCCCTTGAACAATCCCTTCAACCTGAGCGACGTCCTCGGTTTTGACGGCATGTACTACGCTTCGGCGCTTACTCTTGTCGTCATCTACCTGGCTTTACGCATATTGGTGCGAAGCCGGTTTGGCCGGGTGGTTGCGGCCGTGCGCGAAAACGAATTGCGCGCCGAACTGCTGGGCTACGACGTGCGCTACTACAAGCTGGGTGTGTTCTGCATCGGTGCGGCGATCGCCGGGCTGGCGGGAGCCCTTTATGCCGCATGGGGCGCGTCCATCGGGCCGACCGCCTTTTCGCTTTCATTTTCGGCGCAGATCGTGATCTGGGTATTGCTAGGGGGCATGGGAACCCTGTTGGGGCCCATATTGGGGTGCTTTGTCGTCCAGGCCTTGTCCACTTGGCTGGGCAGCGCCAGCGGAGTCAGCCCCGAAATCGCCCTGGGCCTGCTTTTCATTGCGGCCGTCCTGCTGGTTCCCAGCGGCATCGTGCCATCCATCCAACAGTATCTTCGGCGATACCGATCCTCCGGCCTGTTCAGCAAGGAGGCGCCATGATTCTCCAGACGCATGATCTGTGGCGCACATTTGGCGGGGTAGCCGCTGTTGCTGGCATCAACTTCAATCTCAAGAAGGGGGAGTTGCGGTGTCTTATCGGGGCCAACGGCGCGGGCAAGAGCACCTTCTTCAAAATGCTGACCGGTCAGATCAAGCCCACCTCGGGCCGTATCACGCTGTTCGGCAAGGACGTGACCAATCTGCCTTCGCATGCGATCGCCCGCATGGGAGTCGGCGTCAAGACGCAGGTTCCCAACCTGTTCAACGGCCTGAGCGTGCAGGAAAACCTGTTCATGTCGGCGCAGCGCGTCATGGGGCGCAAGCCCGCACTCGAGGCGGTCGATGCCATGCTGGAAAAAATCCACATGACGGCGCATGCGCAAACACTTGCCGGCAAGCTTGCGCATGGCCATCGCCAGTGGGTCGAGCTGGGCATGATCCTGATCAGCGAACCTCAACTGGTGTTGCTGGACGAACCCGCGGCGGGAATGACGGCGGGCGAGGTCGAGCGCACCATTGCCTTGCTCAACGAACTGCGGGGCCAGCGCACATTCATCATTGTCGAGCACGACATGCACTTCATCCGCCGTATTGCCGAAAAGGTGACGGTATTCCATCGCGGGCGGGTTCTGGTGGAGGACACGATGGAAGCGGTCGTACGCAACACCGAAGTACGCGACGCCTATCTGGGACAGCACGGCAAGGAGGCGCGATGAGCGGCGAAATCCTGATGCGCGTATCGGGGCTATGCGCCGGGTACGGTTCCATCCCCATCTTGCGGCAAATCTCTTTTCAAATACGGGCGGGGGAAATCGTCGGCGTATTGGGCCATAATGGCATGGGCAAGACTACGCTCATGAAGGCGCTGGTCGGCCTCCTGCCCATGACCGAAGGCCAGCTCATGCTCGGTGCGCGGGACGTGGCGCATACGGCTCCCCATGTGCGGGCGCATCAGGGGCTGGGTTATGTGCCGCAGGGGCGCGATATTTTCGGGTCGTTGACGGTGCGCGAAAACCTTGCCATCGGGGCGGCAGCGGCCGGTCTCAACCGCGAGCGCGCCATCGAGCGTTCGGTCAGCGATTTTCCGGTGTTGGAGCGTCTGCTCGATCGTAAAGGCGGCGCGCTCAGTGGCGGCGAGCAGCAGATCCTTGCCTTGGCGCGCGCGCTTTGCGGTGAACCCAAGGTGCTGCTGCTGGACGAGCCCACCGAGGGCATACAGCCCTCCATCGTCGAAGAGATCGAAGACCACCTTTTGCGTCAGGCACAAGAAAAATCCCTGGCTGTGGTGGTGGTGGAGCAGGACGTTGGATTTATCGGTGCCATTGCAAGCCGGGTGTTGTGGCTGCAAAAAGGCGAAATCGTCAAAGAACTGCTGCCCGATCAATTGCTCGATCCCGACACGGTGGACGAATTCATAGGCCTTGAAGGCACGCAAGCTTGAACAGGGCAGAGCGCCCATTACATAAACCGGAGAAAAAAACCATGGCGGAAAATTTGTGGGGATTGACCGCGCAGCAAATGCGCAAACTCGTGCAGAACGGAGAAGTCAGCCGCGTCGAGTTGGTGCAGGCGCATCTGGATCGCCTTGAAAAAGTCAATTCCAGCATCAATGCCGTTGTCGAGCCGCGTGCCGAACAAGTGCTGGCCGAAGCCAAGGCCGCCGACCAGAATCACGCAAACCGTTCGGGGCTTGCGCTGGACGGCATTCCCCTTAGCATCAAGGATCACTTCGACGTCCAGGGCATGAAGCATACCGAGGGGCTGCCCGCGCTGGCCGATGTCTGCTCGCCTGCCGACGAGGTGGTGATCCAGCGCCTCAAGGCAGCCGGCGCAATGATCATCGGCAAGACCAACCAGCCCGACCTTCAAATCCGCTGGAACACGATCAGCCATTTGTATGGTGCCACGCGCAATCCGCGCAATCTCGAAAACACCGCCGGCGGTTCGTCCGGAGGCGATGCGGCTGCCGTCGCGGCGGGCCTGGCGCCGATTGGCCTGGGCCTGGATTACGGCGGATCCATCCGGGTACCGGCGACGTTTTGCGAAATCTACGGCTTGCGCCCTTCGGCCGGGCGCACGCCCGCTGTGCCGTCGATGCCGCCGTTCGACAGCCCGCCGACCGTCGACATGATGGCTTCCATCGGGCCTCTGGCGCGTTGCGTGGAAGACCTGTGGTCCGCCTATCAGGTGATTGCCGGCGCGCATCCGGGCGATCCCGCCACCTTGCCGATCCCGGTTTCCCGCTCCGCGCCCGGAACTGGCCGCCCGCGTGTGGCGAGGATGGTCGACCAGACGGGAGCCAAGGTATCGCCGGAAATCGTCGCGCGCCTGGATGCGGTAGCCCGCATTTTGCAGGATGCCGGGTACGACGTGGTGGACGCCGCCATTCCCAACGCGCGGCGCGCTCCCGAGGTTTGGGCGGAACTCATCGGCACCGAGCTGGTGGAGGCGGGCATGCCCGTGTTCGGGGACAAGCTGGGTGAAAGCAACCGGCAGCATATAGAAGCGCTGTTCGGCATCTATAGTCTGGGCAAGGACAGCCGACGCCTCATCCAGGCTTTCGAAGAGCGCCGCAAAATCGTTCGCGAAGCGGCTTTGTGGATGGAGGAGTACCCATTGGTGCTTTGTCCTGTAGCGGGCATGCCTACGCCATCGCTCGCGTTCGACCATCTGCTCGACAAAGACCAAACTCTGCATCTGTTCGACCAGATGCGCAATATCCCATGGGTGAACCTGATGGGCATTCCCAGCGTGGCCTTGCCGAACGGCATACAGATTGTGGGCCGGCGCTTCTACGAGGCACAGGCGCTGGAGGCCGCCGCCGCGGTAGAGCGGGTTATCGGGGCGGCATCCGTAGCCGCGCTGTAGCCGCTGCCCTGTATCGCATCAGTGGGTGCATCGACACAAGGCAGCCGCAACGGCAGCGCACCCCTGGCGGGAGGCGCTGCCGACGGTCCGCCGTTCATTCATTACGACGACCGCCTTCCGGGCGGCGATTTGCGTTTTCTGCACGTCGAGAAAATTTCGACGCGCGTCCGCAAGTACAACTGGGAACTATTCCCCCATCGCCATCGCGATCTGTTCCAGATGGTCGTGTTGCAGGCTGGGCGCGGGCATTTCAATTTCGACTTGTCGGAGGACATGTTCGAAGCGCCGTCCATTGTGCTGGTGCCGCCTCTGGTGGTGCACAGCTTTCGCTACGACCCCGGGGCGACGGGCCAGATCCTGACGGTTTCCGACAGCTATATCCATGAGCTGGCCCGTTTTTCAGGCGAACCGCAATTGCCGGAAATGCTGATGCATCCCATGGTGCACGCGCTGCACGAAGCGGGTCGCGATCTGGCGCATATCGAGACGGCATTGAAAACCATAGGCGATAACCTGTCGTCGGCGCGGCGAGGCCGGGGCGCCATTCTTTCGGCCAATCTCCTGGCTATTTTGGGCCTGCTTTCCCGATATGCGCGCGAAGAGCCGACCCCGGGTTCCGAAACCAAGCGCCGGAGCCAGCTGTACGCCGATTTTCGTGAGTTGCTCGAGCAGCACTACCGCGAGCAGCTCCCCATTGCCAGTTACGCGGGCATGATGGCGGTTACCGAAAGAACTCTGCACCGTGCATGCCGCGAGGTGGCGGGAGAGTCGCCCCTGAAGATCGCGCATCGCAGAATGGTTCTGGAGGCGCAGCGACTGTTGCTGTACTCCAGTCTGACCGTCAGCGAGATTGCCTACTACCTGGGGTTCAAGGATCCTTCCAATTTCAGCCGCTTTTTTGTCGATAACACCGGCGAGCCCCCGCAGATTTTTCGTCGAACCCGCCTGGGCTGAGGGCGCCGGCAGCCGTTTATCGGGCTTTCCTTTGGTCATGGCCGCGCAATCGTTGCTAGAATTAGCCCAAAGAAGTCGATATACCTGCGAGGCAAACAATGACGAAGCAAGCGTCGGATGAGTCGCTCACCGATCTTTATATTCAGCCTGGACACCTGTTGCGCCGGGCGCAGCAAATTTCCGCATCGATTTTCCACGACGAGCTGGGCCAGTTCGTCACCCCCATCCAGTACGCCATCCTGCGCATTCTCATCGAGCATCCGGGAATCGACCAGGTTTCGTTGGCCGGGCTGGTTGCCATGGATACGTCGACGGCCGCCAGCGTGGCGATCCGGCTCGAAGAAAAAAAGCTGCTTGTTCGCCATATAGACCCCAATAATCGCCGCCAGCGGGCTCTTTACCTGACGGATGCCGGAAAAGCGCTGTTGCAGCGCACGGGCGAGGGCATTACCCGCCTGCATGATCGATTGTTCGAGGGTTTTACCCAGGAAGAAGAAGCGACCTTCATGGCCTTGCTGCAAAAATTGGTGCATATCAACAACTTTCAAAGCCGCGCGCCATTGTCCCGTCTCAAGAGCGGGCCGGCTGTCGCCCGCGAAGCCGATACCAATGAGGCCGAGATCTAGGGAAAACCCTAGTAGATATATATCCTCACAAGGGTAAAAATAACCTCAGATTCAGTGCACTGAATGTTGGTTGAGGCAAATGGCGCCGCAACGCCGCGGGCAGTGCGCAACGAATGAATGTTTCGGATGACTGCGGTTGCATGGCTAGTCCGGTCGTTTCTACTTTTTGCGAGGCAACTATGTTCCCTAAAAATACTTGGTATGTCGCCTGTATGCCCGATGAAATCGATGGCAAGCCCTTGGGAAGGACGATTTGCGGCCAGAAAATCGCGTTTTACCGCGGCGCCGAAAACAAAGTGGCCGCTGTCGAAGATTTCTGTCCCCACCGCGGCGCGGCGCTGTCGCTGGGTTATGTCGAGCATGGCAACCTGGTTTGCGGCTATCACGGCCTGGTCATGGGCTGCGACGGCAAGGTCGTTTCCATGCCCATGCAGCGCGTGGCGGGCTTCCCCTGCGTCAAGTCCTATCCGGTCGTAGAGCGCTATGGCTTCATCTGGGTGTGGCCCGGCGAGGCCGCCTTGGCCGATGAGTCGCTCATTCCCCATCTCGAATGGGCGGTCAGCCCCGAGTGGGCCTATGGCGGCGGGCTGTATCACATCAATTGCGATTACCGCCTCATGATCGACAACCTCATGGACCTTACCCACGAGGCGTATGTTCATACCGGCAGCATCGGCCAGGACGAGATCGACGAATCGCCGGTCAATACCAAGGTCGAAGGCGAGCACGTCTATACCAGCCGCTATATGGAAAAGATCATGGCCCCTCCCTTCTGGGCAAGCGCGCTGCGCGCCAACGGGCTGGACGACCAGGTACCCGTCGATCGCTGGCAGGTCTCGGTCTTCTCGCCTCCCAGCCATGTTTTGATCGACGTCGGGGTCGCCCATGCGGGCCATGGCGGCATCGATGCCCCCAAGGAACACAAGGCGGCGGCAATCGTGGTGGACTTCATGACGCCCGAAACCGAAACCTCGCACTGGTACTTCTGGGGCATGGCGCGCAACTTCAAGCCCGAAGACGCCGAGCTCACGAAGAGCATCCGCGAAGGCCAGGGCCACATCTTCAGCCAGGACCTCGAAGTACTGGAGGCGCAGCAGCGCAATCTGCAGGATTACCCGGATCGGCGCTTGTTGATGTTGAATATCGACACGGGTGGCGTACAATCACGTCGTATCCTCGATCGCATGATCAAGGCAGAACAAACCCCCGCCGCTGAGCCCGCTTAAGGCTTGTAGCCGCGCTTTCTTTGCGTGCCAGTATTTCCCATACCCGCAGAAATGCGGGTAAATCCGCTTTAGATCGTATAACTTGATGAGACAACTCTCCGTAAAAGTAGTTAATAAAGTGCTGGAAGCCGAGGACATCGTCAGCCTCGAACTGGCCAGCGTCGACGGCCAGCCCTTGCCGGCATTCAGCGCCGGTTCGCATATCGATGTCGAAGTCACGCCCGGCGGCCTCACTCGCCAGTATTCGCTTCTCAACGATCCTTCCGAACAGCATCGCTACATGATCGGCGTTCTGCGCGACCCGGCGTCGCGAGGCGGCTCCATCGCCGTGCACGACAGCATCAAGGTCGGCGACACTATCAATATCAGCGAACCCCGCAATCATTTCGGCCTGGTTCAGGCCAAGCGAACGGTGCTGCTGGCCGGCGGTATCGGCGTCACGCCCATTCTGTGCATGGCGCGGCGCCTAAGCAAAATCGATGGCAATTTCGAAATGCACTACTGTGCGCGTTCCCCAGAGCGTACGGCGTTTCGCGAACCCATCTCGAAATCGGCCTTCGCCGACAAGGTGCATTTTCACTACGATAGCGGCGCCGACGACCAAAAGCTCAAGCTGGAAAGCGTCATTGCCAAACCCGATCCCGATACGCACATCTACGTTTGCGGCCCCACCGGGTTCATCGATTACGTGCTCAGCACGGCCAAGAATCTCGGCTGGGCCGATAGCCAGGTGCACCGCGAATACTTCGGCGCGGCCGAACAAGACACCAGCGGCGACGTCACCTTCCAGGTCAAAATCGCCAGCACCGGCCAGGTATTCGACATTCCGGCCGATACGCCCATTACCCGGGTTCTCGAAGAGAACGGCGTTTTCGTTCCCGTTTCGTGCGAAGAGGGCGTTTGCGGTACTTGCCTGACACGCGTACTGGAAGGCACTCCCGATCATCGCGATCTGTACCTTACCGATTCCGAGCACGCCGCGAACGACCAGTTCACGCCTTGCTGCTCGCGCTCCAAGACGCCGCTGCTAGTGCTCGACATCTGAGCCTGATTTTTTTGTGGAGCCATGGCCCCCCTCGGGGGGCCATTTTATTAGTTTTATTGAATAGTAGAGAGAGTTAGATGACACATACTGTGAACGTGCAACGTCGCCACCTGATTCTGGGTGGCGCCGCCGCGGCTACAGCCAGTCTTGTACCCATGCCCAGTTTTGCCGCCGATCCCGTCAAGGTGGGGCTCATCGTTCCCATGTCGGGGCCGTTTGCCTCCACGGGCAAGCAGATCGCAGCGGCAGTGAGCCTGTATCAGAAAAAGTACGGCGATACCGTCGCAGGGCGCAAGATCGAGGTCATCCTCAAGGACGATGGCGGGGTCGCGCCCGACATGACCAAACGCATCGCCCAGGAACTGGTCACGCGCGACGGCGTGCAAATCCTGGCCGGCTTCGGCCTGACCCCCCTGGCGTTCGCGGCCTCGCCGATCGCCACGCAGGCCAAGACCCCCATGGTGGTCATGGCCGCGGCCACGTCGGTCATCGTCAAGCGTTCGCCGTATATCGTGCGCACCGGTTTCACCCTGCCGCAGGTTACGGCTCCCATGGCCGACTGGGCAACCAAGAACAACATCAAGTCGGCGATAACCTTCGTGGCCGACTACGGCCCCGGCATCGACGCCGAGAAAGTGTTCGTCAAGCAGTTCACAGCCGGCGGCGGTTCCGTCATGCACAGCATCCGCACGCCGCTGCTCAACCCCGACTACGCGCCTTTCCTCAAACGCGTCAAAGACTCCAAGCCCGAGGCGCTGTTCGTGTTCGTGCCCTCCGGCGAAGGCGCTGCGCTGATCAAGCAGTTCAACGAACGCGGCCTCGCGGCCGAGGGCATCCGCCTGATCTGCACCGGCGACGTGCTCGATGACGACCTCATGGTCAGCATCGGCGCGGTTTCCAAGGGCGTCGTCAGCAGCCATCACTATTCCGCGGCGCATCCCTCGCCCGAAAACAAGGAATACGTGGCGAGCTTTGCCCGCGACAACAACGGCATGCGGCCCAATTTCCATTCGGTGGGCGGCTACGACGGCATGCATCTCATTTATGAGGCACTGAAAAAAACCAACGGCGATGCAAATGGAGATAAAATACTCGCGGCCATGAAGGGCGCGTCGTGGACGAGCGTGCGCGGCCCAATGACCATCGATGCCGAAACCCGCGATGTCATCCAGGATATTTATATCCGCAAATCCGAAGAAGTGGATGGGCAGATGTGGAACGTCGAGTTCGACAAGGTCGTCCAATTCAAAGATCCGGGCGTCTAATCTGGATTGTTGCAAAGTGCGCCGGTTTCAAGGCGTTCACCCCCCAAGACGTACTTGAATCTTCCCAGAACGGGGCAAGGTTCAAGTACGTGCTTTTGTGCCGTAATTTACATTTTTGATAATTCAAGTACGTTCAGACATCCCACAAGGAGTGAATAGACCATGCTAGAACATGCAGCCGGCAGCGCAAAGTTGCCGTCCAGGGCGCATAGGTGGCCGCCATGCTAGGAAATCTCGTCGGTGTATTGTTCGACGGCATTGCATACGGAAGCTTGCTGTTTCTGATCAGTGTCGGTTTGTCGGTCACGATGGGCTTGATGAATTTCGTGAACCTGGCCCACGGCGCATTTGCGATGGTTGGCGGCTATGTTTGCGTCGAGCTCATGAACCGCATGGGTGTTCCGTTCCTGGCCACATTGCCCATCGCCTTCCTGGTAAGCGCCTTTGTCGGCTTCGTCCTGGAGCGTACTTTGTATCGGCGGCTGTACGAGGCCGACGCGCTCGACCAGGTTCTGTTTTCCATCGGCCTGACCTTCATGGTCGTGGCGGCGGCAACCTATTTCTGGGGCCCGTCGCAACAGCCGGTGCACTTGCCCGACTGGCTTAAAGGCCAAGTGTCCATTCTGGGCCTGGCCGTCGGCGTGTACCGCTTGTTCCTGATCGGCGTCGTCATTCTCATTACCCTGGCCCTGGGCCTGCTCATCGAACGCACCCGCTTCGGCGCCAAGATCCGTGCGTCGGTCGACAACCAGCAAGCCGCGGCTGGCATGGGCATCAACGTCAGCCAGGTGTTCAGCCTGACGTTCGCGTTGGGTTCGGGCCTGGGCGGCCTGGGCGGAGGCCTGGGCATCGATGTTCTGGGGCTCGATCCCACTTTCCCGCTCAAGTACATGGTGTACTTCCTGATCGTCGTGGCGGTGGGCGGCGCGGGCACCATCCGCGGCCCCTTGCTGGCCGCCGTGCTGCTGGGTGTGTTTGACGTGGCCGGCAAATACTATGTGCCGGTTATCGGCGCCTTCGTCATCTATGGGCTGATGGTGGTGTTGTTGCTTCTGTTCCCATCCGGACTGATTTCGAGGCGCTCATGAAGAATCTATCCCTGTCTTCTCTTTCCATTGCCAACATGTTGCCGGCGCCTCGTGTGCCCAACGATCGCTGGCACAAGCTTGAAATCGTTTTCTGGCTGATTCCGTTTGCGGTGTTCTTCCTGCTCCAGGGCTATCTGGTTCTGGCGGCTCAAATCATGATTCTTGGCATATTCGCCTTGTCGCTTGATTTGCTGCTGGGCTATGCGGGCGTCGTCTCGCTGGGCCATGCCGCCTTTTTCGGCTTGGGCGCGTATACCGCCGGTTTGCTTGCCGTGCATGGCTGGGGCGAACCCATCAGCGGCATGCTGCTTGGCGCCGTGGTGGCCGGCATATTCGGCTTCCTGTGCAGCTTTCTGGTTGTGCGCGGGCACGATCTGACACGCCTCATGGTCACCCTGGGCATCTGCCTGATGCTCTACGAAGTGGCCAATAAGGCGGCGTTCATTACCGGGGGCGTCGACGGCCTGTGGGGCGTCAGCATGTGGAAGCTTTTCGGTGTGTTCGAGTTCGATCTGGCCGGCCGCACCGCGTTCTTCTACAGCTTCGCCATGCTGTTCATCGTGTTCCTGGGTGTTCGCCGTCTGGTCAGTTCCACGTTCGGGCTTAGCCTCATCGGCATCCGCGAGGGCGTCAAGCGCATGCCGGCAATCGGGGTCGACGTCAACCGCCGTCTGGTCGTTGTCTATACGATCAGCGCTTTCCTCGCGGGCATCGCGGGGGCGCTGCTGGCCCAGACAACGCAATTCGTAGGTCTGGACTCCCTGGGCTTCGACCGCTCGGCCGATCTGCTGATCGTTCTCGTGCTGGGCGGCACGGGCCGCCTGTATGGCGCGCTGATCGGCGCCGTGGTGTTCATGATCGCCAAGGATCAAATCGCCAATATCAATCCTGTGTACTGGCAGTTCTGGATCGGCCTGCTGCTTATCGTCATTGTGATGGTGGGACGAGGAGGCATTTTGGGCAGCATTGAACGGTTCCGCGAGAATCGTCGCGTACGCGCGGCCGGACAAGGAGGGCGAGCATGACGGATACGACTCTACGCACAGAAGGGGTAACCAAAATCTGGGGTACCTTCAGGGCCAATAGCGATGTATCGCTTTCGTTTGCGCCCGGTGCGCGCCACGCGCTCATCGGACCCAACGGGGCTGGCAAAACCACGTTCATCAACCTGTTGACGGGGGCGCTTGCGCCTACGTCGGGCAAGGTGTTCTTTGGCGACCGCGACATCACCAGCCTGCCGCAGCATCAGCGGGTAAAGCTGGGCATGACGCGCACATTCCAGATCAACACCCTGTTTGGCGGCCTGACGGTGCTCGAATCCGTCATTCTCGCCATCAGCGAGCGTGAGGGGCTGCAGAAGGCCTGGTATAAAACGGTCGAGCATCAAACCGCGGCCATCGAAGAAGCCGCGCAACTGCTCGCCACGCTGAAGCTAAGCGCCGACGCCAACACCATTACGCGCAGCCTGCCGTACGGCAAGCAGCGCCTGGTGGAAATCGCCCTGGCGCTGGCCACCAAGCCCAAGGTCTTGTTGCTGGACGAACCGGCCGCGGGCATTCCTTCGGCGGAAAGCGCCGAGCTCTTCGAGGTCATTGCGCAATTGCCGCGCGACGTTACCATCGTGTTCATCGAGCACGATATGGGGCTGGTATTCCGTTTTGCCGAGCGCATCACCGTATTGGTGGGCGGCAAGGTGTTCACCGAAGGCACACCAGCCGAGATAGCCGCCGACAAGCGGGTCAAGGAAGTATATTTGGGCGAGGCCGAGCATGAAGAGTAATGGCAAAGAGTTGCTGGCGCTCGAAAACGTCAGCGCGGGCTACGGCGAGTCCGTAGTGCTGGAAGGCATTTCCCTGGCCTTGAACGAAGGCGACAGCCTGGCGCTGCTGGGCCGCAACGGGGTGGGCAAGTCCAGCCTGCTGCTGACCATGATGGGCATTACCCGCCTGCACAGCGGCTCGCTGCGTTGGCGCGGCAAAGACATGACCCGCGTGTCCACCTATAGGCGGGCGCATGCCGGCCTGGGCTGGGTTCCCCAGGAACGCCTCATGTACCCGTCGCTTACCGTGGAAGAGCATTTGACCGTGGTGGCCCGTCCCGGCGAGTGGGATCTCAAGAAAATCTACCAGGTGTTCCCCAGGCTGGAAGAGCGGCGCGGCAATATGGGCAACCAGTTGTCGGGCGGCGAACAGCAAATGGTGGCCATTGCCCGCGCGCTGATGATCAATCCGCAATTGCTGCTGCTGGACGAACCCATGGAAGGCTTGGCCCCCATTATCGTTCAGGAGCTGCTCGAGGTCATCAAGCGCCTGGTTTCCGATAGCGGCATGACCGTCATCGTGGTCGAACAGCACGCCCGCATGGCGTTGGGGCTTACCAACCGGGCGATCGTGCTCGACCGCGGGCAGATCGTGCACGATTCCGATAGCCAGGTTCTTCTGGACGACCGCGAAAAGCTCGACCGCCTGGTGGCGGTCGCATAGCGGCTTGCGAATCTTGCGGGCGGCCGAACGGCTGCTCCCGCAAACGTACCGTCATGAAGCCGGCTCGGATCCTCTGGATTCGGGCCGATTTTTCATAGATCCTGGTCGGCCTAAACCGCGAGTTCGTGTTCCCAACATAGGTCGGGTTTCGCTCGGCGTTACCTCGGTTTGCACCAGGAGCTTCTCCGAATTTGACTCCTTACATTTGATGTGTTTGCACAACAACGCTCGATTTAACAAGACCGGTGCATTCGACCACTCTGCCAACCTTTCGAGCGCAAGGCAATAACATAGCCGTTACCTGGCCGCAATAGCTAATGCCGTTGCTTGATTCCATTTTGCAAGATCAAACTAAGTCGCCGAAATTGGTGAATTACGGTAACATTACGCGCAGACGCCGCATGCCACTGCAGGGTCAGCCTTTTTGACCCAATTTAAAGCTGATGTTTTCCTGGGCCGATAGTTGTTGCGAGCGCCATGCGACCCCCAGACGTGCTATCCGCTTGTTTACTTATAGCGTAGCCATTGATTTCGATGCCCGTGAATAGAATCGCGAAGGACGGACATCATCAGGTGCGCTGTCAAGCAGCCATGGCCATTTAATTATTTTTAGCGCAAATAATTTACGCTGTTGAGGTTACTGAGTATTTCCAGCCTACCATAGCGTGGAACTTATTAACCGTGAGCAGGATATCGCCACAGATAAAAAATCGAGAAGAAACCAGGATGCGACAAAATGAACAAAGTAATTGAGTCAAACCTGCTTTCGGGCCCCGATGACATGGAGCTGCGCTGATTTTGTATGTAAATTAGAAAGGTGTAATGAAAAGCTTCGTTGCCGTGTTACTGGTTTTTATAGTTGTGGCGTTTCGTGTCGCCGTGGCTGCACCCTCCCCAACCGATCCACACGACGTTAGTGACAGCGCTATTGTTGCGCCGCCAGCCCCAATATTAGGAGAACCGGCGGTGGCGCTTGGTTCGCCCGTGGTGGTCACTTTACCCTTTTCCAAATTAGGCGCTTTCCGGCCCATACATCTGACAGGTATTACTGACAGCAAGTCCATAGGGGTGGGGGTAAGGCTTGATCGCGTAGTAACCGCCGCCCGTTTGCGTTTGACTTATTCGTATTCACCCGCTTTGGTGTTTTCGATTTCACATATCCGGGTACTTGTCAATCAGCAGGTCGTTGCAACCGTGCCGTTCGCGCAGGCCAACGCCGGCAGCCCGGTTACGCGGGATATCGAATTAAATCCACAGTTCTTTACCAGCTTTAATCAAATTACGCTGGAGCTTGTGGCCCATTACACCATTGATCAGTGCGAGGACCCGGCCAATTCCGCCTTGTGGGCCGAAATTAGTTCTACAAGCGAATTGATTCTGGAAGAGCAGTCGGTGGCGTTACCCAATGATCTGGGTTTGTTGCCCGCGCCGTTTTTTGATCAGGGCGATAGTTCGCGCTTGGTCTTGCCTTTTATGTTGGGGGATGAGCCTAATGACGATTTACTGCATAGCGCGGGGATTATCGCTTCCTGGTTTGGTATGCTTGCCGATTATCGCGACGCCCGGTTTCCGGCGGTGCATGCAATTCCTGCTGATAGAAACTTGGTGCTGATAGGCAAAGCGGCCGATTTGCCTCCTTCACTCGCAATAGCGGCAATTGCCGGGCCGACGATTGCCATTCTAAGCAACCCTTATGCCCCGGACAAAAAAATTTTGCTGATCTCGGGCCGCAGCGATCAGGAGGTGCAGACTGCAGCCGAGGCGCTGGTGCTGGGCAAGGCGGTGTTGGCTGGTACGCAGACGACTGTGAGCAGCGTGGACATCGGACCGCCCCGTAAACCTTATGATGCACCCAAGTGGCTATCTTTGAAGGGGCCGATCCAATTCAAGGATTTGGTGGCCAATCCGGAGGCATTACAGGTACGGGGCGGGTCGCCCGAGCCAATACGTATTGACATGCGCGTACCCGCGGATTTGTTTGGGTGGACGGGCCGTGGCGTGCCGCTGGACCTGAAATACCGGTATACCGCGCCATCGGTCGTGAACGACTCTACCCTTACCATCAATATCAACGATATGCTGGTGAAGTCGTATCGGCTGACTCCGCGCCAGCCCAAGGAAAACAAGTCGGACTTCGAGCTCTTGCAGGTGCCCCTGCTCAATGACGATACGACTCATTCTGGCAATTCGTTCAGCATCCCGGCGTTTCGCGTGGGCAGCGATAATCAATTGCAGCTGGAGTTTACGCTCGATTCGCAAAAAAGCGGTATGTGCTCGGGGCTTGCATATAACCCCGCGCGTGCGGCGGTTGATCCGGATTCGACTATTGATTTCAGCAATTTTGCCCATTATGCGGTGATGCCGAATTTGACATTTTTCGCCAATAGCGGATTTCCGTTTACCACGTTGGCCGACTTGGCCGATACCGCGATGGTCATTCCCGACCATCCAGATTCAAGCGACCTTGAAGCCATGCTCACGGTACTGGGCTATATGGGAAGGTGGACGGGAGTGCCATCCATGCGCGTCCAGGTTTTGCGTTCGAGCCAGGCCCACGCACCTCTGGACAAGGACCTGATCGTTATTGGCTCGGGCCCGTCGGCTGCGCTTCTGGAAGGATGGGATTCCGTATCCGCCTTGCACATCGCGGCGTTGCCATCGACAGCCGGCGAACCCGACCATTATTCGGTAAGTCTGGTGGACGAAACGCGCAGTGGTTCGAAATTGGGCAAACAAGCCGTGACTCTTAATGGAAATGGCAAGCTTGGCATATTGATAGGTATGCAATCGCCGCTGTACAAGTCGCGCAGTATTGTGGCCCTGACAGGCACTGACCCGCAAAGTTTGCTCAATATCGTCAATGCCTTGAGCGATCCAGGCAAGGTCAATGTAATGAAAGGTGGTTTGGTTGTTGAGCGTGACGGCGAAATCGAATCAGTGCCAATCGGTGGGCAGTATACGGTGGGAAGCTTGCCTTGGTATGCCCGAATATGGGTAGTTGCCATCAAGCATCCCCTGTTGTTGGCTCTATTTAGCATCCTTGCGGGTATTTTGGTTGCGGTAGGGGTGTTCCTGGGCCTGCAGTCGCTATCTTCGCGCAGGCGGGGGGTGTGATGGTATGACGGCTTTCGCGGACCAATGTCGATACGTGGGGCTGATCGGCGCTGCGTCAGTAGGCGTAGCCTTTGCGAAGCTTATGGGGCTGCTTGCGATGGTGCTGATCGCTTGCTCCGTTGTATCTGCGCAGGCGACGAGTTTGGCGGCAACGAGAGCCGGCCTTGCCGCCCACTCCTGTTCTGCCTGGCCCCGATGGGAGGCATTCAAGGATAAGTTCATTAGTGCCGACGGTCGTGTCATCGATGTGGGTTCGGACGATGCCAGAACGGTGTCCGAAGGCCAGGCGTATGGCTTGTTTTTCGCGTTGGTCGCCAATGACAGGTCGCAATTCGAAAAGCTGCTCGACATGACGCAGAATATTCTGGCGCAGGGCGATTTGACCACGCATTTGCCGGCCTGGCTGTGGGGCCAGCGCAGCGACGGGACGTGGGGCGTGATAGACAGCAGCCCCGCATCGGACGCCGATCTCTGGATGGCCTATACCTTATTGCAAGCGGGTCACGTTTGGCACGAGCGGCGCTTCATAGCTTTAGGCACTTTGCTGGCCAGGCAAATACTAAGCCAGGAGACCGCGCGCCTGCCCGCACTGGGCTGGTCTTTATTGCCGGGCCCTAAAGGCTTTCATCCCTCGGCCGATGTCTGGCGATTGAACCCCAGTTATGTGCCCTTGCAGGTTCTGCGCGGGCTAAACACGGCTTTGCCCGAGCAGGCCAAATGGCGTGAACTTATCGGGACTTCGCGGCGCTTGCTCGTCGAAACGGCGCCTAATGGTTTTTCGCCCGATTGGGCGCAATACCAGTCGGCCAGCGGCAAATCTGGCTTTTTGCCTGACAAGGCGACAAGTGCCATGGGCAGCTACAACGCCATCCGTGTCTATTTGTGGGTGGGCATGCTTGACCGCGCCGATCCGGACGCTGCCCTGTTGTTGAAGACATTCAGACCTATGGTCGATTATGTACAGAAGCATGGTTTTCCTCCTGAAACGATCAATACTGTAACGGGCAAACCGGGGCCTAACGCGGGCAATGCCGGCTTTTCGGCGGCGCTGGTGCCGTTTCTTCAGACATCGGGTGAGCCGTTGTTGGCGCAGGCTCAGGCTGTTCGTATAGAGCAGTTGGAAACCCAGGCGCCGTTGGGGTATTACAGCCAGGTTCTAAGTCTGTTCGGGCTTGGCTGGCAAGCGGACCGGTTTCGCTTTCAGGCTAATGGCGACTTATGGCTGGCCTGGCAGCAGGGCTGTCCTGCGGAGTCTCGGTGAGCGGGGCGGTGGTTGCTGTTTTGCGCCTTTCATCGCCTAAAGTGGTGATTGCGGCGCTATGTTGCATGATGAATGCCGCAGCCGTGTATGCCGTCGTTCCTTCTCAAAATGGTGTAGCTCCGGCTGCAACTGCAGCCAAACCAGTCAATGTGGTGGCGCAACTGATTGCAAGCGCGCGGTTCTGGAGTCAAAGGCAACGCGATGACCTGGCCATGGGGCAAATTCAGAAGGCTTTGCGGATTGCTCCCGATGATCCGGATGTGCTGGGTACCTTGGGCTTGATCGAGGTTCGCATGAACAATCTGGTCGAGGCCGCGAGACTGGTGTCACGCTTAAATGCGCTTAGTCCGAATTCGGATGCCGCACGCGAGCTCGATTATGCATATCGGATGGCCGGCCCCGACAAACAGGCGTTTGCCGTGGTACGCCGCATGAGCAATACGGACCAGACGGTCGAGGCTGTTCGGCGTCTTAAAGCCTTATTTCCCAAGGGCCCGCCACAAGGTGAATTGGCCGCCGATTATTACGACGTGCTGGCCCAAAATCCGCCAGATCGCGCAGCGGCTATCGCGGCGCTGCGGCAATTGACAGTTCGGTACCCGGAAAATCTCAAGGCGGCGCTGACATTGGCGTCGCTGCTTAACAGGGAGGCCGCAACCCGAATGGAGGCCGCCACCATCGTCGCACGGGTTTTTAAAGACTCCGGGGCGGATCGATCTTCTGTGTTGAACGTCTGGCGCCGGATTCTGCGCGCTGCCGGTGACGATCCGGCTTATCTCGAATCATTGCGGGCGTATGTGCTGGAGGTGCCCGACGATACCGAATTCAAAGACTTATTGGCAGTCACCATTGGCAAGCAGCGTGAACAGCGCGCGCTGGCTGCCGACCCTTATTGGCAGGCGCAGCGCAAGGGTTTGAGGTTGCTGGATCGGGGTGGTGTGGCGCAGGCCGCGCCATTGCTGGAAAAGGCGATGAAAACACGCAGCAACGATCCCGAGCTGCTTGGCGGCCTGGGCATATTGAGAATGCGCCAGGGTCGCCAGGCCGAGGCGCAGGTTCTTTTTGAGCATGCTGCAAAGCTTGATCCCGCTGAACGTGAGAAATGGCAGGGTTTGGCGGCAACTGCCCAATTTTGGAGCACATTACGGTTAAGCTCGGAAGCGTCCAATCGTGGGAATCAGGCGCAGGGTGAGCGCTATGCGCTTGCGGCGATTGCCATGCAACCCGATAACGCATATGCCCAAAAGGTTTTGATTGATTCTTTGCTTGCACAAAAAAAATGGCAGCAAGCCGAGCCCTTGCTGCGTCGGCTGCTTGCGCGGCCTGAGGCGGACATAGGCTTGGTGCGTGATATGAGCACCCTGTTGCGAGGATCGGGCCGAGCCGATGAAATAGCATCCATGATGAGAGGGCTGCGAAGCCGCTTCACGGGGAAAAAACACGTGGCGTATGAGCAATTGCGCGCCGAGCAGTTAAGTACCGATGCGGATTATTTGCTTGAGCAGGGCAAAACAGGTCAGGCGCTTGATAAGCTGGAACAGTCGTTAAAGTACAACCCAGATTCGGCATGGACACGCTATACGCTGGCGCGGACCTATCAGGGTCTGGGGTTGCCGCAGTTGGGACAATCGGTGATGAACGAAGGGTTCGCCCAGAGCAAAGCCGCCGATATCAGCTACGCCACCGCGCTGTATAGGAACGGGCAGGATGATGTGTCCGGTGCAATAGCCGCCCTCGCGCGAGTAGCTCCGGAGCAGCGTACCGAAGGCATGCGTGCGTTGGCGAACAATTTGCAGGCACAGCAATTATTGAAAAAGGCGCGTGCCCAATTTGCGGAGGGGCAGCACGCCGCGAGCGAGAAAAGTCTGAACTCGGCCGCGGCGCTGGCCGTGGATGATCCTTACATGCTGGCTTCGCTGGGATCGGAGTGGATCGCGCAAGGCCGCTCAGATCACGGCCTTGATCTGCTTGGCCATTGGATACACACCCACTCCGTCAAACCAGATGTGGACGTGCTCCTGCGCTACGGTGATCTATTGGCCAGCGCCAAGCGCGAGGGAGAGTTGAAAAGTTGGCTGGCCAATATAGGTAAAATCCCTGGTCTGACGCCGAACCAGCAGAAGCGTCTGGAGGACCAAGGCTTGCGGCAGGTGTTGCGGGCGACCGACCTGGCTCTGGCCGATGAAGATTACGAGCAGGCGGACAAATTATTGAATCAGGCCAGCCCGGAATACCGTGCGGATCCACGATGGCTGTTGGAACTGGTCGATGTGCGTCGCTACCAGGGTCGCTACACCGAGGCGCGCGCATTGCTGGCTTCCATTCTTGCCAAGAGGCCTGACGATTTTGAGGCCCGGTTGGCCTTGGCGCGGGTGCTTGAACAAAGCGGTGCTCACGGAAAAGCGCTAGCCGTGGTGCGTGACGTGGTGGATGAAGCGTTGCCGGACGATGTCGATACTCGTTTGTCGGCGGCGCGGCGGCTGGTGGCGCTTGGGCGCCCTCAGGAAGCGGCTGTACTTACCGATGATCTACATGCGCGGTTCGCGCAACGTCCCGATGTGACGGTGCAGCAAGGGCGTGTGTTGGAGGCGGTCGGGCAGTACGATCTAGCCAAGGTACGCTTTCAGGCAGCCTTGACGCAGGAATTGCAGACGGGTGTGCGTCCCGGCTCCGATGGCACTCCCGCTCAGGCAGCCTTGGCGGATTTGGAACTACGCCGACAGCCGTTGGTTGAAACCGCCTTTATCGCGTCCTATGACTCGGGTACTCCGGGCGTGTCACTCTTTCATGGTGTTACGGTGCCTCTGCATGTTCAGGTGCCGCAGGGCTACGAAGGCCACTGGCTTTTTCACGCGGACACGGTAAAGCTTGATGCGGGAACTCTGGACGATACGGCGGATGGGTACTCCTGGAGGTCTTTTGGCCAATTTGCCGCTTCCCCGCAAAGTGCTCATGGGTCGTTCGATACTCGTGCGACAGGCGTGGCACTGGGTGTTGGATTTGAAGCTGATAACTGGCGTGCTGACTTGGGTACAACGCCGCTGGGCTTCCCCGTGCAAAACGTGGTGGGTGGGGTGAAGGTGAATATTCCAACTGATTATGTCAACTTTAGGGTGAATGCATCGCGTCGCGCGTTGACGAGCAGCGTTTTGTCTTATGCCGGTGCCCGTGATCCCGTCAGTGGCGAGGTTTATGGTGGTGTGGTTCGTACGGGCGTCGATGTTCGTCTGTCGGGCGATGTTGGCAAAGCAGGTGTGTTTGCGCAGCTTGGAGCGGGTGTTTTCACGGGGCGTAATGTTGCGTCGAACCAGGCGTATACCCTGCGTGTCGGCTTTGAGGTTCCGGTTTTATCGGGCCGTAATTGGCGTGTGGAAAGCGGCCTGATCGGCAATTATTGGCATTATGCAAAAAATCTGGATTTTTACACGTATGGTCAAGGTGGTTATTACAGTCCACAGCGATACCTCTCGGCAGGGGTGCCGCTGATCTGGACAGGCCGTTCAGGCAAGGCGTCTTGGCGATTGCAGGCCTCGTTGGGGTTGTCGCGGGCGTATACCGCTGATTCGGATTTTTTCCCAACTCGTGCGGATTTGCAGGCTCACGCGTTGCAAGCTGGTTCTGACAACGTTCATAGTGGCGGCAGCAGTAGCAGTGTGTCGTACTCTGTTCAGGGTATCTTCCAATACAACTTCACACCGCACATGATTGCCGGCCTGAGTTTTTCGCTTGATCGTTCAGCTACATACACGCCATCGACGGTTATGATTTATTTCCGCTATTTGTTTAATCCGGATACCGGTTTGGTAAAATTTCCGCCCCATGGGGCGGAGCTGTATTCGGATTTTTGATTCGCTCCAGGCACATTTCAGGGAGGTTTCCGCCTCATATGGTGGTTTCTTTTTCAAAAGTCTCGACATTATTTGGACGCGTGGGTGCCTTGCGTCGCAATGCTGTGGCGCGCCGGCTTCGCCGTGGCGGTTCGCGATTGGCTGTCGAGTCCTTGCCTGATGCGTGTACGGCGCTTGATAGCGTAGGCCTTTATGCGGTGCATGTGGGTGCTTCGCCTGCGCGTGACGCCTTGTTGTTCGATACTGCGAAAAATTCGCGGGCCAAGAAAGTGACACTGGTTTTGAACCGCGATATTTCTTCGGTCGTGGAGGCGTTGCGCGAACGTGGATTTACGTCGCAGAGGGCCGCCGCTTGGCCGCGCAAGCTTAACGTCTTGGCGTGGCCGCCTTCGGCGGACGAGTTGTCGCTGGAGCAGTCTGCTGCATTCCCCGTGCTGGGGCGGCTGGTTGGCGGTTTGCGGGCGCTCAAGCGATACGGATTAAGGTCGGGCTCCCTTTATCTTGTCGAGGGCGCCGATAGCTGGCTTAGCTGGCACAGTTCGGCTGCGCTTGCACAAGAGGCTGAGTATCTGGCGCATTGGTGCAGGGCACGCCGTTGCGTCATGGTGATTTTCTTGAACTATTACCGCCAGGGTGATCCCCTTGCCCAGAATATGGACCTAGAGGATCCGTTTAGCCGCGATTCAACAAGTGGCGTGGATTTGCACGGATTCCATACCGCTTTTACGGGTGTTGCCTATTTATCGCAATCGCTGGGCGAGATGGTGTGGATGACAAAGTTCTGGCGCGCTCGTGAAGCTTTGGTCACTGCACAGTCCCAAGCCTTGCGCTTTACCCCCGAAGGAATTCTGGCGACTGCACTCTTGACGCGCGAGGTAGGCATGTCCATGCTGCTTACTCGCGATGAGGGCCGGATTTTGGCGACGCGGGCATCTGTGGCCGAAGAGGGCTGGGTGCCGCCCGAATGGGAAATCGTCTCCGATAATGCCGCCATGGCAGCCGCCTGCCAACAGGTGCGCGGTGCGACGGTTTTGCTGGATTATTCACGGGTAGATGATCTGGACGTCTTGTGCCGGGCCGTCCATGGATTACGTAGTCATTGCGGAAGGGCCGTCAAGATTGTGGTGCGTGAGCGCGGGTTATCGATGCGCCACCAAAACGAGTTGCTGGCGTTAAGTCTTGGCGCGAATATGGTGGCCTCACGCAATCTGTCCATGGCACAGCTGCAAACCCTGATCAAATCAGTGCAGGGGCAGCTTAACACTCGTCCGGTCATCAGTGACTACCGTACTGCCTTGTCAGCCGCGCAAAGCGAGTCGGTGTGTGGCTATTTGTCCGTCGCCGCATTTTGCGACCAAGTTGAACGCGTGATCGAGCGTGGGCATGTGCTGCATCTGCCGCATGTGTTGCTGAGGTTGAAGTTGTACCCCGAGGTTTCGCATCTGGAGGCATTGCAGGCTTGTACGTTGCTGCGCGCCGGCGATATATGCAGTGCCGATACGGATTTTCTGTATTTGTTTTTGTTTGGATGCCGCATTGCGGATGCCGATACTGTTTTGGAAAAAATATTCGACAGTAAATTAAGTTGTTACTTTGAGAGCATAGAACGTTATGGAGTTTTTAAAGATCAGGTGGTGCAGATAAAGGCTAAAAATTCCAGGCATCGCGCGCCTGACTATACCGATGTGCTTGCGCTGCCGGAGAACCCACGATGAATCTGCTCCTGTATTTTTTTCTGGTGGGGTTGGCTGCTGGTGTGCCGGTCTGGATTCTGTTGCAGTATTTCCGCCCTCGTCTAAGCGGCTTGCCTCTATTGCGCCGCAAGGACGTGATTGAACTGGAACTCAGCCCAGTCGTGTTGAATGGTCGTGATGTCACGGATATTGCCAGGCGCTCTGAATGAAAATCATCGCGATGGTCTCGGCCTGCGGCGGCGTAGGAAAAACGACACTGGTGGCGTCGCAAGCCGCATTGCTGTCGCGCCGTCAAATACCCGTCGCGGCGCTTGAGATGAACAGGCAAAATGTACTAGGCTCATTTCTGAAGTTGCCGGATAGATCCTTGTCTGGTTTGCTTGCGCATACGCAGGATGGGCTGGCGGCATGGTCTCGCGCTACGCATCGCAATGAAGAAGGCATAGACTTGGTGCCGTTTGGTCAGGTCGATATGGCCAGCGCCACCGCTTTTGATGCAATGCTTGCGAGCGATCCTGATTGGCTCGCGTCTCAGTTGCAAAAAATTGACTTGGCTGAAAATGGGGTGGTTTTGATCGATACCGCCGGCCTGCCCGATATCAAGACGGCTCAAGCGATTCGCTGTGCTGATCTGGTGCTCTGCGTGACGCGCCCAGAGCCGGTCGCGAATGCCTCATTAGCTCAATTTTTCAAGATACTTCGGGCCGATTGCCGTGAACTGAAAATAGTGGTCAATGGCGTTTCTCCGGCGCGTCCCTTGCATTACGATATGCTGACCATGTTGCGCGCGCGCGTGGGAATTGACACTTTGTTGCCCATGCGGATTCATCTCGACGATGCTGTGCCTGAGTCGTATGCACGCGGTGCGTATTGTTTTGATGTGGCACCTCACTCGCAAGCTGCACACGATTTGCAGGGGTTGGCAAATTGGCTGGCGCATTGGGCCGGGACCGGCGAGGAGCGGTGATATGTCTGTAGCAGCCTTCGCCCCTGATACTCCGGACAATGATTTTTTCACCCGTTGCGCCGTGGCGCTGGGAGTGGCGCCGCAGGCCGGCTGGCCAATTTGGTTGCTGCGAATTTTTTTTCGAGAACCCGCAACGGGTAAGCCGGACTGGGTTCTTTTATGCGTGACGGCTCTTTATCAACGGACGTGTCTCCGACTGGGCATTCCTGCGGACTGGATGTGGTTCGACTGGCCTTTGCGTGTATTGATAAGGGCGCCTGGGCCGGGGCGCCCCGATCTTATCCGCAAAGGCTTGTTGACGAGCATGTTCAAAGCTGCCGATGCGTTGGGAGTGGTGGAGGTGTACAGCTTGCGCGCCTGGGTATGGCGCATTTTCATCCAACCGCCATCCAAAGGCACTTTTCGGCGCGCGGTGGTTGAAGGGGTCGACCTGGCGTATGTCATCGTGCGTTGGCCCATAAATTGGATCTACACAAAACTTGCCGCGCTTTTCCCATCTGTGCCCTGGGAGCGGTGGGCACGAGCGACGGAGCACAGTGTAAGCGGCCTGGGTCATCACAAACCGGCAATGATCATGCTAGTGTTTTTTGGTTTGGGCGTGCTGCTGCTGGTGGGTATGGCGCCGCTGGCCCCTGAATCACAAATCTTGTTCTTTGGAATCACCATTGCAGTCGGTTTATTCATCCGGCGCTTTCCGGGACGCCTGGCTGTGCTTCTGTTGGTTGCCATGTCGGCAACGGCGACTTTTCGTTATATCTGGTGGCGGACAACGGCGACACTGGAATTTCCAAGCACCACCGAGGCATTCATCGGTTACGCCCTTTATTTTGCCGAGGCATACACCTGGTTTATCTTAGTGTTGGGCTACATTCAGACGATCTGGCCGCTTAAACGCCGCGTCATGAAATTACCGGACGACCCGGCGCTGTGGCCGTCCGTTGATGTGTTCATACCAAGCTACAACGAGTCTCTGTCAGTTGTGAAGCCCACTATTTATGCCGCTCAGGGAATAGACTGGCCCGCCGACAAGCTGCGCATTTATCTGCTTGACGATGGCAAACGCCCAGAGTTTCGCGAGTTTGCCAGGGAGGCGGGAATCAACTATCTGACACGCGACGACAACAGGCATGCCAAAGCGGGGAACATCAATCGCGCACTGGAGAAAACACAGGGCGAGTACATCGCCATCTTTGACTGCGACCATATTCCAACGCGTTCGTTTCTGCAAACGACGATGGGCACCATGCTGGCCGACAAAAAATGCGCACTGGTCCAGACACCGCACCATTTCTTTTCACCCGACCCGTTCGAGCGCAATCTGGACATCTTTCGCAAGGTGCCTGGCGAGGGCAGCCTGTTTTATGGTCTTGTGCAAGACGGCAACGATTTGTGGAACGCAACGTTCTTTTGCGGGTCCTGCGCAGTCATCAAGCGTGCGCCGCTGGAGGAAATAGGCGGCATTGCGGTTGAAACCGTTACCGAAGACGCGCATACCTCGCTTAAATTGCACCGCTTGGGTTACAAGTCAGCCTACCTGTCGACGATTCAGGCGGCCGGACTGGCTACTGAAACGTTGGCGGGCCATATCAGCCAGCGAATCCGGTGGGCGCGCGGTATGGCGCAAATATTCAGGATTGACAATCCATTTTTTGGCAAGGGGCTGAGTCTGTTTCAGCGTCTTTGCTATGGCAGTGCCATGCTGCACTTCTTTTATGGCATTCCGCGTGTTGTCTTTCTGGTGATGCCGACCGCGTTCTTGATATTTCAGATGTATTTTATTAATGCGTCGGCGATAGCGTTGGCCGCGTTTGTATTGCCGCACATTTTGATGGCCAATATCGCGAATTCACGCGTTCAAGGTAAATTCCGCCACTCGTTCTGGGCGGAGGTCTATGAGTCGGTGCTGGCCTGGTATGTGATTCTGCCGACAACCATTGCTTTCTTCAGCCCCAATCATGGCAAGTTCAACGTCACCAGCAAGGGCGGCCAGGTTGAGCATAGTTATCGGGACTGGAGCATATCCATGCCCTATCTGATTCTTGCTGTGATTAATTTGGTGGCGCTGGGCTTTGGCGTAATGCGATTTTACTGGGGCATGAACGAAACATCGACGGTCGTAATCAACGTGTTTTGGACGATCTACAACATGATTATGCTGGGCGCGGCGATTTCAGTGTCGCGCGAAACTCGGCAGATACGCGGCGCCCACCGCAATCCCATGCGGATTGCCGCTACGTTGTTGCTGCAAGACGGCCATGCCATCGCCTGCCATACTTCGGATTACTCGACCGGAGGCTTTGGGCTGACGTTGCCCGAACCTTTGTCGCTCGAGCAAGGGACGCCTCTGGGTGTTTGCCTGGGCCTGGGCGAGCGGCAATTCCATTTCGAGGGCCATGTGGTCCGGTCCATCGGCAACCGCATGGGGGTGGAGTTCGCTTCGTTATCGGCGGAAAAAGAGCGAGAGCTGATTCAGTGCACGTTTGGCCGGGCTGACGCGTGGCTTGAGACCGATGTGGACAACGTGCCGGATCTGCCTTTACGCAGCCTGACGGAAGTGGTCGTGATGGGTTTTGAAGGGTATGTAAAACTGGGTGGCGATCTGCTCGGTTCGATAGGGGGGTTGTTGGCGTTGGGCCGGCGGCAGACGTGAAAATCATTCATCCGAGAGATAGACGTGGCTACCTGGAATCTATATTTCCTGCTTAAATTATTTCTGTATTTCAAGGGGAATCTGGTCCCTCTTTGGGGGGTCAACATTACGTTGATCCTGATCCTTGTTTTGCCTATCGAGCGTCGCTGGATTCGTGCTGTACGTTTTTTGGTGGCCCTGGCTGTTGCAATTCCCTTGATGTACTACGAGTCGTCTCTGCCGCCGTTCGCTCATGCGCTTGAACAGTTGGGCGGCATCTTGAAGTTCGATTCGCGCTATTTGCGTGAATTGGCCGAACGTTTTGTGCCTGTTCGTTTACTGTGGACGGGTGCACTGGCCGTTGTGATCTATTACGTGCTGAATCGTTGGATCCGCTTTAGTTCTTTGGTGCTTATTGCGTTTATTTCGATACCGCTTTGGCATTTTATTGATGCAAAACTAAGCCTGCGTGCAAGCCCCGTTGTGGCCGGTGCGGTGGCGGCGGGCGTGGACGATGGTACCCTAAGTGTGGTTGGCGGCAATTACGAAGCGTCGCTTAAGCATTTTCGGGAAACCGAAGCGCCACGACGGGTTGCTTTCAAGCCTGCCGATCCTCGGGCCGATGCGCGGTTTGACATTATCATGGTGCACATCTGCTCATTGTCGTGGGATGATCTCAAGGTTGCCAAAGCCTTGGATAATCCGCTTCTAAGCCATTTTGATTATCTTTTCACGCACT
This sequence comes from uncultured Burkholderiaceae bacterium, assembly GCA_937871985.1. The sequence goes on from CALMPB010000096.1 coordinate 31,202, forward strand.
TCAGCGGCGCAGTCAGCTACAGTGGTCCGGCGGCTATCCGGTTGCTGCGCGCCGATTGTGGGCAAACCTCGCATAAAGATATTTACAAGCCTGATTCACAAGAGTGTCACATATTCTCGGCTTTGCAGCAAGAAGGATATACGCCGCAAATTGCGTTGAATCATGATGGCCAATTTGACGATTTTATCGGCGATGTGATGCGCAATATCGGTGTGCCCGGTATCAAGAAGATGTCGCTCGAAGGGGTGCCGGTCGCGATTAAAGCCTTTGATGATTCGCCGATACGCGACGACCTTGCAGTGCTTGACCGCTGGTGGGCCGCCCGTCAAAAGATTCAGGGGCCGGTTGCCTTGTACTACAACACGATTACGCTGCACGACGGCAATCATATGATTGGCTCGAAGATGTCGAGCCTTCAGTCGTACCCTCTACGACTGGCCAAGCTAATGTCCGACATTGATCAGTTTGCCTCGGTAGTGCGGGCATCGGGGCGCAAAGCTGTTTTGATTTTTGTTCCTGAACATGGCGCTGCGCTGGAAGGTGAGCCGGGACAGATTGCCGGGTTGCGCGATATTCCTACGCCGAAGATCATTAATCTGCCGGTGGGCGTGCGCTTGATCAACTTTACTGGCCAGCGTGGGCCTACGCAGGTCATCAGCGCACCCAGTAGTTACCTGGCGTTGGCGCAGTTACTGGCGAATATGGTTGCCGATAGTCCGTTCAAGCCCGATGCGCCGCCCTTGGTCCAATATTCCGCGAATCTGCCTCGTACGGCAATGGTCGGCGAGAATGAAAGCATCGTTACCTTGCCCACAGCGAAAGGCTACGCCATGCGCAATGCCGCCGGCAACTGGACGGTTCATAATGAATGACAATGACAAATGGGCGGTCAGCGACATCGAGCGGTTGCGTGCGCACTTGCCTGAAATCGACCCGAGCCGTTATTTTGATCAGCGCGAACACAGTGCCTTGCAAAAGGCGCTGACCACTTGGCCCGTGCTGGCTCGATTAATGGAGTTGCTTCCGTACGAAGATTTGTAAGTCCGAGCTGTTTTTACCGGGCCCGTCGTCAAAATGTTTGTGGGCGACCGGTGTGGAACAAGTCTAACGTATACCAATCGCTGGCGCCTTCCCTATAGTTGAAAAAGCAAATTTGTCGCAATTTTGCGACGTTGTGCGGCCATTGGGCCGTGGCGCGGGATGCTATTGCCATTCCGTCATTCGGTGGTCGGGGTGGCTTGCCTGGGGCTTGCCCAGGTGGAGTGTTCCTGCAGCCAGGCCAGGGCCTCATCGGCGGCCAGGGGCCGGCTGATGTAATAGCCTTGAGCGTAGTCGCAGTTCAGGTACCGCAACAGGCGCAGGCTGGCGTCGTTTTCCACGCCTTCGGCCGTGACGCTCAGGCGAAGGTTGTGGGCCAGGCCGATGATCGAACTGATGATGGAATGCCCTTCGGTTTCGGGGGAGGCCGCCATGACGAAGGATCGGTCTATTTTCAGGCTGTCGACCGGCAGCTTCTGCAAATAGGCCAGCGACGAATAGCCCGTGCCGAAATCGTCGATGGAAATTTGTATGCCGATGTCGTGCAGGCGTTTCAGCACGTTGAGGCTGCGGTCGGGATCCGCAATGATGGAGCTTTCGGTGATTTCAAGCTCCAGGAACTCGGCATCCAGGCCGCAATTGGCAAGAATGTCGCCGATTTTTTCGGGTAGCTGCAGATCGAGAAGGTTGCGGGCGGAAACATTGGCCGCCATGATCAGCGGATACCCCTTGTCGTGCCAGGCCTTGCACTGCTTGACGGCGTTTTCAATGACCCAGAGGGTAACCGGGTGGATGAGGTCGCTGAGCTCGAGCGTGGGAATGAATTCTATGGGACACATGGTGCCGCGCACTGGATTCTGCCAGCGCAGCAGCGCTTCGAAACCGACGATCTGGTTGCTGGCGAGGTCGAGCTTGGGCTGGTAGTGCAGAATGAATTCGTCGCTGGCCAGGGCTTTGCGCAAGTGGGACAGCATCAATAGGCGCTGCGGTTCGGTGTCCTCCACCGAGGGGTCGTGCAGCGCGTAGCCGCTGCCTTCCAGTTTGGCCTGGCGCATGGCCCTGTCGGCCTGCAGCATCAGGGCATTGGCGTCGAGCCCGGCTTCGGGGTAGCGGGCGGCGCCCGCGCTGGCGCTGATCTGGACTTGTATGCCGTCAAGAAGATAAGGCTGTTTGACGAGCGCCAGGGTACTTTCGATGATTTCCTGAATGCTGGTGGTTTTGTCCCGGTTGCGGATCAGGAAGGTGAATTCGTTTCCGCCGGAACGAGCGATGTCGGCTTCGAAGTGGGTGATGGAGCGCAGGCGTTCGCTGACCTGCCGGAGCAGGTTGTCGCCCAGAAGGTGGCCGAGCGTGTCGTTGATTTCCTTGAAACCGTCCAGGTCCATGACGAGTACCGTGACGTGCCCGCCGGTGGTGGCGGCTTCTTTGATGGCTTGGGCAATGTGATCGGCCAGCACGGTGCGGTTGTATAGCCCGGTAAGCATGTCGTGGCGGGATTGATAGCGCAGTGTGTGGCGTTGGCGCCGGTGCTCGATGGCCACGGCGGCCAGCTCGGCGACCATCTGGCCCGCCTGCAGGTCTTCGAGGCTGGGCCGGCGGGGCGTTTTGCTGTACATGGCGACCGAGCCCAGAACCCGTTCTTCGGGAGACAGTATGGGATGCGACCAGCAGGCCCGCAGGCCCTGGTCCAGCGCCAGGTTTTTGTAGTCGGCCCAATAGGGCGAGAGATTGATGTCGTGCGCGATGATGACGCGCTTTTCGTACATGGCGGTGCCGCAAGACCCGGTGTTGGGGCCTATTGCCAAACCGATGAGCTGTTCGGCGAACGACGCGGGAAGGCTGGGCGCAATGCACGACTCGACATGTTGGCCATCGGTGGCAAGCAGGATGATGCTTGCGAGGATGCCTTCGTTTTGTTCCTCGGTGAACCGGACGAGTTCGGTCAGCGTGTCGTCGAGGTCGGTGTTTTGAGCCACCATGCGCAAAACGCGGTTTTGGCCTTGCTGGCGCTGCATGGACATGGCCCACAGGCGTTCCTGTTTGCCCAGTTCCCGCGCCATGGCGTCGAAACGCCGGCCGATTTCCTGGAATTCGGTGCCGGTCAGCATATTGCCGATGCGGGTGTTGAATTTACGCTGGCCGTAGCGCCGGGCGGCGGCGGTCAGATAGCGCACGTTGCGTCCGACCAGCGCCTGGATGCCGCCCCAGCCTATCAGCAAGGCAAGGGCCGTCAGTGTCAGGATGATGGCGGCGCCCGCCCAGAAGTTCCTGTTGGTTTGGTACAGCAGCGAGGCAATGGGTTCCTGGTAGATGAGGGTCAGGGCATTGGGGTCGTTGTCCAGGCCTGCGTGCGCGTAGCTGATCAGCCATTTGCTTTTGTCGGGGCGCGCGACGATTTCGGCGTTTTGGGCCGACGCCTGGGTCAGGGCCAGGATGTCGGGTTCGGGAAATGGCTTGCCGACAACATAGGGGCTGGCCGGGATGGTGCTGAGCACCGTGCCTTCCCGATCCAGTACAGTAAGGCGGGCGTCGGCCGCCAGTTGCCCTTTATGGCGGTTTCGGGCGATGGAGTTCAGATCCAGCGCCGCGTAGAGCACGCCCATGGTTTTGCCATGCGGACCGACCAGCGGCATGGCGACCATGATCATGGGTTCTTTGGACAGCCGGCCGATCTGGTATTCGCCCGCCACGATGCCGTGCGTGGCCAATGCCCTTTGGAAATATCCGCGATCCGCAAAGTTGGTGCCCAGCACCTGTTGGCTGCGCGTGCCTTCGCACAGGGCGTCGCCATTCAGGGAAATGACGCCCAGATTGACGTAAGTGGTTTGGTTTTGCAGCAGGGAAGCCAGGTATTTATTGCACAGTTGCCAATTGCCCGATTGGATGAGCGGCACGGCGGCCATGGAGCGCAGAAGCGTGTGCGTGCTGTTGAAGAGCTCGCTTTCGTCGTGCGCGGCCAGGTTCGTGAAGTTCTGGCTGGTTTTCTGAGTGTAGCTGACCAGGTAATTATGCTGTTGGTACACATAGAAGCACAGCCCCAGAACGATTGGTATGAAAGCGACGCACATGATGATGAACATCCGTGTATAGACGCTTTCTAGATGCATGAGTCGCAACCGCATCGACGGCTCCCTTATAGTGCTAACAGCCTGACATCATGTGGCGCGTGCTTGTTGCCTGGCTGTTAACGACGGTAATTATTGAAACTTTAACGACTCTGGCTGGGTCCGGTACTTGGCACGTGTGGATGCGCATGCCCTAATGCCTTGTTATTGAAGCGATATTTTTGATAATTAAAGACTTGTCCTTGAAATTGTCCACAGTTTTGGTGGATAAGTCACCAGCTTCCTGGGTGTTTTTTGAACGTTGTTTTCAATATTTTGATTCTTAAAGGCTATTTAAACTACGGGGCCGGTTATCAGCGGGCTTGTCCACAGGCGGAGTGGATAACCGGGGAGGTTGTTTTATCCGTTTACGTCTGTAATATCTTCGCAAACACTTGGCTTGAATTATGATGGCACAACGAATTCAGGGCAATCCTTGAAGAGGGGCAATATGGAAGATTTTTGGAACCGGTTCAAGTTGGCGGCGCCCATTTTGGATTTCATCGGGATGAACCTGCTCATGACGTTGCTCATGCTGGTGGTGGGCTGGTGGCTGTCGTCCTTGGCCGGGCGAGCGGTGCGCAAGCTGGCGCAGCGTTCTTCGAGGATCGACATGACCATCGTGCCCATGGCCCATTCGGTCACGGTCTGGTCGATCCGCATTATCGTGCTCGTTGCCGTTCTGGCCCGTTTGGGCGTCCAGACCGCCAGCATCATCGCGGTGCTGGGCGCCGCCGGGCTGGCCATCGGGCTGGCGCTGCAGGGAACCCTGCAAAACATCGCCTCCGGCATCATGCTGCTGGCGCTGCGGCCGCTCCGGGCCGGCGAGTCGGTATCCGTGGTGGGCAAGGCCGATGGCAGCGTGGAAGAGGTGGGCTTGTTCCTGACCCTTTTCAAGCAATCGGATGGCACTTACATAACCTTGCCGAACAGCCTCATCTGGGGCAATCCCATCATCAACTACAGCCGCAATGCCACGCGACGCCTGGATATCGAGGTGGGCGTCCGGTACGGGGACGACCTGGATCTGGCCCTGTCCGAATTGGGCCGGCTGCTCGAGGGGCACAAATGGGTTTTGCGAGACCCCAAGCCCCAGGTCATGGTCAGCGAGTACCGGGACAGCAAGGTGATCGTCACCATCCGGGTCTGGGCCTTGGCGGGCGATTATTGGGATTTGCGCTTCGACTTGTATCGCTCCGCCGCGATGGTGCTGCAGGATGCGGGCTTGCGCTTGCCCATTCCCGTGCACGAGGTCACGGCGTCGGCCTCCGACCAGGCGGCCTGAAGCGCCGATCCGGCGAACGGGCCGGATGCGGCAAGTCGTCGCCCGGCGCCGGACGTGCCGGCGCAATGCTGGCCGGCATCGCGTCCATTGGGCGATGCATGGCCGGCGTCAGCGGCTGGCGGCCTTGATCATGGCGGTGCACACGCCGCGCAGCATATCCACTTCGTCCTGGCTCAATTCGCTGCGTGAAAACAGGTGCTGCATGCGCGGCATCAGTTTTTTGGGGTGTCTGGGATCCAGGAACTGAAGGGCGACGAGGGCTTGTTCCCAATGAGCCAGGAAAGCCTGGACTTTTTCATTGGGCGCGGGTTCGCTGCCTTCGGGACGCGAGGCTTTGTCGGTTGACGGCAGCAAAGGCAGGCTGGCTCCGACAGCCAGGGCGTAGCGCAATTCCCAGGCGGCCAGCTGCAAGGCCTGGGCCACGTTCAGCGAGCTGTATTCGGGGTTGGCCGGAATATGGCAAATGCGCTGGCAGCGGGCGATGTCTTCGTTGGTGAGCCCGGATCTTTCCGTGCCCAGCACAATGGCTATTTTTCCATGTTCGTGGTCGCGCAGATGCGCCTGGCTGGCCGTCGCGGCTTCGCGGATGTCGCAGGGCGGCGGGCCGAGATCGCGTGCGCGGGCCGTCAGGGCAAAGGCCAGCGTGACCGGCGCCAGCGCCTCTTCCAGCGTGCCGGTGATGCCGGCGTCGGCCAGGACGTCGGTGGCGCCGCTGGCCAGCGCCTGGGCTTCGGGAAGCTGGCACATATCGGGATAGCGGGGAGCGACCAGATGCAGGTCGTGGAACCCCATGGTTTTGATGGCGCGCGCCGCCGCGCCGACGTTTCCGGGGTGGCTGGGGTGCACCATGACGAAGCGCACCCGGGAAAAAATGGGGGCGGTTTTCGAGGAGGAATCCGTGGTCATTTAGAGAATGCGCTCATGTCATTTAAAATAGCAAGTTTACGTGCAAGTAGTTTGCGCGGCAGAGAGCATGCGCCCGGCGTCGTACCCAGGGCATGGTACTTTTTCCGCACGGCATACACCGGCACTTTCTCGTTTTATACGGAATTTTATGCATCCCATGCTCAACACCGCCATCAAGGCGGCACGCCGCGCTGGCACGATCATCAACCGGGCCAGCATCGATCTGGAACGCGTGCAGGTGGCACGCAAGGGCCCGAAGGATTACGTCACCGAGGTCGACCGGGCAGTTGAAGAAGCCATCATCGATATTTTACGCACGGCATATCCCGATCACGGCTTCCTGGGCGAAGAATCCGGCGAGCACCCGGCTCCGGGCCAGGCCGGGGGCGGCCAGGCCGAATACCAATGGATCATCGATCCGCTCGACGGCACGACCAATTTCATCCACGGCTTTCCTATCTACGCCGTCTCCATTGCGCTGGCGCATCGCGGGCAAATCACGCAGGCCGTCATATACGACCCGTCCCGCAATGAAATGTTTACCGCCAGCCGGGGCGGCGGGGCCTTTCTCAATGACCGGCGCATCCGCGTTTCGGGACAGATTCGTTTTCACGACGCCCTGATCGGCGCCCATGTGCCCGGCTCCGCCGGCGGCACGGCCTCGCCATCGAAGTTCGCCGGCATGCTGTCCGAGTGCGCCAGTGTCCGGCGCATCGGCTCCACGGTGCTGGATCTTGCCTACGTGGCTTGCGGCCGGGTGGACGGCTTTTGCGGCATGCACCTGAAGCCATGGGATATGGCCGCGGGCGCCCTGCTGGTATTGGAAGCCGGCGGCCTGGTGTCCGACCTGGAAGGCGAGCAAACCTGGATGAAGTCCGGCAGCGTCATCGCCGCCACTCCCAAGGTGTTTGCGCCCATGCTGGGCCATCTGCAGTCCTGAGCTCCATGCCGACGCGCCTGCGCGGCCAGACCCGCCGCGCTGACGCGCCAATGCGCAATCCGGCATTCTTGATTACTATTTACGTTTGTTTTTAACGGAGCATCCTGATGGAGTGGTTGCTTGACCCATCCGCATGGGTCGGTTTGCTCACCCTGGTCGTTCTCGAGATTGTTCTCGGCATCGACAATCTTATTTTCGTCGCGATTCTGGTCGAAAAGCTGCCGCCCAAATTGCGCGACCGGGCCCGGATACTTGGGCTGTCGTTGGCGCTGATCATGCGCTTGCTGCTGCTGACAATCATGTCGTGGCTCATAAAATTGACCGAGCCGGTGGCGTTTCTGGGGCCGTTCAGTTTCTCCGCCCGGGACATCATTCTGATCGTCGGGGGGTTCTTCCTGCTGCTCAAGGGAACAGTCGAACTGCACGACCGTATCGAAGGGCGGGTTCAGCATGCCTCGGGCGAGCGCCTGCATGCCAGTTTCGGCGTCATCGTGACGCAAATCGTCATCCTGGACGCCATTTTCTCGATCGATGCGGTCATTACCTCGGTCGGCATGGTGGATCATCTGTCCATCATGATGATCGCGGTCGTGGTGGCCATGGCCGTCATGCTGTTTGCCTCCAAACCGCTGACCCGTTTCGTGAACGCGCACCCCACCGTGGTGGTATTGTGCCTTTGCTTCTTGCTGACCATCGGTTTTTCGCTGGTGGCGGAAGGCTTCGATTTCGCGGTGCCCAAGGGGTACTTGTACGCGGCCATCGGCTTCTCGGTGCTCATCGAGGCGTTGAACCAGATGGCCCGCCGCAATCTGCGCCGGGCCGAAGCGCGGCGGCCGCTGCGTGAGCGCACGGCCGAAGGGATCATGCGCATGCTTGGAAAGCGGCCCATGGTCGGCCCCGAGCGCGAGGAGCAAATCGGCGAGGGCGCGCCGGTTCAGGTCTTTGGCGACGAAGAGCGCAATATGGTGAGCGGGGTTCTTACCTTGGCCGACCGCAGCCTGAACTCCATCATGACCCCTCGCAATGACGTGTCCTGGGTCAACCTGGACGACGACCCCGAGGTGCTGCGCCAGCAAATCATCAAGACGCCGCACAGCTTTTTCCCGGTATGCCGCGGTTCGCTGGACGAGGTCATCGGCATCGGCCGCGCCAAAGAGATGGTGGCCGACCTCATCACTCATGGCAGCATCCGGCTGTCGCGGTTGCGCGATCCCGTCATCGTGCACGAATCCATGGGCATTCTGCGCGTCATGGAAACGCTCAAGCGCGCGCATGGGCAGCTGGTGCTGGTGACAGACGAGTTCGGCGCCATCGAAGGCGTGGTGACGCCCATCGACGTCTTCGAGGCCATTGCCGGCGAGTTCCCCGACGAGGACGAGGCTCCCGACATCATCGAGCAGGACGAAAACCATTGGCGCGTCGATGGCGCGGCCGATCTGCACCACCTGGAGCAGGTATTGAATACCGAGGGCCTGGTCGACGATGACGAGGGCTATACGACGCTGGCCGGCTATTTGCTGGAGCGTTTCGGCCATTTGCCCGACCCGGGCGACAGTTGCGAACTGAAACAGCCGCACGCGCTATACAGGTTTAAAGTATTGCGGCTCGACGGCCGGCGCATCGCGGCGGTGCAGATCGAGCGCATTCCCGCCTCGACGGGCGACTACAACGGCGAAGCGGCTTAGTGAGCTGTTTGGCTAATTTTAAATGCGCGAACCAACCAGACAGCCCACTAGGTTTTCGACATTCCAACTTACGCGTGAGCATTCATGACTGACAGCATCGTGTTTTTTATC
>CALMPB010000097.1 GCA_937871985.1 uncultured Burkholderiaceae bacterium
TCTCCGCTGCCGTCGCGCAACGGACAATCGCCGCAGATGGCTCTTCTCGAAGGTGTAGTCCGGATAACTTGGTCCACTGTGACTGCAATTTTTCGAGATCGGTGCGCTCATTGTAGGGCTTCGACGATTTCTTGCGATGCGCGTTACCGTTTGCCTTGGTCATCTGCCCCCCCAATTTTGCCGCACTCTGAACCGGACAATCTCTTCAATATCTTTTCTACAGCGAAGGTATAGCGTGCGATGCTCGGGCAGGTTGATCGGAAAAGCCCGGCGCCAAACAGGGGGATTGAATGACCGCAGTCGCGGCGACGAACGTCTATTACATCAAGCTCGGCCGGGGCGGCGATTGGGAGGCCGAGAGCATCCGCGACGGCGTGCTGCGCTTTGGCTATCGCGAGGCGCCGCACGATCTTTGCGTAGCGGGCGACTGGTCGGGCGTCTGGGAAGCGATGAAGGAGCGCCGGGGGGACGCTGGCGCGGCGACCCGCGATGTGAAGCAGATTCGGGCATTCTACGAGAGCGCCGAGGATACCATCTTCATCACCTTTGTCGGCGGCCTGCTCTACTGGTGCCGGCCGGCTGGCGACATTGAGATCCTGTCGGACAATAGCCACCGCCGCGCGACGCTCGATGGCTGGCACAGCACATCGATCGGCGGGAGCCTGCTGACGACCGATCGGCTCTCCGGGCGATTGCTCAAGGTCCAGATGTTTCGCGGGACGATCTGCGACGTGGGCGCGGCCGACTATCTGCTGCGCCGACTGAGCGATGAATTATCTCCAGAGGTGGCGGCAGCCGAAGAGGCGGAACGCGCCCTCACCGCGGCGATCATTCCCCTGATGCGATTGTTGACCTGGCAGGATTTTGAATTGCTGGTCGATCTCGTCTTTTCGAGCAGCGGGTGGCGCCGGCTCAGCCAGGTTGGCCGAACCCAGAAGACGATCGATCTCGAACTGGTGCTTCCGAGCACCGCCGAACGGGCCTTCGTGCAGGTGAAATCCCAGGCCACGCGGGCGTCGCTCGACGATTATGTCGGTCGGCTCGCCGAAGCTGACGCGTATGACCGGATGTTTTTCGTCTGGCATACCGGCAACATCCCGGAGAACGGGGGGCCGGAAGGCGTGATCCTGCTCGGGCCGCAGCGACTCGCGCGGATGATCCTCGATGCAGGATTGTCGTCGTGGCTCCGGGAGAAGGTCTCGTGAGGCTCCACATATCTGCACTGTCGCTAGCGCGGCCTGCGCGAAAGGACTGAGCGTGGACTACGAACCTTATCCCGATGAGATGGAGGACGAGCCTCGCTATCGTCCAGTAGCGGACATCGGCCACGCCGAGCTCTACGAGGCCCTGATGACACTCGCCGGGTTTGGCGAGAACCCATTTCTGGCCATGCAGGCGAGCCAGCTGTGCCTGGTCGACAACATGCTCAACCGCGTTGAGCAGGAGATTCTGGAACGCCAGCTCGATGATGAACCGCCGCGCGGCCGGATGGCGCAGCTCTCCGCGCTGACGCCAATGTGGATCTATGCCGCCTATGAACTGCTGCGCACATGGCGCCAGCGGTGCGAAGAGGTGATCAAGCTCGCGGAAAATGGAGGGATCAGCCTGAAGGCGACGAACCTCGCACGGGAACTCGGCTACCGGCACTACGACCGGGAACTTCGGGCCCAGCAGCTTCGCGACGCGCAGGAGCGACCAGAGCTCGTCGATCAGATGCGGATCGACCTCCGCCGAACGGAAATGGGCTTCACCAGGCTCGAGTTCCTGCGCGTCGCGCTCGCCAAGCATGAGGTGAGCAAGAAGGGGAACAAGAAGCCCATCGCCTTCGCGCCCGGGCGGGCCACAGTCGACCGCCACTGCGGCGCGATGCAGTATGAGCTGAGCAACGGTGGCGCCATCATCGACTATGTTTCGCGCAGGGAGGTCGCAGAGACCATCCGATATATCCCGGAGTTGGAGAACCCGAGCGACGAGGATCTTGAGGGCTTTAGGGCCTACATGAATCCACCGGATGTCGAACCGCCGACTCTTTAAGATCACGAGTGCGCCTGCGATGTCGATGAGATGAACGGCCCACGGCAGAAGACGCTCGCGAGCTAGTCCGGGACCAGGATTTCCATCGCTGCGAGCTGAGCTACCAGCTCCGCCCTGGTGATTGGTACATTGAACCGCCATTCAAGCAGCCGCACACCGTGACGGGCCAGGAGCCCCCGCTTTTTCTCATCGCGCAATTGGGTGAGCTTGAGCCCTTCCTCGCCGCCAAAGAGCGCCACGGGCGCGTAGTGCTGCTGTCCCTGATACTCGATTGCAAGGCCCAGCTCCGGCACATGGATATCGACGGACTGCATGCCGAGGAAGGCCGGCCGCCATTGGTGAACCGCCGAGGGCCATAGGGTGCGAACGAGGTCCAGGAGGGCGACTTCGGAAACCCAGCCCAGTCCGATCTCAGGAATCGACCGCTCACGGCGGAACGCCTCTTCGGCCGCGACCATAGCGTGCACAGCGACATCGCAGTTGAAGGGTCAGCGACATCGTAGATGACGTGTGG
>CALMPB010000098.1 GCA_937871985.1 uncultured Burkholderiaceae bacterium
GCCCGTGTTGTAGTCGTAGGACTGGTTCTTGATGCGCTGGTGGCGCAGGCCCAGCGTCAAAAGCACCCGGTCGTTCGCAAACGACATCGTATCGGCAAGGGCCAAGCTGGTATTGCGGGTGGACTGGGTGATCCGTGGATCGCCCAGATTTCCGCCCTGGATCTCGATGGCCGACAAAGGCTGGGTAGTCGGGTTGTAGACATTGGTGTTGGTCGTGTCGTAGTAGTTGTAGGCATTGCGGCTGTCGAGGCTGTAGAAATTGGCCGAAGCCGTCACCGTATGGCCGACGCTTCCCGTATGGAACTTACCCCGCACACCCAGCTCGCCCGTGCGTATCGAATCCTTGCGCGCGGTTTCCAGTGCATTCATGGTGGCATTGCCGGCGGCATCCTGAACCGTGGGGTTGGCCAGCAAGCTGGATTCCTTGCTGCTGCGCGCGCCCACGGCGGCCCAGGCGGTCAGGTTGTCGGTAATGTCGTATTCGCCGCGCAAGGTGCCGAAAAAGTCACGTTCGTTGGAATAGGTATAGTCCTGCGCCAGATTGGTGCTGGCGTCGAGGGCCGAAGGAATCGGCAAGCCCGAAGCAAAAGTGACGCTGGGCTGGCTGCGCTTGAGGCGATGATCCTGGTAGCCGAAGTCCGCCGACAAACGCGTGCGCTCGCCGCGCCAGTCCAGGCCCAGGCCAACGGCGGTCAGTTCGCGATGTTCGTCGTCGACCGTCGTGCCGCCGTCGCGGCGCACGGCATTCAGACGCACGCCGGTGCTGCCGTCGGGGCCGAAACGCCGGCCCAGGTCGAAGCTGCCATACCCCTGGCCGCCGCTTTCCCAGCCCAGGGTGGCCGAGGTCAGATCCTGGTTCGGAGCCCGCTTGGGCACGACATTGATGGCCCCGCCCAACCCGCTGTTGCCGGGCGCCGCGCCATTCAGGAAAGCATTGGCGCCCCGAAAGACATCCAGGCGCTCGATGAACTCGCTGGCGAAATACTGGCGCGGCAGCAAGCCATACAGCCCGTTGTAGGTGATGTCGTCGGAATACAGGGGCATCCCACGGATCATGTAGAGCTGCTGGTAGTTGCCATAGCCTCGCGCAACGCGCACGCCCGGATCGTTCTGCAAGATATCGGCAACGCTGGCGGCCTGCTGATCCTGAATCAGCTGGCTGGTGTATTCGGTGTTGCTGAACGGCGAACTCATGGTGTCCAGATTGCCCAGCACGCCGATGCGCCCGCCCTTGGCCACCTGCCCGCCCGCAAAGGGCGCGGAAAGCCCCTTGGAAGAAGCATCGGCGCTGGCCTGCACCGTGATGCTTCCGAGTTTTTCGACATTGGCGCCGGTATCGGACTGCGCCTGCGCTGTCGCGCCGCAGAAAGCGATGGCAAGGGCTAGCGTCAGCGGCAAGGGCTTGAGTTTGGGCATGGAGTGCATGAGCGTTCTTTTGAAGGGTAACGATGGACGAACGGTGCGCGCGCCCCGGGTCGGAGGCATCCGCATCGACGTTCAGCTTGTTTTAAGAATGGGAATCATTATCATTAAGAAACTTGATAATAATTTATTTATCGAGGTTGAATCAATAAAAACGCAATCCCGCCATGTCATGCGGCGAAATCGCAACGATGAACAAACCTCGCAGGCTTCCCCCCGAACACTCGCCGCGCCTTATAATCGACGTCATGCCTCCTTTCGGCTTTCATACGCGGACGCCCCCATCATGACCACCTCTCCCACCCCATCCGAGCCGGAAGCCGTAACGCACCCCCGCAAAATCGAACGGCTCGTCACCGGCATGCCCACTTCCGACGGAGCCGGCGTAAAGCTTACGCGCGTCATCAGCGGCAATCTGCAGAAACGGCTGGATCCCTACCTGATGCTGGACGCGTTCGGCAGCGACGACCCCGACGACTACATTGCCGGCTTTCCCAACCACCCCCATCGCGGTTTCGAAACCGTGACCTACATGATTGCCGGCCGCATGCGCCACAACGACAGCCACGGCCACGAAGGCCTGCTGCAAAACGGCGGCGTGCAATGGATGACGGCGGGCCGCGGCCTGGTGCACTCGGAACTGCCCGAGCAAGAGGAAGGCCGCATGGAAGGCTTCCAGCTATGGCTCAACCTGCCTGCCCGGGACAAGCTCATCGAGCCAAGCTATCGCGACATCCAGAACGAAGACATCCCCGAGGCTCGCCTCGGCAACGGCGTGAGGGTGCGGGTGGTGGCGGGCCATAGCCACGGCGTGGAAGGCGCCATGCAGCGCCCGGTTACCGAGCCTTTGTATCTGGACGTGCATTTCGATTCGGCCGCAAGCTTCAGCCAAAAGCTGCCGGCCACGGCCAACGCCTTTATTTACGTGTATCGCGGCAATGTCAGCATCGGCGGCCAGAACGTGCCGGTTCAGCACATGGCCATTCTGGGCAACGACCCTCAGGCCGATGGCGTCGTGCTGGAAAGCCAGGGTTCGGCCAGCGTGCTGCTGATTGCCGGCCAACCCTTGGGCGAGCCCATCGCCCAATACGGACCTTTCGTCATGAACACGCAGCAAGAACTGGTCCAGGCCGTCACCGACTTCCAGGCCGGGCGGTTCTGACGGATTGCCGCCGTCCTTCCGCAGCAGCGCTACGTTATTAATACAGTCAACGCCTTGGTTCGCAGCCATAGCCCGCTGGCCGGCAAATCATGCCTCAGCAGGCTTCGGATCGGTCGGCCAGTTTTGCGCAGCGCTCGGAAACCGCCGCGACATGCTCGCCCAGATAATCCAGAAACGACCGCACCGCGGGCATCAGCCCGCGCCGCGACGGAAAAACGGCATGCAGATAGGCGGGCTCGAGGCTCCAGTCCGGCAGCACGGCCTCCAGGCGGCCGTCTTCCAGTTCCCGGCTGCATAAATAATCGGGTAGCGCGCATACGCCCGTCCCGGCCAGGGCGGCAAACTTGAGCGTCAGCAAGTCGTCGGCCACGTAGCGGGGACGATGCTCGACCTGGGTATCGCGTCCTGTAGGAGCGAATAAACGCCATACCGCCTTGCCGTCGACCGCCGACATGGCGACGGTATCGATGCGGGACAAGTCGGCCGGAACATGGGGAGCCCCCTGCGCCTGCAGCAGCGCCGGACTGGCCACCAGTAGCGAGTGCGTACGCCCCAGTTGCTTGACAATCAGGCTGCCGCTGTCGCTCAGCGAAGTGCGCACCCGCAGCGCCACGTCCACGCCCTCCTCGACCAAGTCCACCACCCTGTTGCTGACCTCCATATTGATCTGCACATGCGGATAGGCGGCCAGGAAGCCGGGCAGCAAGGGACCCACCAGGGTTTGCGCCAGGGTGTTGGGGCAAGTAACGCGAACCGTGCCGCGCGGCTCGCTTTGCACTTGGGCGATCGCCTCGGCGGCGGCCTGCGCCTCGTCGCAGACGGCGACGCAATGGCGGTAGTAAAGCTCGCCGGCCGCCGTCAACGATAAACGGCGGGTAGTGCGATTGAGCAGCCTCACGCCAAGCCGGGCCTCCAGATTGGCAATGCGCCGCGACAAACGGGACTTGGGCAAGCCCAGGGCCCGCCCCGCCGCGGAAAACCCGCCGCAATCGACCACCTTGGCGAAATACTGCATATCGTTCAAATCCGTCATCGCACTCCAGCCACCACCATGGCGCCACATCCATCGGCGCCAAGACAATTAGCACCATAAACGAGACAATCTATCGCAAAATTGCCGGCTTATCAAGGAATGTCGCAATTCATACAATACTTCCATACCCATTCCCCGGGCAACCCATTCAGCAACAGCACATCACAACCATGACGACACTTCTACACATCGACTCCGCCATTACCGGCGACGCCTCCGTATCCCGAGACCTGACCCGCCGCATCGTGGCTCAATGGCAGGCCAACCATCCCGATGTCGAAATCGATTACCTGGATCTGGCCGCCAAGACTCCCGGCCACCTCGGCGCCGACGCGCTGGGCTTTCGCTTTCCGCAAGGCGCGGATCTGTCCGACGCGCAGCGCAGCGAAAATGTGTTGTCGGAGCAGCTCGTATCGCAATTCCTGAACGCGGACGTCGTCGTCATCGGCGCGCCGCTGTACAACTTCACCATCCCCAGCCAGCTGAAATCCTGGATCGATCGTATCGCCCAGGCGGGCCGAACCTTCAAGTACACGGAAAACGGCCCGGTAGGCCTGGCCGGCGGCAAGCGCGTCATCGTCGCCTCCACGCGCGGCGGCGTGTACTCCACCACCGAAGGCGGCCGCGCGCTCGAACACCAGGAAAGCTATCTGCAAACCATTTTCGGCTTCTTCGGCATCAAGAACGTGGAATTCGTGCGCGCCGAGGGCGTGAACATGGGCGACGCCCCCAGGAACGCCGCACTGCAGACCGCCGCTCAATCGATCGCCGGCTTGAACACCAGCGCCGGCGTCGAGGCCCAAGCCGCCTGACCCTCTCCCAACCAGCCAGCCGCCATCCCTCTCGGGCCGGCGGCAAACCCTGTCACAGGCGGTGCGGCAAGATGCCGGCATTGCGCCTGCTAAAATTGGCCTTCTTCTCCAACGTTGGCCGTGCCGCTCTGTGACCTCCCCCCTTTTTTCCAGCCTTCCCCTTTCGCCCGCCATACTCGAGAACCTCGAACGCCTCGAATATCGCAGCATGACGCCCATACAAGCGCAAAGCCTGCCGTTCATACTGGCCGGCAAAGACTTGATCGCACAGGGAAAAACCGGCAGCGGCAAGACCGCCGCCTTCGGCCTGGGCATATTGCATACCTTGAAACAAGCGTGGTTCGGCACCCAGGCGCTGGTCCTGTGCCCCACCCGCGAGCTGTCCGAACAGGTGGCCGTCGAGCTGCGGCGGCTGGCGCGCGCGATCGACAACATCAAGATACTCACGCTGTGCGGCGGCGCGGCCATCCGCCCCCAGATCGAATCCCTGCAGCACGGCGCGCACATCATCGTGGCGACGCCGGGCCGACTGATGGATCACCTCGAACGCGGCAGCGTCGATTTGTCGGGCCTCAAGACCCTCGTACTGGACGAGGCCGACCGCATGGTGGACATGGGCTTTTACGACGACATGGTCGCCATCGCCAAGGCCTGCCCGACGCGCCGGCAAACCCTGCTGTTTTCGGCCACGTATCCCGATAACATCCGCAAGGCCAGCGCCCGCTTCCTGAACCGTCCCCAGGAAGTCCGGCTGGAATCCCAGCACGACGACAGCCGTATCGAACAGCATTTCTACGAAATCGATCCCGCGCAGCGCAACGCCGCCGTGGCGAAGCTGCTGGCTCATTTCCGGCCCACGTCCACCCTGGCCTTCTGCAACACCAAGGCGCAGGTTCGCGAACTGGCGCTGGATCTGCGCGACAGGGGCTTCTCGGCGCTGGCCCTGCACGGCGACCTGGAACAGCGCGAACGCGAAGACGTTCTGGTGCAGTTTTCGAATCAAAGCTGTTCCGTGCTGGTCGCGACGGACGTGGCCGCACGCGGCCTCGACATCCAGTCGCTGGACGCCGTGATCAATGTCGACATCACGCCGGACGCCGAGGTGCATGTCCACCGCATAGGCCGCACCGGCCGCAGCCAGGCCAAAGGGCTGGCGCTGAGCCTGGTCGCCCCCGCCGAAATGCGCTGGGCGGCGCTGATCGAGGCCTACCAAGGCAAACCGATTGCCTGGTCGCGCCTGGATCAGCTCAAGCCGGGCAAGGGAAAACCGCTGCAGGCGCCCATGGTGACGCTATGCATACAAGGCGGCAAAAAAGACAAGCTGCGCGCGGGCGACCTGGTGGGAGCCCTGACCAAGGACGCGGGCTTCGCCTTCGAACAGGTCGGCAAGATCAATGTGTTCGATTTCGTGACGTTCGTGGCGCTGGATCGGCGCATCGCGGATCAGGCCTTCGACAAGCTTGGCCAGGGCACGATAAAAGGCAGGCATTTCAAGATGCGGTTCATGGCCGACGAAATCCGGCTTTAGCGGGTTATTCCAGGTTGTCCTTGACCCACTGTTCGCCCTCGAAGGCCAGGCCGATGATGCGCTGCATGATCTGCACCTCGCTGCAGCCCGCCTCGCGCTGGGCCTGCGCATAAAACTCGATACTGGCGTCGGTGGGCAGCCAGTCCAGCTCGGGCTGCAGCTCGAGCCCGTCCAAATGCTTGACATTGCCGTTGGGCAGAATATACCAGGCGTTCATTTCATTTGTTTCCGTGCTCTAGCCGCCTAGTCTTCTTCGACGAGGTAACCCTTGAACAAATGGCCAAGCTTGACCGCCTTGGTGCGCAGATACCCTTCGTTATAGCGATTGCGATTGACCTGCAGCGGTATGCGCTCGGCAACGTCGATGCCCAGTTCGCGCAGGGCATCGACCTTGCGCGGATTGTTCGTCAGCAAGCGCAACCGGGTAATGCCGAAGTGGTCCAGCATGGGCTTGCATAAATCGTAGCGGCGCATGTCGGCGGGGAAACCCAATTGCTCGTTGGCCTCGACCGTATCGGCCCCTTGATCCTGAAGGTTGTAGGCCCGGATCTTGTTGAGCAGGCCGATGCCCCGCCCTTCCTGGCGCAAATACAGCAAGGCGCCCCGCCCTTCGGCGGCGATCATCTCGAGGGCGGTTTCCAGTTGGGCGCCGCAGTCGCAGCGCTGGCTGAACAGGCCGTCGCCGGTCAGGCATTCAGAGTGAATCCGCGCCAGCACGGGCTCGCCGTTGCCGACATCGCCCAGCGTAAGCATGACGTGCTCTTTGCCGGTTTCAGGGACGACAAAGCCGTGCAACTGAAACATGGCCCAAGGCGTGGGCAATTTGCAGGAGGTAACGTAATCCAATTTGATTCTCTAGGACAGCAATCCTGCATTATAAGGCAGCGCCTTTCGCCGCCCCGGATTACAAAAGCCCCTGAAGCGCCTGTTCGCCCGGGCTTTCGTCCCAGAAATTGCGCGCCAGCGCGGCGCGGATGCGGGCTACCGCCTGCGAACGCAACTGCGACACCCGCCCTTCGGTAATGCCCATGACCGCGCCGATCTCTTTCTGGTTCAGATCCTGCTCGAATTGCAGCGACAGCAAAAGCCGCTCGCGTTCGGGCAAATTGCCGATGGCATCGACGAGAGCCTGGCGCAGGCCGTCCGACATCAGCATATTCAAGGGGTTGCACCATTCCCCCGCCGCTTCGGACTGCAACTGCGGGTGATCCAGGCTATCGCTGAAGTCGCCCTGATTGCGGGACAAGTCCTCGTAATGGATAACCTGCACGCCCCGCGCATCCTCCAGCAATTCCTGGTATTCGGGCAAGGAGATGTGCATTTCCTCTGCGATTTCGGACTCGGTGGCCGGGCGCATGAGCCGATGGCCCAATTGATGCATGGCCTGCTCGATATTTTTGATTTTGCTGCGTACGCTGCGCGGCAGCCAGTCCTGGGAGCGCAACTCGTCCAGCATGGCTCCGCGGATGCGCATGACGGCGTAAGTCTCGAACTGGGCGTCGGGCGTCTGCTGATAACGCCTGACTGCATCCAGCAAGCCCATCATGCCTGCCTGCAGCAGATCGTCGAGCTCGACGCTGGCCGGCAATCTCGAAATAAGCTGCAAGGCCAGACGGCGAACCATCGGAGCGTATTGCCCGACCATTTGGTCTTCGGAAGTCGGCATGCGTAAACAAGACACAAAAATGAACAGAGCCTCTATTCTCGCTGGTTTCCGCGTCGGGATTGGCTGAAGCTGTCCCGAAATTCATTGGCTATTCGCCTGATTGAAACGCCCGGGCCTAAAGTTTCGCGCAAAAGTACCGTTAAGGCGCTGGAAAGCTCGTTGCATCCCGGACCCACAGGAGACATGTCAATGGTCAACCCGATTGCATCCGCCGCATCCGTCCCCATCAACCCGTTGCCGGCGGAAATCGAACGGCCCACTGTTTTTCCCGAGCCGGCGCAACAGGTTACGGCAGCCGGCGAAACGCTGGGCGCTCAACTATCCAAAGATGCGCAACCACAGCAGTCCTCGCCGGACAGCATCCAATTGCCGCTGGACAAGGCCCTGGAAGAACTGAACAACAGCATGCAGGCCTGGTCGACGGGAATGCGCTTCAATGTGGATCCGGATGCGCAACGCGTGGTGGTATCCATTGTCGACAACGCAACAGGCGAGGTGCTGCGCACCGTGCCCAGCGACGCCGTCATCCGGGTGGCCAAGATGATTGTGCAACTGCAGGGAAAAAGCATAAGCACCCAGGCGTAACGCCCAAGGTCGCCGCACAGTCCGGAAGCCCTTCTGATCGCTTCAACGACAAGGCAAATGAACAAAATAACTGGGTTTAGCATGGTTGTCGCACGCATTGAACCCATATCGACTACGCGACAATGCAGTCATCGGGAGATTTATTTAATATGGCAAGCGTTTCTTCAATCGGCGTAGGTTCGGGTCTGCCCCTGGACGATCTGCTCACCAATTTACGCAACAACGAAAACACCGCGCTGACGGCAATCCAGGCCCAGCAGACGACTGCACAGAACCGCCTTTCGGCCTACGGCCAGATAAAAAACAGTATCGCCGCCCTGCAGGCCGCGGGAACCGCCCTGACGGACGCCTCGACTTTCGGAGCGCTCAAAACCAACGTCAGCGGCAGCGGCCTGACCGCCACCGCGGCGGCCGGCGCCATTGCGGGCAAATACTCCATTACAGTCAACGCCCTGGCCACGAACCAGACTCTGGTCACCAACGGGCAGGCCAGCCGCACGGACGCCAACGGCGCGGACGGCGTCATTACCATCACGCTGGGCGACGGCACCCAAAAAACCCTGGATCTGACCGGCAAGAGCACCTCGCTCGACGGCCTGATCAGCGCCATCAACGCCGATTCTTCGCTGGGCGTGCAAGCCACCATCGTCAACGATGGCTCCGGAACCCCATACCGCCTGCTCCTGAGCAGCTCGGAAACCGGCACCGACGCCGCCGTCAAGTCCATCTCGGTGGCCGGCAACGATACCTTGAACGACATCATCGGCTTCGATCAGGCCAACCCCAGCGCCAATATCGCCGAAACAGCCGCCACCAATGCTTCCATCAAGATCAACGGCATCGAGATCTCCGCTCAAAGCAACACGATCGACGACGCCATCGACGGCATTACGCTTTCGCTGACCCAAGCCGACGCGGGGGCCACCAATACCTTGACGGTGTCGCGCGACGACTCGGCCGCCACCAAGGCCATCAACGCATTCGTCACGGCCTACAACAACCTGCAAAACACCATCAAGACGCTGACGTCCTACGATGTCAAGACGCAAACCAGCAGCGCCCTGACGGGCGACTCGCTGGCGCGGCGCGTGCAAACCCAATTCCACGACGTCCTGAATGTCGCGCTGCCCTCGGGCTCGGTGCGCACGCTGTCCCAGTTGGGCATTACCTCGAACCCGACCACGGGCGTGCTCAGCGTCGACAGCGACAAGCTGGCGGCGGCCCTGAAAGATCATCTTCCCGATGTGCAAGGCCTGTTCACGGGCGACGACAGCGTGGCATCCAAGTTGGCCACCATGGCCGACAGCTACCTGAGCACCAACGGGTACATCGCCGCGGCGACCGACGGCGCCAACGACACCATTGACGACCTGCAAAAGCAATACGACAACACCTCCGCGCGCATTGACGCCAAAATGGCGGTGTACACCGCGCAGTTCACCGCCCTGGACACTACCGTTGCGCAAATGAACAACATCAGCAGCTACCTGACCACTCAGTTGGCAGCGCTGGCCAATAGCAGCAAATAATGACCTACTCCCTACCTCAAGGCGCGCGCCGATCGCGTTCGGCCCAGGCCTATGCCAGCATCGGCCTGGAAACCCAGGTGTTCAGCGCCAGCCCCGAACACCTTATTACCTTGCTGTTCGACGGCGCCCAGGCGGCCATTGCCAAAGCCAGGCTTTACATGGAAAACGGCAATACCGAAGGCCGAGGCATGGCAATCTCGAAAGCCATCGACATCGTGGATTCGGGCCTGAAAGCCAGTATCGACATGGAAGCGGGCGGCGAGCTTGCCACCAACCTTACCGCGACCTACGAATTGATCATTCGCAACCTGCTGCTGGCAAATCTCAACACCGATCTCGCCAAACTGAATCTGGCGGATCGCCTTCTGACCGAAATCGGCGATGCATGGCGGACATCCGTGGATCCCAGCCGCTCCGAAGCGTCGTCGCTGTAATCACCCATACCGCACGCTCAGCCTGGCCGCGGCGTTGACGCAATGAAACATCCACCCAACCCAGCCAGGCACCCATCGCGCGGCAACCACCTTATGACGACTACTTCCGCTTCCATCCTGCTTCAATACGAAATCATCGCTGACCTGTCCGGGAAAATGCTGCAGCATGCCCAGTCCAGCGACTGGAACGGCGTTATCGCATTGGGCAAGCTCTACCATGACGCAGTCGAGCAGCTACGCACCCTTGCGCCGCTGGATCAAAGCGACAAGGACGCCCGCAAATCCCTGCTGACCAAAATCCTGGACGACGACGCCCGCATCCGCGATCTTGCCACGCCCGAACTGGCCCGTCTGGGAGCCTTGCTTGGCAATATGAAGCGTCACCAGGCCGTTCTGGAAACCTACTGCGCCTCCGCCCGAACTGAGCCATGAGCATCAGCGGCCCCTCAGCCCTGGGCACCCTGCTGGTGCAGCGGCTGGACGCCGTGCTTGGCACAACCTTAGCGCAACAGACCAACCTTGCCTCCGGAGCCAGGCCGGACGCCGTCAGCCAGCCCGGGCAGACGCTCAGCCCCGACCTGGCGCAAAATAACGCAACCCGCGATTCCCGCAGCGGCGTCGACAAGGTGCTGGAACAAACCGAAAGGCAATTGCGCCAGACGGTCGACAAAACCAAGCTCGATGCGCAGCAAGGGCTGCTTGCTGCGCGCAATCAACCCGCCACGTCTTCCACGCCGTCGGCTCCTACGACGCTGGGAGCCGCCGCCAAGGCCATACTGGCCTTGCTGATGAATTACCCCGACAAAGCGCCCGCCCTGACCGGCAAATCACCCTTGCTCGACCCGCATGCCAACCCCGGGCAGGGCCAGGCCGGCGGGGCAGCGCCAGGAGCGACAGGCGGGCCGGCCAATCCGGCAGGCGGCGCAAACAGCCCCACCCCGGCCGCTGCGAATCCGGCAAATACGGCCCCCGCTTCCAGCGAAACCGGAACCGCCTCTACGCCGGGCCAGCCGGCACAGCGGGGCGGCGGCAGCATCGGAACTTCCGGCGTAGCCTTCCCCACAGGCGCTGCCGCATCCGCCGGAAGCGCGCCCCTCGTGGCCTCAGCCGCGCAATTCACCCAGGCGCTGTCGCAGGCCCTGCAGGGCAGCGGCCTGTTCTACGAATCGCACCTGGCCAATGCCGCCTTCGGCAGGCAGGATATGGCCAGCCTGCACCAAGAGCCGCAAGCCCGTCTTGGCCAACACAACGCCATAGCCAGCGCGGGGGGAACGCCAACGCTTCCGCCTACGGCGGAAGCGGCCGGCGGCATATCCCGTGCCCTTGCCGACGCCGCCGCGCAAGGCCCGAATGCTCCGAACTCCCCCGCGCAAACCCAGGCCCAAAACAGCGCACTGGCCGGCTTGCATCCCGACACGCATCTGCTGGTGCGGCAGCAACTGGAAGTTCTGGCCAATCAAACCATAGTCTGGCGCGGCGAAGCCTGGCCGGACGCCCCCATGCAATGGGAGGTGCAACGCGACGGCCACTCCGCCGGCCAGGAAAGCAGCGAACAAACCCAGCAATGGGCTACTCGCCTTACCTTGAATCTGCCCAACCTGGGCGAAGTGCAGGCCCGTATCCATCTGAACGGCCAGCAACTGGCCATGCAATTGGTCGCACCCGACTCGGCCCGCACCCTGGACGAAAGCCGGGACGGGCTGAGGTCTCAATTACTGGCCACGGGACTGCTGATCAATTCCCTGTCCATTCACGCCAGCGCGCCGGTCGACGGCAAAGCTGCCGATGAAGCGGCGCAACCGCCGGCGGAAGACGCCTGATGAGCCCCACCCAGAACCCCAATGCGGGACGTCCCAGCGCCGTCGCCATCGCCTACGACAAAAACGATGCGGCGCCCCGAGTGGTGGCGAAAGGATACGGGTCGCTGGCCGAAACCATTATCCGGACAGCCAGGGAAAACGGCTTGTATGTGCACGAATCCCCCGAACTCGTCGGGCTGCTCATGCAAGTGGATCTGGATCAGCACATTCCGCCGCAAATGTACGTTGCCATTGCGGAACTGCTGGCCTGGCTGTACAAGCTGGAAGCCGGCCAGCCGGCACATGCACCGGCGAAACCGGCTTAGGGGCATGAGCGGGCAGAAACCGCTGGGCTTCCATGCCCATTGACATCGGTAAATACTGTTACGCAGGCCCTAAACCGGCATGCTGGCGATTTCCTGATAGGCCGCGACAAGGCGGTTGCGCACCTGCACGGTGGCCTGGAACGCAATATTGGCCTTTTGCATGTCGATCATGACGTCGTTCAAGGCAACGCCCGGCGCGCCAAGCTCGAACGCCTTGGCCTGGCTCGTGGCGGCATTCTGCGTAGCGGCGACACGCTGCAGCGAACGCTGCAGTTCGGCGGCAAACCCGCCCTGAGGGGACGATGCCTCGTCGGTGCGCAACGACGGCGACGACGCCGCCTGAGCCACCGCGCGCATTTGCGCAAGCACGTTTTCAATACTGGATAACTGTGAAATAGCCATGGTTCTCTTTTCCGGTCAGTCGACACTTTACTGAAAAGAGCACCGGCGCAAGCAAACCATCAAACGCCAAAAAGCCAGTTTGTTCAGGCATTAGGGCCCCTTGACGCTAGAAAAGGCCTGTCCAAGGGCATGAAAGCTTCCACCGCCGCCAGGCTTGCGGCTACCTTCTCCTACCCCCTCCATACCGGCCGGCATTTATCCATTACCGATAACAAAGCCCCAAAAACATCGTTTTTCAACCCTTGTCGCCACCGCCGTTCACGCAATAATCCACACTACAAAATACCGTCACCCTACCCCGTCGCATGCATAACCTGTTTACCCATCGCTTTCCGACAACGCTCCAGTCCCGCCTTCGCGCTGCGAGAGGCCGTCAATGAGCCAACAGGAAGCGTTACTGGCCCGCTTTCCCGCGCTATCCAAACTAAGCAGCCTGCCCAAGCCTGTGCTCATCGGCATCGGCGCGGCGCTGGCGGCCATCGTGATCGTGCTGGCGCTATGGACCCGCTCGCCGGATTACGGGGTGCTTTTTTCGAATCTCGAAGATCGCGACGGCGGCACCATTGTGGCGGCCCTCACCCAGATGAACGTGCCCTACAAGCTTTCGGAATCAGGGTCGGCCATTCTGGTTCCCAAGGATCGCGTCCACGAAGTGCGCCTGCAATTGGCCGGCCAGGGCCTGCCGCGCGGCGGCGGCGTCGGCTTCGAACTGATGGACAATACGCGTTTCGGCGCCAGCCAGTTTACCGAACAGGTTACCTACCAGCGCGCGCTGGAGGGCGAACTGGCCAGCACGATCCAGGCCGTGCACGCCGTCAAGGCGGCCCGCGTCCACCTGGCCATACCGCGCGAATCCCTTTTCGTGCGGGATCGCCAGGCCCCGACAGCCTCGGTGCTGCTTACCTTGCAAGCGGGCCGCACGCTCAGTGCCGGGCAGGTTTCCGCCATTACCTGGCTGGTCTCGTCCAGCGTACCCAATCTGTCCGCCGACAATGTGTCGGTCGTCGACCAGAACGGCCGCCTGCTTACCTCGCCCTCGGGCGAGGCCGGCGTGGACGGCACTCAGCGCAGCTACATCAACGACGTCGAGCAGCGCACCGTGCAGCGTATCCTGACCCTGCTCACGCCCCTGGTCGGGCCGGGCAATGTCCGTGCCCAGGCCAGCGCCGACGTCGACTTCTCGCAGCGCGAGCAGACTTCGGAAGTCTATCGTCCCAATCAAAAACCCGGCGAAGCCGCCGTGCGCAGCGAGCAGACCAGTTCGTCGGAGCAATCGCGCACACAGCCGCCCGAAGGCATTCCGGGGGCATTGACGAACCAGCCGCCGGCCAACGCCACGGCGCCCATCGTCACAGCCCCGGCGCGCACCGCCGGCAGGCCTGGCGCCGCCAATAACCGGCAGGCGCCGGCGCCAACCCCGCCCGCCCAGACAGCACAAACCTCAGGCAATGCCAGTACGGCGCAGCACGCGCTGCCGACCAGCAGCCAGCATAACGCCACCATCAATTACGAAGTCGACCGCACCATCAACCACGTCAAGGATCCCACGGGCAAGCTGCGCCGCCTGTCGGTCGCCGTGGTGGTCAATTACACGCCAGGCGGCGACGGCAAATTCGTGCCGCTGCCGGAGGCGGAACTTACCAAGCTCCAAGACCTGGTCAAGGACGCCATGGGCTATTCCGCCGAGCGCGGAGACACGGTAACGGTCGTCAACAGCCCGTTCAACGATAATTCGGCGGCCAATCCCCCCGTCTGGAAAGACCCCGAGTACCAGGCCATCGCCATGCAACTAGCGCAATACCTGTTCATCATCATTGCCCTGTATATGGTATGGCGCAAGATCGTCAAGCCATTGATGCGCAGTATCAGCCAGGTCAGCGCCGCCAAGCTGGCGGCCACGGCCGGCCTCAGGGAGGCCGAAGCCGCGGCCGCCGCAGCCGCCGCCGCAGCGGCGAAGCGCGCGTCGGAAATCAGCCGCTACGAGGACAACCTGAACGTTGCCCGCGACCTGGCGGAAAAAGATCCACGCGCCGTCGCGATGGTACTGCGCTCCTGGATGGAAAAACATGGCAAGTAAGACTCCCAACATCGAAAGCTGCGCCATCCTGATGATGTCGCTCGGCGAAGACTCCGCCGCTGAAGTATTCAAGTATTTGTCCGCCATGGAAGTCCAGCAAGTGGGTGCGGCCATGGCCAACCTCAAGCAGATTACGCGGCAGGACGTGGACAACGTTCTCGAAGTCTTCCGCCAGGAAGCCGACCAGTTCATGGCGGTCACGGTCGGCTCCGACGAATACATACGCGCCG
Organism: uncultured Burkholderiaceae bacterium; assembly: GCA_937871985.1. The sequence goes on from CALMPB010000098.1 coordinate 15,006, forward strand.
TCCTGAACAAGGCCCTGGGCAACGACCGCGCCGCCGGCCTCATCGAGGACATCCTGGAGGCCGGCAACGGCGCCAACGGCATCGACGCGCTCAACTGGCTGGATCCCAACAGCGTGGCCGAGCTGATTGCCGACGAGCATCCGCAGATCATTGCAACCATACTGGTGCATCTGGAGCGTGACCGGGCATCGGGCGTGCTGGCCCTGCTGAACGAGCGCCTGCGCAACGACGTCATGCTGCGCATCGCCACCTTCGGCGGCGTGCAGCCGGCGGCGCTGCATGAACTGACCGACGTTCTCAACGACATGCTTTCGGGCCAGGGCGCCAAGCGCAGCAAGATGGGCGGCGTGCGCACCGCGGCCGAGCTGCTGAACTTCATGAATTCCAGCGAAGAAGAAGCCGTCATCGCCAGCCTGCGCGAACTGGACGCCGACCTGGCCCAGCGCATCGTCGACGAGATGTTCGTCTTCGAGAACCTGATCGATATCGAAGATTTCGCCATCCAGCTCATCCTCAAGGAAACCGATACGGAGTCCCTGATGATAGCCCTGAAAGGCTCGGCCGAAGAACTGCGCGAGAAATTCCTCAAGAACATGTCCAATCGCGCCGCCGAAATGCTGCGCGAGGACATCGAGGCCCAGGGCCCGGTGCGCATGTCGCGCGTCGAGGAAGAGCAGAAGAAGATTCTGCAGATAGCGCGCCGCCTGGCCGAGACCGGACAATTCACGCTGGGCAGTCTTGGAAACGACGAGTATGTCTGACCGCCCTGCATTCGACCCGCAGCCATACGCCAGCACAAGCTGGCGGCGCTGGGAAATGTCCGACTTCGAGGCGCAGCGGGCCCGGGAAGCCGACGCGGCACGCAAAAGCACCCTGCCCGACGACGTCGTCACCCAATTGGAACAGCTGGGGCGCGATATTCGCGCCAAGGCCCTGCAGGAAGGCCACAAAGCCGGCTATGCGGCCGGCCACAAGGAAGGCCTTGCCGCAGGCAAGGCGGAGGGCGAAGCCGCGGGCCATGAAGAAGGCCGCAAGGCCGGGTTCCAGGCGGGCCATGAAGAAGGTTGGGAACTGGCCAGGAAAGAGGCCGAGCAACTGAACACTCTGGCGCAATCCTGCGCCGACTCCATCATGTCGATAGAAGGCGAGGTCGGCCAGGCCTTGATCAACCTGGCCGTCAATATCGCCCAGCAAGTGATTCGCAGCACGCTGGACGTTCATCCGGAAAAAATCCTGGATACCGTGCGCGACATCCTGCATATGGAAAGCGGGTCGGAAAGCTTGCTGCGCCTGCGCGTGCATCCGGACGATCTGCAACTGGTGCGCGAGCACCTGGCCGAAGACCCCGTCGCGGGAAAATGGCGTCTGGTGGCCGATGAAACCATCGCGCGCGGCGGCTGCCTGGCCGAAACAGCCTTGGGCAATATCGATGCCACGCTGCAAACGCGCTGGCAACGCATCACGTCCACGCTGGGCCTGCCCCGCGCCTGGGACAGCCAGCCATGAGCGCCGCCGCCACACGGCTGGCCGATGCCGCACAGCGCTGGCAAGCCCAATTGAACATAGGTTCCCGGCGGGTTGCCAGCACGGAATCATGGCATGCAACCGGACGCATCACCCGCGCCACCGGGCTGGTTCTGGAGGCCACCGGATTGCGTCTGGCCGTGGGCGCCGCGTGCAGGATAGAAATCTCGCCCGGCCAAAACTACTGGGCGGATGCCGAAGTCGTCGGATTCAACGGCCACACTCTCTACCTGATGCCGCAAAGCGACATCTCGGGCCTGCCTCCGGGAGCGCGCGTCGTCCCCGTCGAAGCGGGCCTGCGCCATACCATCGACGTGCCTTTGTACGAGGTCGCGGAAAACCCCATCGCCATCAAAAGCCGCCACCTGCCGGTCGGCGACGCGCTACTGGGGCGCGTGCTGGACGGCGCCGGCAGGCCGCTGGACGAACTGGGCCCGCTGCGCAACGTAGCGCAGGCGCCGCTCAGCGCGGAAACCATCAACCCCCTGGCCCGCGCTCCCATCGACTCCGTGCTGGACGTGGGCGTGCGCGCCATCAATGGCCTGCTTACCGTGGGGCGTGGACAACGCATGGGCCTGTTCGCCGGGTCGGGCGTGGGCAAGAGCGTGCTGCTGGGGATGATGGCACGCTACACGGCGGCCGACGTCATCGTGGTCGGGCTCATCGGCGAACGCGGCCGCGAAGTCAAGGAGTTCATCGAGCACAACCTGGGGCCCGAGGGTCTGAAGCGTTCCGTGGTGGTGGCCGCCCCCGCCGATGTCTCGCCCTTGCTGCGCCTGCAGGCGGCCGTCTACGCCACGCGCCTGGCCGAACACTTTCGCGACCAGGGCAAGAACGTGCTGCTGATCATGGATTCGCTGACCCGGTACGCCATGGCGCAGCGCGAAATCGCGCTGGCCATCGGCGAGCCGCCCGCCACCAAGGGCTACCCGCCCTCGGTCTTCGCGAAGCTGCCGGCCCTGGTCGAACGCGCAGGCAACGGCGCGCCGGTCAACGGCAAGCCCGCCGGTTCGATCACCGCGTTCTACACGGTTCTGACTGAAGGCGACGACCAGCAAGACCCGATTGCCGACTCCGCCCGCGCCATTCTGGACGGACACATCGTGCTGTCGCGCAGCTTGGCCGAATCGGGGCATTATCCAGCCATCGACATCGAGGCCTCCATTTCGCGCGTCATGTCGGCCATTGTTCCGAAGGAGCAATTCAGCATGGTGCACCAGTTCAAGAAAATGGTGTCGCGCTACCAGCGCAACCGCGACCTGATCGCCGTGGGCGCCTATACCAAGGGCAACGACCCGAAAATCGACGAAGCCATCGAAAAATACCCCTGGCTGGAAGCCTTTTTGCAGCAGGCCATAGAAAGCCGCGTGGATTTCACCCGCGCCACCAACGAACTGGCCGCCGTACTGGGCCACGACCAGCCCGAAGCCGAGGCTGCCCATGGCTAAACCGAACCCGCTGGACACCCTGATCGATCTCGCCCGGAACGACGCGGATGAAGCCGCGAAAAGACTGCAACTCCTGACAACCGAACGTCATAATGCCAAAGAGCAGCTTTCGACCCTGCATGTTTACCGCCAGGATTACGCCGAACGCCTCCAAAAAGCCACACTGGGCGGCATGTCCGCCTCGAACTATCACAATTTTAGGCAGTTTATCGCCACTTTGGACGAAGCCATTTCACAGCAAAATAAGGTTGTGGCGCAAATCGACCTGAAAATCGAAAACGGCAAAAAACAGTGGTATGCGGAAAAGCGCCGGCTCAGCTCGTTCGAAGCCCTGCAAGCCAGGCAAAAACGGCAGCAGGCCATTCTCGACAACCGCAACGAACAACGCAGCAACGACGAGATTTCCGCCATTCTTTTCCGCCGCATGGGCAATACACATTAATTTTTGGGATCAGGCATGAATACACCGACAATAGCCTCAGCGCTTCCCAACTCCCCCGTTCCGGCTCCCGCCCGCGCGGATGCCGCTCCAGGCGGCAACGAACCGGACGCAGCCAGCTTTTCCCAGATATTGGGCCGCCAGCATGCCGTGCAGGGGCAGCAACAAGGGCAACAGGCCCGGAGCACAGCGCCCGACGCCGGCCACGCCAACACCAACACCAAGGCGGATCGGCGCGGCGATACGGAAAAAAAGGGCGAAGAAGCCGCGAATGACGCGGAACTGGCCACGCTTGCCGGCGAACAAGGCCTGTCGCTGCCGCAAATCGCGCTCGACCTGGCCGCCCACGCCATGCCCAAATCAGGCAAAGCCGCGACCAAGGGCGGCGGCCCCGACACGGGCCCCTCGGCGACCCTGCCCGAAATGGCTACGGCCCGGACGACGCTGGCTTCTTTGGAAACCGGCGCCGCGGTCGGCGCCAGCGCCGACAACGCCACCGATGCCGCCAGCGGCGTGCACGATTTGCCGGCCGCCAGCCTCAAGAGCGCATTGCCCTCTGGAGCCGGCAATGCCGCAACGGATACCGCACGCTCGACGCCGGCCATCTTGACCGACGTCAAGCCCGAAGCCAAGCTCGACGACAAGCCGGCCAGCACCGGCGCCGACAAGCCCGGCGACAAGGACGCATCCGGCGCGAACGCGCCCGCGGCGCGTGGCACGGCTCAATCCGCGCGCGCGCAGGCTTCGACCGCCGCATCGACGATAGCCGCCGCCCAGGCCGGCGCCGTCGCCGCGACGCCGCTGCACGGCACGGCCCCCCAGCAGCAAAACACCAGCACACCGGCCGCAACAACCGTTGTGGCAGTGAACGACATGGCCGGCCTGACCGCCGCAAGCGCCGCCGCCCAAGCCGCCACGCAAACCCAACCTGCGGGAACGGCGTTGCCCTCCGGCAGCCTGGCCATCTCCACGCCGCTGCAGCAGCCACAATGGCCGGCGGACTTCGGCCGCCAGATGGTCACACTGGCCCAAACCGCGCACAACCGGGTCCAAACCGCCGAGTTGCGCCTGGATCCTCCCGACCTCGGGCCTTTGCGCATCACCATCAACATCAACGACAACGTAGCCCAGGCGGTATTCGTTTCCGCCCATGCCTCGGTGCGCCACGCCGTTGAAAGCGCCCTGCCGCAATTGCAGCAGCAACTGGCCCAGGCGGGCATTTCGCTGGGCCAGACCAGCGTCAACGATCAAGGCCAGCAACAAACCCCGTTCGAACATTTGTTCCAGTCCGGCGGCAAGCAGCACGCGGTAACAGAGACGGGAGCCAGCGAACCGGCCATGGACAGTTCCGTCGCCCTCGTCGGCGCGCGTACGCTCCAAAACCCCAACGCCATCGTCGACACCTTTGCCTGACCCCGCTTTCAACCCCTTATCCGCCTCTGAAACGACCGAAACGATTCCGCAGAAATTATGGCCACATCAGCATCGAAAAAATCCTCGAAATTCCTCAAAATATTGTTGCTCGCCGTACTGGTCATCGGCATCAGCATCGCGGGCACCTTTATTTTGCTGAAGCAATTCGGCGGCCCCATGTTCTCGGGCGCCCATACCGCGTCCGTCCCCGAAAAGCCCGCGCCCGTCCCCAAGCCCATTTTCCTGCCGCTGGAACCGTTTACCGTCACCTTGAACGAACCGCAATCCAGCCGTATCCTGTATACGGAAATCAGCTTGCGCGTTCTGAACGACGAATCCAGCCAGCAGCTCCAGACCTACATGCCGGAAGTGCGCAGCCGCGTGCTGACCGAATTGGCCAAATTCAATTCGGCCGCCTTGCAGGCGCCGGAAGGCCGGGCCCAGCTTACCCAGAACCTGATCAACGCGCTGCAAGCTCCGTACGATGCCAGGCTGACCGCGCCATCCATTTCCAGCGTACTGTTTACCGCCTTTGTGATTCAATAAATGTCGTATTCAACCTTTCTCTCGCAGGATGAAGTCGATGCGCTGCTGGCGGGCGTAACGGGCGAAAGCGACGACAAGGCCGCCGAAGCGCCCGATCTGCACGGGGTGCGCCCCTACGACCTGAGTTCGCCTGACCGCGTCGTGCGCCATCGCATGCAGACGCTCGAGCTCATCAACGAGCGGTTCGCCCGGCGCCTGCGCGCCACGCTGCTGAGCTTCATGCGCCGCAACGCCGACATCACCGTTTCGGCCATCAAGGTCATGAAATACTCGGAGTTCGAGCGCAACCTGCCCGTGCCCAGCAATCTGAACATGGTCAGCATGAAGCCCCTGCGCGGCGTCTCGCTGTTCACCTTCGACCCCAATCTGGTCTTCCTGGTCATCGACAGCCTTTTCGGAGGACACGGACGCTACAGCACCCGTGTGGAAGGGCGTGATTTCACCATCACGGAACAGCGCATCATCCGCCGCCTGCTCAACCTTACGCTGGAAAGCTACGGCACCGCCTGGCAAAGCGTGTACCCGGTCGAATTCGAATATGTGCGCTCCGAAATGCACACCAAGTTCGCCAGCATCACCAGCGGCAACGAAATCGTCGTCGTCTCGTCGTTCAACATCGAACTGGGCGCCTCGGGCGGCAACCTGAACATCTGCCTGCCCTATTCCATGATCGAACCCGTGCGCGACCTGCTTACGCGTCCGCTGCAGGAAAACACCATGGAATCGGTCGACCAGCGCTGGATGCATCAGTTGTCGCGCCAAGTACGCAGCGCCAACGTCGAGCTCGTCGCCGAATTCGCAACCATTTCCTCCACCATTGCCGACCTGCTCCAGATGCAGGTCAACGACATACTCCCCATCGAGATATCGCCCCTCATTACCGCCCGGGTCGGAGAAGTGCCCGTCATGGAATGCTCCTACGGCACCTTCAACGGACGATACGCACTGCGCGTGAAACGAATGCTGGCGAACAACGAAACCGAACCAACCAAAGCGACTCATCATGACTGATCCCACCCAAGACCCCGACAAAGACAGCGGCACGCCGGAAACCACGGACGCGGATTGGGCCGCGGCGCTGTCCGAGCAATCGGCGCAAACCAAGCAAGCCACTCAGGCCGACGGCCTGCAACAGGACGTGGACGACTGGGCCAGCGCCCTGGCCGAGCAGACCGCCGCAACGGCGCCCGCGCCCGACCCAATCCCCAGCGCCGCTCAGCAGGTGTTTCAGCCCCTGGTGGACAGCGCGGCCGACAGCGACAGCGACATCGACCTGATCATGGACATTCCCGTGCAGTTGTCGGTGGAACTGGGCCGCACCAAACTGACCATCAAGAACATCCTGCAACTGGGCCAGGGCTCGGTGGTCGAGCTGGACGGCCTGGCCGGCGAGCCCATGGACATTTTCGTGAACGGCTACCTGATCGCGCAGGGCGAAGTCGTGGTGGTGGACGACAAGTACGGCATTCGCCTGACCGACATCATCACGCCCTCCGACCGGCTCAACCGCCTCAACAGCCGCCGCTAGACCAACGCCATGACTCAAGCCGACACCCTGCGCCTCGTCGCCAGCCTGTTCGTCGTCGTGGCGCTCATCCTGGCGGCAGCCTGGGCCGCGCGCCGCTCCGGCTGGCTGCGCGCCAATCAAGGCCAGAGCATTCGGCTGCTCGGAACTCAAAGCCTGGGCGCGCGCGCCTACATTTCCATCGTGGAGGTCGAAGATGCGCGCTTGGTCGTGGGCGTCACGGGCAACCAGGTTTCCTTGCTGCACACCATGCCCGCCTCGGCGCCGTCCGATTCCACCCAATCTTCGCCCCAGGCCGTCCAACCGTCTTCCTTCGCAGGCATACTTACCCGGGCCGCGTCCCGGCGCGACCGCTAAGCCGGCGCCCCATTCATCATGAGCGTATCATTCATTGCCCGCCGCGCCAGCCGACGACTGTCGCCGCTGCTAGCCGCAGCATTGCTGACAGGCCTGGCCATCCTGGTGTGGTGCTATCCTTCAGCCAGCCTGGCCCAGGCGACCTTGCCGGCCATTACCGCCACGGCCGGCCCCAACGGCAGCCAGACCTATTCACTAAGCATACAGACGCTGCTGCTGCTGACCGCGATGTCGTTCCTGCCGGCCATCCTGCTCATGATGACCGGCTTCACCCGCATCATCATTGTCCTGGGCCTGCTGCGCAACGCCATGGGAACCGGCGCATCGCCGCCCAATTCGGTATTGATCGGGCTCGCCTTGTTTCTGACCTTGTTCACCATGTCGCCGGTGTTCGACCAGGTTTACAGCCAGGCCTACCAGCCTCTCAGCGCCGGCACGATTTCGTTCGAAACCGCCCTGGATCGCGGCATAAAGCCGCTGCACACCTTCATGCTGCACCAGACGCGCCAAGCCGACCTGTCGCTGTTCGCCAATATGGCCAACGTCGGCGAGCTGCAGAGCCCGGACGAAGTTCCGCTGCGCGTGCTGGTGCCGGCCTTCGTCACCAGCGAACTCAAGACCGCGTTCCAGATCGGCTTCACCATTTTCATTCCATTCCTCATCATCGACCTGGTCATTGCCAGCGTCCTGATGGCCCTGGGGATGATGATGGTGCCGCCCGTGACCATATCCCTGCCATTCAAGCTCATGCTGTTCGTGCTGGCCGACGGCTGGCATCTGCTGCTGGGTTCGCTGGCCCGCAGTTTTTACCAATAAGGCATTGCGATGACCTCCGAAACCGTCATGTCCATGACCTATCTCGCCATGAAAGTGGCCTTGCTCATGGCGGGCCCCATGCTCATGGTTACCCTGGCCGTCGGCTTGTTCATCAGCATTTTCCAGGCCGCGACGCAGATCAACGAAATGACCTTGTCCTTCATTCCCAAGTTGCTGGCCGTCGGCGCCGCGCTGGTCCTGCTGGGTCCGTGGCTGATCAGCACCATGGTCGACTACATGACCCTGCTTTTCTCGCAGATTCCGGGCATGGTTTCCTGAGGCGCCGCCAGGCGCGCGCCGACCCATGATTTCGTTTCAACTGGATCAACTGTACGGCTGGATCACAGCATTTCTATGGCCGTTTTTCCGCATTCTTTCCCTGGTGGGCACGGCTCCGGTGCTTGGCGACTCGTCCGTGCCCCTGCGGGTCAAGATCGGCTTTTCCGCACTGGTCACCATCGCCATCGCCCCAAGCATAGGCCCCTTGCCCCAGGTTCCCCCAGGTTCGTACGAAGGCTTATGGATTGCGGCGCAACAGGTTCTGATCGGCATCGCGCTGGGCCTGACCATGCGCATCGTGTTTGCCGCCGTGCAAACAGCGGGGGAATTCATCGGGCTGCAAATGGGCCTGTCCTTCGCCTCGTTCTTCGACCCGGCCACCGGAGCGAACACGGCGGTAATGGCCCGTCTCATGAACGTCATAGCCAGCCTGCTGTTTCTTGTGCTGAACGGGCACCTGCTGGTGCTGGCCGGCGTGCTGCGAACCTTCGATATCCTGCCCATCAGCGTCCACGCCATGAATACCGACGGCTTCAGCGTACTGTTCGAATGGAGTTCGCAAGTGCTGGTCAGCGGCATGCTGCTGGCTTTGCCGCTGATCATCATCCTGCTGACCATCAACCTGGCCCTGGGCATCCTGAACCGCACGGCCCAGCAGCTTTCCGTATTTGCCGTGGGCTTTCCCATTACCCTGACCACCGGCCTGATCCTGCTGATGGTGATACTGCCCCAGATCTCGCCGTTTCTGAGCAGCCTGTTCGACTCGGGGTACGCCGCCATGAGCCGCTTGACCCAGGCCCTGGCCAGTGGCGGCTGAGTTGTCGCCGGGCCGCCCCCAGGCAAAGCATGCGGCCCGCCGCCCGCACCGCTTTCGCGGCTTGCCCGGCTTGGGGGCTTTCTAGGCTGTGACGGCCTGAAGGTCGCCGATGGCGGGTTCGGGGGCTTTCAGGGAAGGCGAGGCGAGGTCGATGATTTCGCTGGCGTTGATCTTGAACACCGCCACCGCCT
>CALMPB010000099.1 GCA_937871985.1 uncultured Burkholderiaceae bacterium
TCCGGCACGCGCGCCGCCACCGACAGCAGCTTGTAGCTGATCTTCACGCCCAGCTTGTCGGCCACCAGCTTGCACACGTCCACGTCATAGCCCACCAGCTGGCGCGTCGTCGCGTCCTGGAAGCTGAACGGCTGCGACGTGCCCAGCGTGCCGCAGATCAATTCGCCGCGGGCCTTGATGTCCGCGACCTGGTCGGCGCGGGCGCCAGCGCCCAGCGACAACGCGGCCAGGCCCAGGCAGGCGGCGATAAGTGAATGGCGTTTCATGGTGATTCCCCTTGTGTTGTGGTTTGAACAGAAAAACGGAACCGGCCCGCTCGTCGGCGGGCCCGGGAACAACTAGACGAGCTTGGCGCAGGCCTCGCGGATGCCCGCGCAGCCCTGCCGGATATCGTCCAGCGACGCCGCGAACGACAGCCGGAACGTGCCCGGCGCGCCATAGGCATGGCCGTCGATCACCGCCACGCCAGCCTCGCGCAGCAGATAATGCGTCAGGTCGGTATCGGTGCGGATCACATCACCTGCCGGCGTGCGCTTGCCCAGCAGCCCCGAGCAATCCGGAAACACGTAGAACGCGCCCTGCGGCACCACGATCGCCAGCCCCGGCGTGCCGGACAGCTCCGCCACCGCCAGATCGCGGCGCTCGCGGAACACGCGGGCGAACTCCGTCACGCAGTCCTGCGGCCCCGACAGCGCCTCCAGCGCCGCCGCCTGGCTCACCGACGACGCGCCCGACGTGCTCTGCGACTGCAGAATCGCCATGGCCTTGATCAGCTCGTCCGGCCCGGCGCCGTAACCAATGCGCCAGCCCGTCATCGCATAGGCCTTGGACACGCCATTGACCACCAGCGTGCGCGCCGCCAGCGCCGGCGCCACCTGCAACGGATGCACCGTCGGCGCGTCGGTGAAGTTCAACCGCGCATAAATATCGTCCGTCATCAGCCAGACATGCGGATGGCGTTCGAGCACCGCGGTCAGCCCGCGCAGCTCGTCGGCAGTGTAGACCGAGCCCGTCGGATTGCTGGGCGCGTTCATCATCAGCCACTTGGTGCGCGGCGTGATGGCGCGCTCCAGCGCCTCCGGCGTCAGCTTGTAATCCGTGGCCGGCGTGGTCGGCACCGTCACCGGCACCCCGCTGTTGACCAGCACCATGTCCGGATACGACACCCAGAACGGCGCCGGAATCAGCACCTCGTCGCCCTCGTTCAGCGTCGCCGCCAGCCCGTTGAAGATCACCTGCTTGGCGCCCGTGCTGACAATGATGCGCGCCGCCGGGTAATCGACGCCGGTGGCTTCCAGCAGATGCGTCCGCGCCGCCTTGCGCAGCGCCACCGTGCCCTGGGCCGGCGGATACTTGGTCTCGCCCCGGTTCATCGCGGCCGTGGCCGCCTGGCGGATATGCTCCGGCGTCGAAAAATCCGGCTCGCCGATCGTCAGATCGATAATGCGCCGGCCCTGCTCGCGCAGTTCGGCGATGATCGCGCGCGCCGCCACGCTGGGCGACAGCTTGATGCGCTTGATGCGGTCGGCGACGATGCTGGCGGCTTGCGGGGGCTGGGGTTGCGGCTGGGTCGGGGTTTGCGTCGGGGTTTGGGTCGGGGTTTGCGTCGGGGCTTGGTTCACTTCGCGGCTCCCGTCTTCTCGGCCAGCGTCTTCTCCAGCCAGGGCTTGGTGTAGGTGCCGGCGCGCAGCTTCTCCTTGGCCACCGCTTCGTCGGCTTCCTTCTTGACCGCCAGCGCCAGCACCGCCGCGGCATGCTCGGCGGGAATCACCACCACGCCGTCGGCATCGCCGACCACCACATCACCCGGGTTGACCACCTGGCCGCCCACCGAGACGGGCACATTGATCTCGCCCGGGCCGTCCTTGTACGGCCCCTTGTGCGACACCGCGCGCGCAAAGCAGCCGAACTGCCCCTGCGCGAACACATCCAGGTCACGCACCGCGCCGTCGATCACGAACCCGGCGATGCCGCGCCCCTGCGCATCCATCATCATCAACTCGCCGACCAGTGCATTGCTGGTATCGCCAGCGCCATCGACCACGATCACATCGCCCGCGCCACCCAGCGAAATCGCCTTGTGGATCATCAGGTTATCGCCCGGCCGCGTCTTCACGGTCAGCGCCAGGCCAACCGTGCGCTGGCTGCCGGCGTGCAGCGGACGCAGCCCGCTGACACCGTACAGGCGGTTCATGCAATCGCTGATCTGGGCCGAGCCAATGGCGGCAAAACCGGCCAGCACGTCAGCGGCGACGGCCGGCGCGGGCCGGGGAAGAATGCGGTATCCGATGGGATTCATAGCGAGGAATTTTCTTGAAGGCGTGAACGGCAATAAGCGAACACGCATTACAAGGCCTCGCGGGGCGATCCTCAAAACGATATAAATTCCCGGTTATGTAGGAATTATTTTCGTGGATGTTATTGGATCGCGGGGGGAGCGTTGTGGGTGGGGTTGGGGGCTTCCCCTGTCGTCGTCGGGTTGCAGGGCCTGGTCGAGCATGGCTTCGGTCAGGGTGCCGAGGTGCTCGCAGAGGCTTTCGACGCCGCCCATCAGGGCGGTGATTGCCCAGGGGTCCAGGGGTGGGGAGCCGGTGGCGTCGGGTTCGGATGCGCTGTTGCCGACCATGCGGGCGATGGTCTGGATGGCGTAGCGGGTACGGTCTAGTTGGTGGAGGTGGGAAAGGGAGACGGGGCCGGATTCGCGGTCTGTGTCGATTTGCCAGGGGTTTTGGGTTAGGGGGTGGAGCATGGGGACTGCCTCCTATAGGGTGAAATCAGGCCGCGATGCGTTGCGGCTGTCTACGCCTATAGCTTTCCGGCTTCCAAACCGGCACCGGAGGGGTGATAGTCATGAGTGTATGGCGACATGGCTGCATGTTGGATGCAGGACGGACAAATTCGCCGCTGGTACTTGGCTTCACACTAAATGGCCACTTTCGACCATTTCCGCCATCCGAAATCGGTCAAAACGGACGCTGAATATCTATCTCACTCCCCCACGCGCCGCGACATGATCCAGCCGCATTTCGAGACGAGCCAGAATGACCTGTCGCTGCCATTAAATTCCGGAGGCGTGAATTGCAGCGAGCTGCAGGGTTTGAAGATTACAAATTGCAATGAGGGCGTGGTCAAGCTACGCTAGCGACCATGCAAAAAAAGTCGGAGAAGCCAGCAAAAGCAGTCACGGGAGGCAAAGGCCAGAAGCGATTGGCAAGCCCGACTTCGACCGGAGGGGCAGGAGTCACCTACGAAGTCCGGGTCCAAGCCTCTTACCTTCTGGCAATGTTTGCTGGTTCTCCCACCGCAGTCCTACCAGATGCCGCTGTAGTCGAACTTCGCTTTCAGGGCAGAGTGCACGGGTATCACACGGATGACCTGATTTGTACGCTTCGCCTTGATGACGGCAGTACGTTGAAGGCGCTCCTGCAGGTGAAGTTGACGCTGAAAGCCATGCCGTCAGACGGTCCGTTCAGCGAATCCCTCATCGCGGCTTGGTACGACTATCAAGACTGCGCGCTTTTCCAGCGCGGGCGCGACAGGCTTGTGGTTGTGTACTCTCGCGACGCTGATGGCTCTGGCATCTACATCGCCAATAACCTAGCTCAGTTCGCACGTACGTCGCTGACGGGCGCCGAGTTCGTTCGCAAGGCGACAACCGAGCGGTTCAGTTCGAAGCAGCAACGAGGCGTTTTCGAGACCATTAAAGCCATCCTGACGAAGGAGCTCGGAGCGGAGCCAAGCAGTGACGAGCTGCATGACTTCCTAAGGCATCTCTGGTTAGTACCACACGCTCTGGCAACCGACGAAACGCCGGAAGTTGCGAGCATCTTCGAGAGCATCAAGCTCGTCCTCGGCGCGGAACTCGGCCACAACCCCCGTAGTATTTGGGCACTCCTAACCACGGCGTGTCAGAGCCTTAACAAGGGCGCTGCATCGCTATCCTTTGCCAACCTAGATACCCTGCTCTCTCCAAGGCTGGCTGCCGCCTTTGCAGCACACCGAGGTAGCCCGGTTGCACGCTTGCCTTTTGCGAACCTGCACGCTGACCCAGCAGCCGGAGTGGCCGCTGAGCCAGCGTTCGCCCCCGGGGCGCGTGACGACATACGGATGCTCTCGGTAACGCCCGTTCGTCGGTTAAGCGGGCCAGTGGAGGAGGCGGGCCTCAGCGCGGGGCGGTTTGACTCAGCAAATCGGGTCATCACGGGCCAACTCGACGCGATTAACGAGAAACTGAAGCGGTTTCGGTATCTAGACGCTTCGGGCGACGTTTCCGCCCTCGGTAAGGATTTGGGCCCGTTTGACGACCACCAGAAGGCACGCTGGTACTTGCAGCGTGGAGTGTGCTCCTGGCACTTGGGTGATGCAAAGTCCTCTGCGGCCGATTTCCTGCGCGCTGCGGAGCTGTTCCCTGATGACGAGCGCATGTCGGCTGCCGGAATTCGCGGCAAGCTATTGAGCGATGACCTGCCCGGCGCGCTGGTATGCGGCAAGCAGGCCAGCGAGCGCTTCCCCGAGTCCATCTTCGTGTGGGCCGCTTATGCGAACGCACGGATTCTCGATGGGCAGAAACTATCGCTTAGCGACATACCCGCTCCTCACAGAGCTACGGCGGATGCGCTCCAGTTGGTGGCGGCAAGTCTGAACCAAGCTGGCGATCAGAACGGCGCCATCAAGGTGTCGCTGGAGTCACTGACCTGTGCCGACACCGGCTTCTACACGCGGCTAGCGGCGCTTACCACGGTGCTCGAGGCCGCAACTGCGAACAAGGTCTTCACCACGTTCCGCCTTGCGGATGAACGGATGAAGGCAGCGCTGCTCAAGGTGACAACGGATTTCGACCCTCGCACCGCACGTCTTTGGAACGTTCAAGCTCCTGGCACCGTTTCCGATGCCGCGGCGAACCTTGGGATCGCGTTGCTGCTCCAGGGTGACCCTGAAGGGGCGTTGGCTTTCGTTCAAGAGGCGCGCGCACACGGCGTGGAGCCACCAGAACTCTTGCGCGTCGAGCTCGAGGCCCTTGAGCAAATGGATAAAACGCCAGAGATGCTGACCCGTGGCCGGGCACTCCTTCCGCGACTCAGAGAGGACGCGATTGTCGGCTTGGCCCAAGCGGCCGCCAACGTGGGTGACGTGTCATTGGCCAACGAAGCGTTGGCGACCGCAACGCACATTCCAACAGCGGACACTCACGTTCTTGAAACGCTGCGTGCGATTCGTTGGATTGCAATGTGGAATGCGGAGGACCGCCAGGCCGTTCAGGCAGAAGCGCGAATCGCAGATTTCTCCTCCACGTCGAGCTTGCCGATTGCTATTTCGGGATACCGAGTGCTACAGCGCTCGGACCCTGAGCTTGCGGCCGTGGCGCTTGCGCGAGCCGAACAGCTTGTCGCCGCCGACCCGGCCCCTGAGAAGACGCTGCTTCTTGCCGATCTCCTCTTCGACATCAAAGAGTATACGAAGGCTTCGCAGCTCTATGAGAAGGTAGTGCCCCCCGGTCAGCTCAGTGATCTTCATACTCGGCTGCTCCACTCGTACATCCGGATTGGCAGCCGCCGAAAGGCAAAGCAACTCATCGAAGGCCTTCCTGAAGGCTGGGTGCGTGATGACAACGCGCGCGGGCTGGCAATCGAACTCGCCCAAGACGTCGGAGACTGGCCGCTGCTCAAGGGGCTTGCAGACGCCCAATTTGTGCGTGAGCCAAATCAGGTCAGCAGCTGGCTCTTCAGGTTCATGGTTGCCGCACGAGAACTACCGGTTGCCGACCTTCAGCAACTGCTGGCCGAAGCCCCGTTAGCGCTGGAAGGAAGCATCCAGCAGACCACCCAGCTCGCCGCGCAGGAGCTGCGATATGGGCTGCAGCACAAGGGGATGCATCGCATGTACCGTCTGCGCCGGCGGAAGGCAGCTGATGTCGAGTCGGCCTCCGCGTTGCTTCTGGCATTCGTTTCCATTTCTGAGCGGCTGCCGAACATGGAGGAGTCACTGCCCGCCATTGCGGCAGGCACGCACTTCGTGCTAGCCGACGGAGCTGAGCACATTCATGTGACTTTGGACCCACCCGAAGTGGGCGAACTGCCAACGGATGAGGAGTACCACAGTGCGCAAGCCACTTCAATTGCTCAATTCATCGGGAGAAAAGTTGGCGAGGAGGTGGTCGTCGAGGGGTCGTTCCGGACGCGACGAGTGCTTCGCGTCGAAGGTATTAGCTCTGCGTATCTCAGGCTTCTCGACCAAGCGCGCGTTCAGATGGAGCGCTCACTTGAACCGGTGCCGAACGCCACCGCTATATCAATCAGCACTTCGGCCGACGGCGAGCCAGACTTCAGCGAGCTTCATGAGCAGTTAAAGAAGCAAAACGCCCATATCAAGAAGGCGTTCCAAGGCTACAGTACCGCCCCGATAACGCTCGGTGGCTTGGGTCGGCTGATTGGCAAGGGACCGATTGACATCGTGTGCGGCTGGCCGACAAGTCAAGAAACACCAGCGATGTTTGTGACAGTAGGCACGGTAGAAGAGCGGCAGGGCGCAATGGCACAACTGGCTGATTCGACGGCTAGCTATGTCGTGGACGCTGGAACGATCGCGGAGTTGGTAGCGCTAGGCGCGGCTGAGGCTCTGAGAGCGCTACCAAAGGTCTATGCTACGAGTGAAACAAGGGACATCCTACGGCGTCGGCTGGAAGAGACGGAGCTAGAACGAAAGAGTGGGACGCTCCTCGACGACGATGGCCGCATGCGACTTGTTGAATATACAGACAGTGACCGAGAACGAGCGAGGCTGGGCGCGCAGGCGATGGTGGACGCACTCGAGTCGATATGTGAGGTGACCCCTGCATACGGCCCGGAATCGGGCTCGGAGCTACTGACACGGCTCGAGAAGGCCATTTCGGATGAGGAGCACGCAGTGCTCCGTCTTGCCGTGGAGCGCAACCTATGCCTCGTGACTGTCGATGGCCGACTGCGCAACGTGGCGAGACACCTTAATGTCCGCGGCGTGTGGCCCCAAGCCTTGTTGATGCACGCCACTGCCGTCGGGAAGCTAACGGAAAGGGCTTACTCACAAGGCACGGTCCAGATGTTCCTGGCAAACCGTTCATTCGTCTCGCTGTGTCCGCGGGACCTGTTGCTGATGTGCCACCTGGGCACCCAATTGGCTCGTCATGGCATTGCGCGCTACAAGCAATATCTGGCCGACCCCCACACCGAATTCGGGAGCGCCTTCCGGACCACACTAGACTTTGTGCAGGAAGCGGCATTCTCATGCACGCACATGGGTGCATTGGCCGAGCTACTGCGCCACATCGTCGAAGCCCTCATGCGGCACAAGGACTGCCCAACGAGTATTCTCGACGATGTCGAAGAGTTTGTAAGTATCTTGCTCGGAGAAGGCTCGCCCTACCCGTATCCAGCGCTGAAGGAAATGGAGCGGGCGGAGAAGCGGGCGCGGCTCAAGTATCTGGTCGACGCAATGGTGGAAGGACAGGCGTGGGCGCTAAGTCCTGCACAGGACAGGCCCGTTCACATCAAAGTCCTCGCGGTGGGTAGAACTCCTTGGCTGGTGTCTAGCATTCCAGACGAAGACCTAACTACACCCCTGGCAGAAACGACGAGCGACACGAGTGCTTCCACCAAGCGTTGAGCTGCGAGTAAGCATCATGTCGAGTTCACGACCGACTGCTTAGGAGCAGATCTCTGCGTTGTCCACAACGTCTCCTAAAACCGCGTCCGTAGGCAGCAACTTCTAAACATTTTGCTATTGGATCGCGCTGGAGCACTAATGTACGAAAGGGCCCTCCTTGCATGGAAGATCCCTACTGCTATTTAGACACCCCTCGGCCTGACTGTTTTAAGCTGTGTGCGACCCTTCGGCGAGATACGAATCTGATAATTAATCGAGAAATTCCTAGAAGTGATCCAACTAGTACAAAAGACAACAGGAGACAGATCACTTTGAATAAGCTCTCGTCTTCGAGATGCCAACCTCCCACGGTAGCAATTGGCTGGACTAGCTCGGGCGATAGGACCGCGGATGCAAGAACGCCAAAAGTTAGTGTGATCCAGCGTGTGTCATGATCACTGGAAATTTTCTCGCTGAGTTCAAGTGTCTTTCTTGCAACGTCTAACTTCTGCTGAACAAGCAAGCGCGATCCTGACGTTCTCGCGCCACTCCTAACGCTGTTGAAGAAATTCTGGGTTTCACCGAACCGGTGCCCGTTGAAAAAAGATTCTTCTAAACTCATCAACTTTAGTTCAAGACGCGCGACATCCGTCGAGGAATTGCATTCGTCCAACTCATCAGAAACGGCTGAGTAGAAAACTTGTAAAAACTGCGCTGCCTCTGTGAGGACAACGGTATCGGCGATTATGTTCACAAGGACCACCGAATCGTCAGCCCGGATTGCCGTCGAGACCTTGCCAGCACAGAGAACAAGAGACACTCCTTCGCTAAAATAATGATTGAAGTCATCGAACGGCCGGAGATCAGGCAACTCGGGTTGCTCCATACCAACCACCGCGCCCGGATGGGATCTCATCATTACGCTGTTGATAAGCAGTCTGTGTTTCGCGGCATTCCTTGCGGCACTCTGCAACTGCCCGTCGTGTGACGAAATTATCAAGACCGGTTTTCCAAACCATCCGCTCAGATTTCTTGACCTCCACTGTTTTGCTATTCGTTGCGGTCGCTGAGGAACCTTTCCAATGTCCAATGAGCGCTCAATCATCGACATGATATTTCTCGCTATATCGGAAAGGCTGAGACGATCCGTTAGTGCTAACTCGACTAGTTGGCACTCATCATCGCCGAGCTCGAATGATTCTGGCGCTAGATGGGCATCCCGCATTAACTTCTTGAACGCGGAAAATTGGCGCCACCTGGCAGCTGGCGGCATGGACGCAAACTGTTGTTCAAGTGCTGCTCGATAGAATGCTGCGTTTACCTTAAATGAATTAGTCCCACGCATCGCGGCATTGACTTCATCTCTCACAATCTCGGCGACCGACCGCTCTTCGAACCCGTGCAATAGTTCAAAAAGTACGCTAATCGTTCCGTCTTCGTAGAGCCGGATCATTGGAGTGCAAAGAGAGTGAGCGTCATCACCATCTAAGCGGATTGCTACAGGGCTTACCTGGATTCTCACACTATCCGCCGGAAAGGAGGATGCGCCATTCGAAAACTTGCTATCAGAATTCAGAAGGTGGAGCGCTTTATATACACCCACTTTTGCTGCGTCAGTTGGACCGCACGCCAAGAATTTATCGAGGCCAATAATCGAGCTTCCTCGTCCATCTAATGATCGGTCTATCAGCAGCTTGTCGCAGGCGACCGAATGCTCCGACCGGTAATAAAGCGCACCTCGACTGCAGAGCGCGAAGTTGAACGCATCGGACTTGACCAGTATCCGGCACGCACGTTCTAGGTCAACGCTTTCGGAAATCTTCGAAGAGTAAAGGAAACAAACATTGCCGTTGTATCTATGATCGAGCGCTCGACGCCGTTTCAAAAAACTTCGTATACTCATCTTTCACCCTATAAATACAAAAATTTATCCTACTTTGCTAGCAAAGTTGCTCACATCTGGATCAATGCGCAAAGCGTAGTTATTTATAAATCCTCTGAAGAAACATATCTCAAGTGAGGACAAGCGACCGCTCGTCAGCCAAGACTCATCAAACCTCGGTTTGTTCAGCCATCTGAAGAGCATCGTCGAGCTCAATGCCCAGATAGCGAACGGTGCTTTCTAACTTCGTATGCCCGAGCACCAGTTGTACAGCCCGAAGATTCTTCGTCCAGCGGTAGATCAACGAGACTTTTGTACGGCGCATAGTGTGGATTCCTTCCAGTGGCTGGCGGAGGAGTGGATCGTTTACCGTGCTCGTCCCTCAACTTTGAAGTTTGCGAGGGGTCGTTCGGTGCCGTAATATGTGGAGCCCCCTGTTCTGGCTGCGTCCTTACCCAACTGGGCGACTTCCTTCCATCGCGCTCGCTGGAAATGTACACTCTGGCCCGGATTGGCATCAACGAGCCAGAGACTCTTCTTTTCGAGCATCTACTAGGGGCCTATGGGATGGCCAAGTTAAGGCTACACGCAATGCTTAAGAAAGCTCACGCAACAGTAACATTGCGGCTGTATCGGGCCATTATTCGGCTCAATTATTGGCGGCTACAGCATGGGCTGAAAATCGCGGCGACTGTCTTGCTGATCTCTATGCTTTCAAGCGTGCTGGCGATGCCGTTCCTGCAGAGGGTAACCGGTAGTTATTTCAGCGACGGAGAGAGCCTAGCTTCACTCAGGACACTTCTGAGCGGCACAGGCGCAGCGATGATAGGGGCTGCGGCTATAGCGTTCTCAATCGTTGTGTTCGCCATGCAGATTAATGTCGATAGAATGCCGCATGGCTTATTCAGACGACTGAGTTCTGACCGTAGGCTACTGGGCTCGTTTCTTGCATCGTTTTTGATAGCAATAATGGTCGGCTCGATGTCGCTAATTCCGGACGGGGGCTGGGCGATTCCCGCAGTAGTTGCGGCGACTTGGGGAATCGCAGTGATCATACTGCTGTTTCTTTTTGCGTACAGACGCGCACTCCAACTCATCAACCCGATCGAACAGCTTTCCATTATGTCGAGGGAGGTTCAACAGGATATACGCAGATGGAACCGATTGGCAGATAAAGCTGCAATCCTTTTGAACGAAGAACCGCCACCTGGGGCCGTGGACGACGGCATGGAGCTCCACTTCAATGCGCCCAAGGCCTATTTCTTTCAAGTCAACGGCCATTGGACCAAAGCCGCAGGGCAAGCGATTCTCTACGCCATTTCTTACGCAAAGCGCTTCGCCGAACAAGGCGACTATGAGGTTACCGAGCATGCGTTCGAACGCGTCATGCTGATCAATGCCACCTATTGTGCCGCGAAGGACGGCACCTTCGTCGGAAGCAACCCTCTCCTCGAGATCCAGGGCACCACGAACGGATTTATTAATCTTTCGCTAGAACAACTTCGGCAGACAATGCAGACCGCGCTGGCGAAAGGTGATGAGCGGCTAGGGGAAAGCACTCTGCGTGCCATTGGTGGGCTCTATGGCGTGTATCTGAAGATCGAGTATCCGGGGCGTGATCGAAGCAAGTACCACGCACTACTTGCCGCCAGCTACATGGGCTCAGCCGTCGAATCTGTCATCCCGCACAACATGCCCGAGCTCATGATGGAGGGCATTCGGCTGATGGGCCGCGCTTCGAAACTCGCGCTAGATCATACTAAGCCGAATGAGATTGTGAGCATGGTACAGAAGATCGCCACTCTTTCCTACGTTGGCATACTCAGGACAGACCATCAAGCGGTCACGTTGACCGCATTTGAGCAGCTTGCCGATGTTACCTACGATCTCATTACAAAAGGAAAGCACGATATCCACTTTCCGGTCCATCAGTTGCGTTCGGCCGTGACCGAAGCTGCGAAGGGGTTCCTGGAAACGCGGGAAACGCAGCTCGGATCCATACACCGCAATACGCTAGGCCCATACTTTTCCAGCACCAGCGTTTCTTCGCTCAGAGGAAGGCTTACATCACTTGTCAACCAGTTGCTGGAAGCGCCCGTCGTCAACATGCGTGTAGGCGAGATAATTGGCAACTTTGAAGTGTGGGCGGACCAGATATACGGTTCGCAGAAGGAGCTACTCCTTCTTGCCGTGCAGAAGCGATCATCTTTT
This sequence comes from uncultured Burkholderiaceae bacterium, assembly GCA_937871985.1. The sequence goes on from CALMPB010000099.1 coordinate 11,711, forward strand.
TCCTATGATCTCATCACGTGGGCTATCGGGATCTCCGAGCTGCTCAATGCCCTCTCCAATGCGCCTGCATGCCCTCAATATCAAAAAGACAAACTTCGGGGCCACGCGATCTGGCTCGTTTCGACACTATCCTGGCTTCCCGACGATAAAGACTCGGTAATTTTTGTCGCAAAATACTCCCTCACAGACCTCCTCTTCGAAGCGGCTTTGGATGGATATCGATGGGAATGCCTGGAGTTTTATGAAGCTTCCAAACAACTCTTAATGGACTGGGCGCGTAAGGGCGGACGGCACGAGACCGGCTGGGGGATTTTGGAAACGGCCACCAAAGGACTGGTCACATTGGCGATCGCTGAAGGTACCCAAGCTGCAACGACTGTTCTGAAGACGAAGTTCAGCGCGATGCTGAACAGCGAGGGAGCTCCCGCGCAGGAGCTCCGGATCCGCGCCGCGACTAAAATGGCCAGAAATGCCGACGACTTCCGGAATTCCGGCGCCCTCCATTCTCGACTCGATTACATGCTTGCGCAGCTCGATCAAGCTGCAGTGCGCACGTTAATGCACGAAATGGCGGAAATCCTTGCACCCGATTCGGCTCAATCAAAGCCTGATTGAGGCTGTCCTGAATAGCACATTAATTGAGCACGCGTCCGAACGGCGGTGTCTGGCCGTGAGCTGTCGATCCCGATTGACTTCTTCCCTATCACATTATCTCAGGCGCGTGCGCGACGGAACATCTCGTATTAGCCGACACTCGTCCCCACCCTAAATCACGCAATCGTCCTAAGAAACCTCACCGCCGCCCCGGCAACATCCGCACCAACGTGTTATCCCGAAACACATAGTGATGCAACAACGCCGCAGCAGCATGCAGCCCCACCAGGAAATACCCCACCGTAGCCAAGGTCTCGTGCAATTCCTTGACCTGATCCGCCAGGGCCTTGTCAGGGCTGACCAGCGCCGGAACCTCCAACCCAAACAACGGAATCACCTTCCCCCCCGCGCTGAGCGTCAGCCACCCCAGAATCGGCGTGGCAATCATGAACGCATACAACGCGTAATGCATCACCCGTGAAAGCATGTCCTGCCACCTCGGCATCGGCGGCCGCACGCCTGGCGCCGCCCCCGAAGCCACCCGGATAACCACCCGCAAAACCACCAACCCGATCACACACAACCCCAGCGAAAAATGCAGCGCCTTGACGTTGTTGTACAGATCAGTGCCTTTGGTGGCCAGCCCGCGCAATTCCATACAGGCGTAGACCAATGCCAGGACCACAAGCATGAGCCAGTGCATGGCGATCACCAGGCCTGCATACTGAGTATCGGAGTTCTTGATTTTCATGTTTCTTCCTTGTCGTCAAAACGCGCTACGGACAGCCTGGTTCAATAATCGCCCTGCCCTCGGCGCCCTGCGTGGGCGCGTCGGGAGGTCTCCAGGGATCAACATGGGTCATCACGTTCAATACACGATGCCGCTGCATGACGCGCTGGCGCGCTTGCACGGCGATCTTGTGGCCTTCGTCGACAGTCAGCCCGGCATCGATTTCCAGGTGAGCGTCAACGACGATCATATCCCCCATTTTTCGGGTGCGTAGATCGTGCACGCCTTGAATACCCGGGGTGTCCAGCAAGGTGCGCTGGATCGCGGCGGCTTCGCCTTCGTCGATGGCGCGGTCCAGCAGGTCGTGCAAGGCGTCCCAGCCGAAGCTCCAGCCCATTCGGGCCACCATGAAGCCCACGATGGCCGCGGCGATGGGGTCCAGTATCGGGTAGCCCAGCAGGTTGCCGACGATGCCCAAGCCCACCACCAGCGACGACGCCGCGTCGGAGCGCGCATGCCAGGCGTTGGCCACCAGCATGCTGGACTTCACGCGCTTGGCCACGGCAAGCATGTAGCGGAACAAGGCCTCTTTGATGGCCAGGGCGCCACAGGCCACCCACAGCGCGACCAGGTGGACCTGCGGGATCGCGTCGGGCTGCTCCAGCTTGGTCACGGCGGACCACAGCATGCCGCCGCCGACCAGCAGCAGCAAGACGCCCAGCGCCAGGGACGCCGCGGTCTCGTAGCGATAATGGCCGTAGTGGTGGTCCGCGTCGGCTGCTTTCTGGCCATGGCGGTTGGCCAGCAGCACGATGAAGTCGGCGATCAGATCGGAAGAAGAATGAATACCGTCCGCGATCAGGCCCTGGGACTTCGAGAAAATGCCGATGATGATCTGGGCGGTGGCGAGCACCACGTTGACGCCCACGCTTACCCAGGTGCTGCGGGCGGCGGCGGCGGCGCGCTCGGCCGGGCTGTGTTCATCGTCCTCCGGGTCTTCCAGCGGAGGCGGAAAGGCTGTCATGGTACGTGCTCCCGTTCTTGCAATTTAGTATTGCGGCATTCGGGCAGGAGCATAAGCACCGAAACCTGAACGGATGATGAACGTGGGCATCAATGTCGCGGCGGCGCCGGACGGGACGCACCGCAACGGATTGGCCTTGACTTGCGGCCTAGCGCCCATTTCACGGCCTCGAGCCACAGCAAACCCAGCACGGTCAGCGCCGCCGCCGCCAGGAGTATCCACGGCGTTGGTTGCTCGAACGCAAACAGGCGGCTCACGGGAGAGATGCCGAGCACGCAGGCCAGGAGCAGCACGGTGACCGCGCTGATCCAGGCGGCGTAGCGGTTGCCGGCATCCCCCGTGCGCCAGGAGGGGCGCGTCAGGTTGCGATTGGCGTAGATGAGTCCCAGGTTGGCAAGCACCAGTACCGTGAACACCATGGCGCGGGCCATGTCTTCGGAATTTGCCACCACTCGCGCGCCGGCATACAGGGCCAGCAGTAGAACCAGCAGGCCGCATCCCTGCCACAAGCCATGGGTCAGTATGGCGCGGTCGAACAGGCGGGCGTCCGCGCGGCGCGGCGGCTCGGTCATGGCATTCGTTTCGAGCGGTTCGGCCTCAAACACAATCGCGCAGGCCGGGTCGATGATGAGCTGCAGAAAGAGGATGTGCACCGGCATCAGCAGCATGGGCCACCCCAGCAATACCGGCACCAGCGACAGACCCACGATGGGCACGTGCACTGCCACCCCGAACACAATGGCCTTGCGCAGATTGGCGAACACGCGACGGCCATGGCGCACGGCGGTGACGATGGAGGCAAAGTCGTCGTTCATCAGCACCAGATCGGCCGCCTCGCGCGCCACCTCGGTACCGCGCGCGCCCATGGCGATGCCGATGTGAGCCGCCTTGAGGGCGGGCGCGTCGTTCACGCCATCGCCGGTCATGGCGACGATGTCTCCGCGCGCGCGAAAGGCCTGCACCAGGCGCAGCTTCTGCGCGGGCTGCAGGCGGCAGAACACCTGGGTGGCGGCCAAGCGCTCCCGCAGGGCCGTGTCGTCAAGGCTCGCCAGCGCTTGGCCGGTCATCGGCGGCGCGTTGGCGTCCAGGCCTGCCTGACGGGCAATGGCGACGGCAGTGGCCGGATGGTCCCCAGTCATCATCACCACCCGGATACCGGCTGCCTGGCAGGAGGCGATGGCGCTTGGCACATCGGGGCGCAGCGGGTCTTCCAGCCCCACCAGGCCGAGAAAGACGAAGTCGAAATCGTGCTGGCTGGCCGGTAGCGGCGGGGTGGCGAACACGGCGCGCGCCACACCCAGCACGCGTATTCCATCGGCGGCCATGGCCGCCACCTGCTGGGCGATGCGCGCGCGATCGGCCGCGGGAAGATGGCATAGGTCGACCACGGCTTCGGGCGCGCCCTTGGCGGCGATCACGTAGGCCCTCTGGTCGGGCGACTGCCAGACGCGCGACATGGCGAGCATGGCGGGCGACAAGGGGTAGTCCTCGACCAGGCTCCAGTCAGCGTGCAGATGCTCGGTGCGGGCCAGTAGCCGCGCGCCGGCGCCGACAATGGCGACCTCCATCGGGTCGCTGGCGTGGCGGTGGGTGGCCAGGACGGCGTATTCCAGCACGCCGTGCAGCGCCTCGGGCAGCGGCGCTGCGCCGTCGCGCAGGCTGTCGTATAGCGCGCTGCCCGACTGAAGGCGCCGAACGGCCATGCGATTGGTCGTGAGGGTTCCGGTCTTGTCAACGCACAGTACGGTGGTGGCTCCCAGCAACTCCACGGCGGGGATGCTGCGGGCCAACACCTTCTGGCGCGACAAGCGCCATGCGCCCAGGCTGAGAAACAAGGTCAGGATGACCAACAATTCTTCCGGCAGGATGGCCATGGCCAGCGTCAATCCCGCCAGCATTCCGCCCAGCCAATCGTCACGCAGTAGCCCGTGCGCCAATGCCAGCGCCACCGCCAGAGCGAGCCCCACCGCGGTTACGTTTCTGACGACACGCCGGGTTTCGCGCTGGATGGGGGTGATATCAATGGCGATGCTCTGTAGCGACTGGCTGATACGGCCCAGCGCGCTATGCACGCCCGTGGCCACGACACGCCCCTGCCCGCCGCCCTGCGTGACAAGGGTGCCGGCGTATGCCAGGACGGTCGCGTCAGCGCCAGCCTGTTTGCGCACCGGCACCGATTCGCCGGTAAGCAGCGATTCGTCCAGAGCCAGATTGGCGGTGCTGATGAGTTCCAGGTCGGCGGGCACGCGGTCGCCCTCGGCCAGCAGCACGACGTCGCCGCGCACAAGCTCGCGAGCGGGGATTCTCTGGGTCTGGCCGCTCCGCCTGACAAGCGCCTGCGGGCTGGATAGATCGCGCAGCGTCTCCAGCGAGCGCTCGGTGCGACGTTGTTGCACGAAGGTAATGCTCATCACGACGAACACAAACCCCAGCAGCATCAACGCCTCTTGCCGGTCGCCCAGCGCCAGATAGAGCGCGCCGCAGGCGACCAACAGCAAAAACATGGGCTCCGCCACCACGTCGCGCGCCAGCCGCAATACGCTACGCCGCTGTGAAGCCGGCAGCGCGTTCGGGCCGTCAAGCGCCAGGCGCTGCCGCGCCTGCGCCGGGCTCAGGCCATCGATGTCGTCCATGTCCAGGACGGCTCACTTCACCAGGAGGACAGGCTGGCGGGCCGCCGCCAGCACGCGCTGCGCGACCGAACCGATAAGCAGGTCGGCGATGGCCCCGCGGCCTTTGGAGCCCAGCACCACCAGATCGAATTTTCCCTTTCCCGCACAGTCGAGAATTTCCTTGGCTACATGGCCGGTTCGCTCGACCATGTCATGCCTGATGCCGGCCGCATCAAGTAACTTGCGGGCGGGCCTGAGTTCCTTTTCACAGCGCTCGCGCAGATAATCAACCACTGCCGCCTTGCCGACAAAGGACTTTGCGTGGTTCAAGCCGGTATCGTCGTGCACGCAAATCAACGTGATGCTGTGCGGGCCCGATTGCAGGCCTGCCACCAGTTTTGCCGCGTACTTGACCGCATGCAAGGAGAACTTCGAACCGTCCACGGCAACAAGGATTTTCATTACGGCCTCTTTGGGAAATGTGGGGCCCTTTCAGCTTGGCGCATCCGCGGCGGGGATCATTGATGCGGGTCAAGCTCATAGGGCATTGCCGTGCTTGGCGGAAATGAAGTGGCGCCCGGGCCACGGCAGGGCGAACCCGACCGTCTGCGCGAAGGTCACGAAGTCGCTGGCGCCGGTGGCGTCGACGCTGGGATCGAATTCCAAGGCCTCCAGGACATGGCGGCGAAGTTCCTCGTCTTTCATGATGGGCTCCAATCGCTGAAGAATGAAATCCACGTCGCCCCATCGCATGACGGTCGCTGTCCGTCGCGGCGAGGCACTTCGATTGTGTGCCTGCGCTGCGCTCGAGGATTGACTTTGGTCAATCCGGACCTGGCCCAAGGTTCTACGCTGAGGGCACTTGGCGGGTCCGATCCAGGCCAGGACCGACGATGCGCGCCCGTCTCGCACGCAGCGGTCAGCGATGGCGCGCCTGGCGTTTTCAGAAAGCAACGATGGAGGTTCATGGATGGACGCTCCTTTCAAGAATCGAAAAGAGGCTGGCGTGCTGCTGGCCAGGCGGTTGATGGAATATGCGGGGCGCACCGACGTAATCGTGCTGGCACTGCCGCGCGGGGGAGTGCCGGTGGCTTTCCAGATTGCCGCGGCGCTGAATGTTCCGCTGGACGTTGTGCTGGTGCGCAAGCTCGGGATGCCGGGGCATGCCGAATGCGCCATCGGCGCGATCAGCAACGATCAGTCTGAACTGCAGACCGAGGTCATCGCGGCGTACGGGATTTCCATGAAAGAGATCGAGGCAATCGCGTCGCGCGAGCGAAAGGAGCTGATGCGCCGTGACGCGTTGTACCGGGCGGGGCGGCCACCGCTGCGTCTGCGCGGAAAAACGGTGATTCTCGTGGATGACGGCCTGGCGACCGGTTCGACGATGCGCGTGGCGCTGCGGACCGTGCGGATGGCCAAGCCGGCAAGGATCGTGGTGGCCGTTCCGGTTTCCGCCGCGCAGACCCGCGAGGAACTGGCGCTTGAGGCTGACGAAATGATCTGCTTGAGCACGCCCGCCCCTTTCTACGGCGTGGGCCAGTGGTACCTGGACTTCGAGCAGACCACGGACGACGAGGTAATCAGTCTCTTGCAAGAAGCCGCGCGCACCCATCCGCTGTCCGCGTGGATAGCGTCGCCCGCGCCGAGTCACGGTTGATGGTTCTTGGCCCAAGACAGCTTATGGAAATGACCACTGATGCACACCTGCCCTCGCCTGCCCGGTCGATTGCCGCGTCCGCGCTTGCGCTTACGGGAAGCTCGCGCGACTACGACTCCGTTCTGGAGCGGATCGGCGACGCGCGCTTCGTGCTGATCGGCGAAGCCAGCCACGGAACGCACGAGTTCTATGAAGAACGCGCGCGGCTGACGCAACGGCTGATCGCGGAAAAACGCTTCTGCGCCGTAGCGGTCGAGGCCGATTGGCCGGATGCATATCGGGTCAATCGATACGTTCGCGGTTTGGGGGAAGACACCACCGGCGATCAGGCCCTGGCGAGTTTCAAGCGCTTTCCGACCTGGATGTGGCGCAATACCACGGTGGTTCGTTTCGTCGAGTGGCTGCGTGACTACAACGACTCGGTGTCGCCCCTGACCGAGCAGGTCGGATTCTATGGCCTGGATCTCTACAGCCTGTTCACGTCGATCGCGGAAGTGCTGCGATATCTCGATCATGTCGACCCCGAATCTGCCCGCCATGCGCGTGAGCGCTACGCTTGCTTTGATCATTTCGATCGCAACAGCGAACGCTATGGCTACTTGACAGGCCATGGTCTGTCGGCATCGTGCCAAGGCGCCGTCATCGCGCAGATGCGCGAAATCAATACGCGTGCCGCGCAATATCTGAAAAGCGATGGGTACGAGTCAAGCGATGCGCTGTTCTATGCGCAGCAAAATGCGCGCTTGATCACCAATGCCGAAGAGTACTACCGCACCATGTTCGATCGAAGCGTGTCTTCCTGGAACCTGCGGGACCGCCATATGGCCCAGACCCTGGATGCCCTGGCCCGCCATCTGCCACGGGCAAGGGACGGCGGCCCGGCCAAGGTTGTCGTCTGGGAGCACAATTCGCACGTGGGCGATGCGCGCGCGACGGACGTCGGACAGGCGGGAGAGTGGACGTTAGGCCAATTGGCGCGCGAGCGTTACGGCGCCGAGACTTTCCTGGTGGGACTGACCACCTATCAGGGAAGCGTCACCGCCGCGGACGACTGGGATTCGCCGGCAGAGCGCAAGCGTGTGCTGCCGGCCCTGCCTGGCAGCTACGAGGCGGTGTTGCACGAGACGGGCATCGACCGATTCGTCGTGTCGTTCAAGGGCGACCGGAGCCTGACGCAAGCGCTGTCCAGGCGTCGGCTGGAACGTGCCATCGGCGTCATCTATCGGCCGCAGACAGAGCGGCAGAGCCACTATTTCCATGCTTGCCTGCCGCAACAGTTCGACTGCGTCCTCCATTTCGACCAGACCCGCGCCGTCGAGCCGCTGGAATGGGGTGACACTTGGACGTTGGGAGAAGCGCCAGAGACTTTCCCGCGCGGACTGTAGCGCCGTGAACGCAAGGCCGATGAGAGCCGGGCCCTACGTTGCGCTCATCCCCGGCGCTTCGCGGTGTTCCCATGCCAGTCGGTCCGAGCGCACATGAAACAACCGTCAGCCACCAGCCAGGCCTGCAAGCCAAGGTTGCCGGCCACGCGGACAGTTGCCTGGACTGAATGGGTCGTGAGGGTTCCCGCCATGGCCACCGCCCGACGTTTTCGGGTGTGTCCAACGGCTGCTGACGATCAGGTCAGCAGCAGGGCGCCGCCCTCGCGCGGCCGGGCGCCAGCGTCCTCGCGCCGCGCGGCATCCTCGCGCAAGCGGAACACACCGACCGCACCCACCAATGCATGAGCCTGGTCCTGCATCGAGCCCGCCGCGGCCGCCGCTTCTTCGACCAGCGCGGCGTTCTGCTGGGTCACCTCGTCCATCTGCGACACGGCGCGGTTGACCTGCTCGATGCCGGAGGCCTGCTCTTGCGAGGCCGCGGCGATCTCGCCCATGATGTCCGTGACACGCTTGACCGAGGCGACCACTTCCTGCATCGTGGCGCCCGCGTTTTCCGCGTGACCCGCGCCCTCGGCCACCTTGCTCACGGACGCTTCGATCAGCGCCTTGACCTCGCGCGCGGCCTGCGCGCTGCGTTGCGCCAACGACCGCACCTCGCCCGCGACCACCGCGAAGCCCTTGCCCTGCTCGCCCGCCCTGGCCGCTTCAACGGCGGCGTTCAGCGCCAGGATATTGGTCTGGAACGCAATCCCGTCGATGACCGAGACAATCTCGGAAATCTTGCGCGAGCTGGCGGAAATATCGCCCATCGTGCTGACCACCGCCGACACGACGGCGCCGCCGCGCTGGGCGACTTCGGAAGCGCTTGCCGCCAGTTGATTGGCCTGGCGCGCGTTGTCGGCATTCTGCTTGACGGTCGACGCCAGCTCTTCCATCGAGGCGGCGGTTTCCTCCAGTGACGCGGCCTGCTCTTCGGTCCGGCTGGACAAGTCGGTGTTGCCGGCCGCGATCTGCCCGGCTGCGCTGGAGATGGTTTCGGACCCGGCGCGAATGGTGCGAACCGCGGCGGCCAGCTTGTCCTGCATATCGTGCAGCGCGCGCAGCAGTCGGCCGGTTTCATCGCGGGTGACCGCGTGGATGGGTTGACCCAGGTCGCCACGCGCCACGGTCTCCGCCACCGACACGGCCTGGGCAAGCGGCGCCGTGATCGACTTGGACACCCGCCATGCGAACAGGCCGCCCAGCACGATGGCCAGCCCCGACAGGATCAGGTTCAACATGCCCGCGTTGTCGATGACCTTCCGGCTGTCGGCGCTGGCGTCCACCATTTCGGCGGATTGAATCCGGGAGATCTCGATGATGTGGTCTTGCAGGCTGTCCAGGAGCGGAAGGGTCTCTTCCAGCAAACGCTGGCGGGCGGCGTCGCGCTCGCCACGCTTGAGGAGCGCGCCCACGCCCTGGAATGACTTCACGTAGCGGCCGCGCACGTCTTCCAATAACCGCAGCCGCTGACGTTCGTCTTCGGTGCTGAACAATGGCCGCAAGGCCTCCAGTGCCTGGTCGATCACCTTCCGATTGGTGTCGATGCGGGCAAACAGCGCTTCAGCGGCGCGGGGATCGGTATTGACGATCAACTCGAGGTTCGCGCGCGCATTGGCGCGGGTCGTCACGTCAATCCTGTTGATGGCGCTTGCCTCGGTCCAAGTCTGTTCTGCGATCGCGCGGTTGATGCCGCCGATGTGGGACAGTTCGTAGTGCGACAGGCCAGTGAGCGCCAATAACAGGGCGAGTACGGTGCCGAAGCCCAGCGTCAGCCGGGTGCCAATGGAAAGGTTGCCAAGGGAGAAACGCGAGCGCATGAATTTGTATTATGACAAAGGGAAAACCCTAGTATAGAGTTGCAGTCACATATAGCAACGAATTTGTAATGTAAGTTTGCGATTTCGCATGGCGGGACGGAATTGTTTGTGGCTGCCAGCCGCTTCGATATCCGGGGAAGCCAAACGACTTTCCGCTTTCCCAAGCCCCGTTCGCCACCGCCCGCACCTGGCTGGCTAGCTAAAGATGCAACGCGCGTTTCTGCGGCATTTTCCCCCGCGCGCAATGCGATACGCGCTTCGGTCAAGGTCCAATGACATATCCCCCGTTGCTTCCAATCGCCCACTCGAAATCGGGTACGCTTGAATATTGGAAAATTCTGGGCGGCACGATAATAGGTGGCACGAGCTCTTCAAGATGTCGCTTGGGGGTGGATTGGGCGCTTGTTGCCTCTTGGAAGCGCCGGAGATCTATCCCGTATCGTCCGCGGCTGTCGCAGCGCGGCGAGTTCATTGCCCGCCTCGGCGCGGAAATTTCGATCCTACCGGATTCGTGCGGGTGAGATAAACGACATATTGCATTTCAGCAACCGATGAGCGACTCCCCGATCTACATCGTTGATCTCGATGTCACCCTTGAAGACGCGCCCGCCTTCGCCGACAGCGGCATGCGTTGGATGGAAGCAATGGGCATTGCTGTTCACTCCACTATTGCCGAGGTCGCCTTTTCACCTGTCAGCCACGCACCTGGCCCGGGCATTGCTCGATGGGCCGAATGGGTAAACGAGCACCGCAATAACGGCATAGGTGCAATCGTGGGGCGCCGTGTCTACAACGCCGGACCGCAAAGCGTCGAGGGGCTACGCTGCCCATGCTGCGCTGTAGAGCATGACGCAGCTTCTCTCCCGTGGGGCGAAATGATTTCCGCCTGGTATTCGGGCGAACTTGGCGCGCTCGAGTGCCCAAGCTGTCGACACTCGTACGGCATCAATCAATGGCGATTCTTGCCGCTCGCATGGGGATTGGGAAACCTCGCGTTTGGGTTCGATGGTCCTGGCGTAGGCAACGCACTTGCCCTGGAACTGGGAAAAGTCCTGGGGCATAGGATGGTCGTCGTGTTTGATAAGTTCTAGCCGCGAATAATTAATATGCGCCCGTCAATCGTCCCCTGCCCCCGCCGACGCATTCCTGGCCTCGGCCAGCGCCACCGTCAAATGCATCACCTTCTTCTTCAACTGATCCCGCTCGTCGGTCAGCCGCGCCAGCAACTCCCGTAGCCGCGCCACCTCCGCCGGCAGGTCCGCGATATTCTCGATCGGAATATCCGGCACCGCCTCTTTGGGTGGCGGCGCCTTGGCCTGGCGCACTTCGCGCGCCGCCTGCTGCAGTTCCTTCCTGCCGCCGGCCACCGCCGCGGCCTGCCGCTCGGGCGGCAAGGTCGCGACCGCCGCCGCGGCGTTGATGGAGATCGCGCCGTCCTTCACTGCCCGCACCAGTTCTGGCGCGGCGCCTTTCTGGATTTTCTCGATCTGCCCCAGCGTATTGCTGCTGATGCGCGCCTCGCGCGCCAGCGCCTGGCGGCTTAACGCAGCCGCGGGCGGGATGGGCGGCGGTTCGGGCGGCGGCGTGCTGCCGTCGTCTTCCCACGGCGGCACGCTGCGCGATTGCAGGATTTCCTTCTTGCGCAGCGCCAGCACCCCGCGCTGGAAATCCGACACGCTGCGCCGGCCCAGGTGGTTTTCGATCATCCACAGGTGCACGTCGTCCATCGATTTGAACGAAGTGTTCTGGCGCGTCTCGAACGGAATGCCGTGCTTCATGCACAGCGCGTAGCGGTTGTGGCCGTCGATCAGCAGGTCGCCCCACAGCACCAGCGCGTCGCGGCAGCCTTCGGCCAGCAGGCTGCGTTCGAGCGCCTCGCGCTCGTCGTCGGTCAAGGGGTCAATATAGGCGCGCAGGCCTTCGTCAATCCTGATATCCATGGTGTCCAAAAAAATTCAAGCGCCGCCTGCCGCTGGCTAGGCCTGCGGCCCTTCCAGCGCGATGCGCACGGCTTCCAGACGAGCGCGCGGGTCCATCAGCGCCAGCAGCCGGACCTTGTCCGCCGCCGGCAGCGGCAGCAGTTCGCACCAGCGGTCAGCCACCCAGGCGCATTCATCCAGGCGGTACGGCGGCGCCACCGGCATGCGGTCGGCGGGCACGCCTTCCTGCTGCCATTGCGCCACCAACCTCCCCAGCGCGTCGGCGCAGGGTTGCAGCGGCGCCGGCACGGGCAACGGCGGGGCGTCGGGGATGGGTTCGATTTCGCCCATCCAAAGACCGTATTTTGCCAGTTGGCTGGAAACCAGCCGAAAGCGCTGGGTGCCGATGCAGCGCAATTGCAGCAAGGCGGGCATGGGCGCGTCCCAGGCGTCGATGCGGGCCAGCGTGCCGACGTCGGCCAGGACCTCCTGGCCTTCGGGCGAGCGGACCTCGTTGCCGGCCAGCAGCGCGACCACGCCGAACTCGGTGCCGTCGGCGATGCAGCGGCGGATCATGTCCAGGTAGCGCACCTCGAAAATACGCAGGTGCAGTACGCCGGCGGGGAACAGCGCGTTGGACAGCGGGAACAGCGGAATGGTCGCCATGGCGGCGCCCTATTTCACGGTGAAGGCGTCGTCGACGGGCACTTGCATGGCGGTGACCAGCGCGTTGGTCTGGGCGGCCATGCCGATGACGGCGAGCAGTTCGGCGTGCTGGCCGTCGGTCATGCCCTTGGCGCGGGCGGCGGCGGTGTGGGAATGGATGC
>CALMPB010000100.1 GCA_937871985.1 uncultured Burkholderiaceae bacterium
CGTCAACATTCTTGGCTCCAACGCCATGGCGCAAGCGGCCGACAGGCATGGCGAGACCATAGACTTTTCCAGTGCGCTGCCGGGCCGTACCGGAAAGTCCATGTGTCGCTCGGCTGGAACCACTCCCACATGAATTTTGTTTCTACGATGATCCTGGCGTTGGCTATGTCAACCGACGCGTTTGCGGCCGCCGTGGGCAAAGGTACTGCCCTTCGTAATCCTCGCCTATCAGAAGCCCTAAGAACCGGAATTATTTTTGGTGTAATTGAGGCCATCACGCCGTTAGTTGGATGGGCTCTAGGCTCCATCGCTGCTGAGTTTGTCGCAGATTGGGATCATTGGATCGCTTTCACCCTCCTCTTGATTTTGGGCGTGTTGATGATCCGCATCGGCCTTCGGGCTGAAAAGCCCGAAGCCACTCCTGCGATCCGTTACTCGTTTTGGTTACTTGCCGCCACAGGATTCGCCACCAGCATTGATGCGATGGCCGTGGGCGTCAGTCTGGCCTTTATCGACGACAATATTCTGATAACGACCGCGGCCATTGGCTTGGCGACGTTTCTCATGGTGACGCTAGGTGTCATGGTCGGCCGGTTGATCGGCAATGTGGCCGGCAAGTGGGCGGAGGTTCTTGGCGGGTTAGCGCTGATAGGTGTCGGTACGGTCATTCTGTACGAACACCTCACCATGTAAGAAGCAAATGAACTTAGGCGACGCTGAGCGGCTACGCCTTGTTCTAATGTATGCAGCTTGTTTATTTCCACGGTCACATGGACAAGTTCTTCATGAATACTCAGTTGCTGCCGAATCTGATCTGCCGTGATCAAGCTTGACGTGGCGAGAGAGTCGATACTCGCATACTTTCCTTTGCCGACTCTCCATACATGAAGGTCGGTGATTTGCACTGTGGGGTATCAAGAAGCGGATAAATTTCACTTCAATCACTCACCATCCAGAACATCATGATGCCCATAAAAAAAGCCCATACATCCAGCGCTGTAACGGCTGCTCATTTGAATGATGTCCTCATGAACCACTCCGACATCAAAGTGCTTTTTTATGTCCTATTGATTCTGGATTGTCCCCGGAATTAGCTGCTTTAGAGATCGGTATTTGCGTTGGATCATTCTTTTTTATTCCGTTTTCCACATGGCACGACTGCATGCCTTTCATCATGAAAAACATCATCAGCGGACAGATCAAGAAGAATAAGGATGGGCTTATCGCAGTAATCCACTCACGAGCAGCCGGCAACGCTGCATAGGCCACAGCAATCACCACGGCTAGTCCAAGACCGCCTTTCAACATCATCTTCATATCGCATTTCGTTAGGGCTCTCCTTGTAGCTACGTCGCCAGTACTTTATTCGGAAATCTAGCGACGAGCCTACTGTAACGGTCCCTTGCTGTCAGGCAGATTACGCCGACATTACATCTTTGCCATCTTTGAAAAAGGGCTCGAGGAAGCAAAAAATTTGTTGCTATATGTACAAAGCGCTCGCCCCGCTTCAGTAGCACTGGTGAACAGAGGGCAAAGCGTTCGATGTTTACAGCGGGCGGCAAATACTGCCGGTTGACATTGTCACCGTGGGAACGTTTACTCTGCTGATAAACGTGATGAGGATCAAGTAATACTGTCTGAGGAACTAGTAATGCTATGGACAAAAACTATACAAGTTTGGGCGATGACATCCTGGCTGTCTTCAAGCGCGCGTGTAACGAAGGAGACCTTCACGTCGCCGAGCATTTATTGCGTGCGCTCGAGGCAATGACTGATCGGACCGGAGGCGAAGAACTATTGGGGTGCGCTTATCTTCAGGTGGCTTGTTCACTGGTAAACACTGAGCCTCACTGATAGCCGCCTAATGTCAATAGACGCAGTGCTTGCTCGCGGGATGATCGCGCCTAATTATTGCTCTTTCACTGACCGGAACTTTAGAAAGACCGCGGCAAAAGGCGGTCTTTCTGCACCTCGTGACCTTGCCACGGGAGCGACGGACATCGATGAGGCCAGCGTCGCTGCTGTGTAGTTACAGCGCTGTGCTAAGAAGCCAGCCGTTCTGGTTATTTACCCTGGCCTTAAGTTGTAATTTCATAGGTTCTTTTTTTATGTTTCTGCAGCGCCTGATTTCGTTGTTCAGTATCTTGGACTAAGTAAGGCGGAATTCGGGTGGCTGTTCATTCCTGCGACGTCCGGCATAATCGTCGGCGCTTACCTGCCAGGAAAACTCGCGAAACGATTTACGCCATGGACGACAGTCAGCTATGGCTACTCGATAATGGTGGGTGCCACCGCGCTCAACGTGGCGTACAACACCTTTCTGCTGCCCGTTCTGTCCTGAGGCATTCTGCCCGTCGCGCTTTATACCGTCGGGATGTCGTTTGATTACATTGCTGACGCTCGATTTTTTCCCTTCAGCACGTGGGCTGGCAGCTTCCTTGCAAGGTTTCGTTCAAACCATGCTCATGACGTTGGTCTCGGGATTAGTCGCGCCACTGGTGGCCGATTCTGGTCTGACTATTGCACTAACGGTGCTCTGTTTCCTCGGAGCGGGATGTTTGGCTTGGTATTTTTATACATGGCTGAACCGCTAGCGGATGTGCGAGTTGAGATCGGCGGCGAAGTATTGGTATAGAATTTACGATCGACCTCGAACGCTCGCGCTTATCCACAATGCCGCCATAGGATGCAATGTAATTGTGTACCGCTCTGCACCAACCGATGATAGACACTTGCATTAATGGCGGAGCGCGCAGCGCTGGGGTCGTACGCCAGGCACTGACCAATAAGTACATCGTGCATCGGTTGTACTGTGCGCCCACTAGTTCATTTATGCCATGCGCCTACACTCTTCGGCACACTTGCGACAAGCCTCGGCGCAGCGCTGGCAGTGATCCATTTGATGCTTGGCGCATTCATCTGCGCACAGGCGACAAAGCGCCTGTGCGAATTCACTGCCCCTGGCCATATAACTGGCCGCCAAGCGGCAAATTTGCGCACAGTCCATATCCAGCTTTATGCAGCGCGCTATCATTTTGACGTCTTGTTCTCCCAGGCATGAAACAGCGCAGTGGTCGCACTCAGCAGCGCAGGCATAACAAGCGGCGATGCAAGATTAAAATTTTTCATGAGGCATATTGATCTCCAAAGAGCTTAAGCTGGGGTTAGGCAAGTGGCTTCGCTATGCGGTGCCACTTGCCTAATCCAGCAACTTCAATGCCTTAGACGCAATACTTGGCTCGGAAATCTCGTTATCTTCACGCGGCCTGTGTTCTACATGCACCTTGTGTTACAGTTTTTTAATGTTTGTGTTATGTTGGCGTCGGTGCCATCGAATTGAATTCAATAACACAATCAGTATCCCATGGTTGGTGCACGTGCAGGCATTGCGCGTGCCGAATCGTCTCACGCGCTTCTGAAGCACGTTCATGCATATACCCCTTGAGATGAGGAACATGAAATGAGTACTGTTGTCCTAGAGTCCACCCTGACCTGCCCTGAATGTGGGCATGTCAAAACGGAAACCATGCCGACCGACGCCTGCCAATGGTTCTATGAGTGCGAGCAATGCCACACTGTTTTGAAACCTCAACCCGGCGACTGCTGTGTTTATTGCTCCTACGGTTCTGTGCCATGCCCGCCAGTTCAAGAACATGGTAAACAGAACGGCTGTTGTGGCTGATCGGATGTCAAGAATTAAAACACGGAAAAACCACGCAACTACCCAATTGCCCCAAGTGCCGGAAACGTCCTCAGTAACCAAATCGCAAAACGCACCAACTGTCCACTTGCCACTGCAATGCCCATCAGCACCAGAATCGCACCGGTGACTATCTGAAGATAACGCCCTGCTCGGCGCAATGAACCCAGTCGACGCATAAACGGCGTCATGAAGTACGCGGAAAGAAGGAACGGTACACCTAACCCAAGCGCATAGACCCCCAAAAGCAGTACGCCCTGCCCAAGACTCTCAGAGGTGGCGCCGAGCACAAGGATGCCGCCAAGCACAGGACCAATACATGGCGTCCAACCAAAGCCGAACGCCATGCCAAGCACGGTCGCCGACCAGGGTTTACCGCCGCCGTCCCGCGGTTCAAAGCGGTAGTAACGCTGCATCCATAGCGGGGCACGTATCACGCCCATAATCATCAGGCCGGCGATGACAATAACGCCACCCGCAGCGATATTCAATTCGTAGCGATACGATAAGAACAAACGCCCGATTGCGGTGATGCTGGCTCCCAAAACCAGGAACACCATGGAGAAGCCTGCAACGAAGCACGCACTAAGGCCCAATGCTCGCCATCGAGCAGCACGTGCTTCGATACGAGACGCGTCTAACTGGACGGAATCGCCTGCAATATAGGAGAGATAGCCAGGTACAAGCGGCAAAACACAGGGTGACAAAAAAGAAGCGATACCGGCGAAAAATGCCGTTAATAGCCCAATGACGGTCAACTCAAGCATCGTATAGTTCCCAGGAAAAAATCGGTTCCAATGTCATTGCTCATCACTTTGAATCCCGAAC
>CALMPB010000101.1 GCA_937871985.1 uncultured Burkholderiaceae bacterium
CCTGGCCGCCGCCCTGGAACTCGCGCCGCGCCGGCGCGTGGCCCTGGTCAGCAAGGGCGCGCTGCGCTCCGGCGCCAGCCAGCATGCGCAGGGCGGTATCGCCGCGCCACTGGGTCCGGGCGACAGCGTGGCCGCGCACCTGCGCGACACCCTGGCCGCCGGCGCCGGTCTGTGCGACGCGAACGCCGCGCAGGCCATCATCGACCAGGCTTGCGCGGCCATCACCTGGTTGCAGGAGCAGGGAGTGGCCTTTTCGACCGAGGGGACGCAACTGCATCTGACGCGCGAGGGCGGCCACGGCCAGCGCCGCATCGCCCATGCCGCCGACGCCACCGGCCGCGCCATCATCGCCGCGCTCGAAACAAGGGTCGAACAGCAACCCGCGATCACCGTGCTGGCGCGGCACTGCGCCGTGGACCTGCTGCTGTCCGATGGGCCCGGCGCCCGCTGTCAAGGCGTGCGCCTGCTGGATCTGGACCGTGGCCTGCGCCGCGATATCGCCGCCGCGCATGTCGTGATCGCCACCGGCGGAGCCGGCCAGGTCTACGCCACCACCACCGCGCCGCCCGGCGCCACCGGCGACGGCATCGCCATGGCCGCGCGCGCCGGCGCCCGCCTCGCCAACCTGGCGTTCACGCAATTCCACCCCACCGGCCTGCACCACCCGCGCGCCGACGGATTCCTGATCTCGGAGGCCGTGCGCGGCGAAGGCGGCCGCCTGTGCCTGCCGGACGGCAGCCGATTCATGCCCGCCCATGATCCGCGCGCGGAACTGGCGCCGCGCGACATCGTGGCGCGCGCCATCCATGCCGAGATGCAGCGCCATGCGCTGGATTGCGTCCATCTGGACATCAGCCACCTGCCCCGCGATTTCGTGCGGGCGCACTTTCCCCTGATCCATGGGCGCTGCCTGACGCTGGGCCTGGATATCTCGGCCACGCCCATCCCCGTGGCACCCACCGCCCACTACACCTGTGGCGGGATTGCCACCGACACCGACGGCCGCAGCAGCGTGCCCGGCCTGTACGCGGTGGGCGAGGCCGCCTGCACCGGCCTGCACGGCGCCAACCGCCTCGCCAGCAATTCGCTGCTGGAATGTGTCGTCACCGGGCGCGCCGCCGCCCGCGACATCCTGGCCGGCGCCGTCGCCATGCCCTCCGGCGCCGCCATGCCGGCCACCGAGGCGCCCGCCCATGCGAAGCCGGCCGACCGCGCGCCGATGACCGCGCGCATGGCGCGGCAGCGCCAGGCACTGCGGGCCGCGATGAGCCGCGATGCCGGTATCGTGCGCAGCGATGCCTCGCTGCGGCGGGCCGCCGACCACATCCGCGCATTGCGCCGCGCGCTCGAGGCAAGCGACCCCGCCGACGATGGCCTGGCGCTGCTGGAACTGCGCAACCTGGCCCTGGTCGCCGACCTGATCGTGGCCGATGCCCAAACCCGCCGCGAGAGCCGCGGCGCGCATTTCAACCAGGACTGGCCAGACCATGCGGGCGCGCAATCAAACCAGGCCACGCCGCTTTGAACCGCCGGCGGGCCCGGACTGAGCACGGCGGTGGATGCGCAACCGCCCTCGACCCAGGCTGCCGGGTTCGAGGGCGGAACGTGCCGTGGCCGTGCTCAGGGTTGAGCGGCGTAACGCGGAGAACGCGGGCCGTACAGAATGCCGCCCGGGGTGCCGGCGCTGAGCAGCATGTTGTCCGCCATGCCCGCCACGCTGTAACTGCGGTCCGACAGGGTATTGACGACCTGGTCCACCACCGCCTGCACCAGCATGCCGATCAGGCCGCCATTGTTGTTGTTGCTGGCGTGCACCACCTCTTTACTGCCATTCCACAGCTTGGCGCCCGTGCGCAGGTCTACCAATGCCGCGTCGATCGAGACCGTGATCGAGCTGGACAACACCGCATAGCTCGACCCGTATTGCTTGACGGTCATGTACAGCGCGGCATCCGCGCCGAAGATATCGCGCAGCCGCTTGGCCGGCAGTTCGTGGATTTCATCCGCGTTGGCCAGGCCGTTCTGCTTGAAGGTCTCTTCCATGACGGCGACCGGCACGACGTAATAGCCGGACTCCGCCAACGGCATGGTCGCCTGCGACAGCACCGCCGCCCCGGCAGCCACATCCACGGAGGTATTCAGCGGCGGCAGCACCAGGATCGACGCCGGCTTGCTCTCGCG
Source organism: uncultured Burkholderiaceae bacterium (assembly GCA_937871985.1). The sequence continues at coordinate 2,182 of CALMPB010000101.1, forward strand.
GAATGCCGCATAGTCCACCTCGTGGCGCTGCGGCGCGGCGCAGCCCGCCAGCAGCGCGACCATCGCCAGCACCGTGATACGCATGATGGTGTTCATGTCAGGCTCCCTTGCCGGCGGCTTGCGGTTGGCTGGGGGAGGCTGCCGGCGTGTCGGCCGGAGCCACGGCGGGGTCGGGCGCGGGTTGCGCGACGCTGTCGGCCGTCCTCGCATTGCGCAGCAGGAAATCCATGAACGGCTTGGATTCGGGAAAGGCCGCTTTCTCGCCCTCGAACTGTTCCACGCCTTTGGCTCCTTCGCCCATCTTCAGGTACAGCATGCCCAGGTGCGCTCGAAAGCCCGGCGGCAATTGCGCATCGGCCGAGCGCGCGGTCTCGATGTTCTTCTCCATCGCCAGGCTTTGCGCCGCGTAGTCTGCGCCATCGTCCTTGAGATAGGCATAGACCGAAGGCTGATATGACTGCCAGGAGTACATGCTCTTGGCGGGTTGCGCGCACGCGCTCACCAGCGCCGCCAGGGCGGCCACAGCCAAGACACGGCCCGCGCGCGCGATTGCCCGCGAAGGCACATTAACCAGATTGTTCAACATGGACATACCCATCAAGGTTGGACCGGTTGCCAGGCACCCTGCTCGATGCCTTCCACCAGGCGATCGACGGCCTCGCGGATCGCCAGGTCCAGCACCTTGCCGTTCAGCGTGGAGTCGTAGCCGGCGGTGCCGCCAAAGCCGATGACCTCGCGGTTGGACAGGCTGTACTCGCCCGCGCCCGATGCCGAATAGACCACTTCGGAGGTGCTTGCGTCGACCACGTTGAGGTCGACCTTGGCGTAGGCCACCTGCTCCTTGCCGCGGCCGAGGATGCCGAACAGTTGCTGGTCGCCGGTCACCTTGCGACCGAACGCCGTCACGTCACCGGTGATGACGTAACGCGCCCCCTTGATCTGGCTGGCCTTCTTGTTGAAGGCCGCTTCCTGGGCGATTTCCGACAGGTTGTCGCGGTCCATCACCTGGAACCGGCCGCTGCGCTGCAGGTGGCTCACCAGGATGGTCTTGGCCTGACCGCCGAGGCGATCCACGCCATCGGAGAACACGCCACGCAGGTAATTGGTGCGGTTATCGAACTTGCCGACCGAGATCGGGCTGCGCACGCCCTGGTAGGGCTTGCTGGCGGCCGCGACGGCGGGCACCGCGACCGATTGGGAACGTTCCGTGGCGCAACCGGCCATCAGCAATGACAGGATCGTCATTGCGCCAAGCTTTACTGCCTTGATCGACATGCCTTTCTCCTGCGGACCCGGCACTCGAACCGCGCCGCGCGTAGCGTGAAATGAAGGAATCAGGCAGCGAGTATATACAATTACATACAACAGCAATAATTAGAATTGATGGATAAAAGCCGGTTATTTTGTCCTAAAAACAGGCAATGGCGGACATCTTCAAGGCTTCCCCCAAAACACCACGTTGCTCCGCCGCCTCGCTGGCCAGCCCATGATGTCTTGAACGGGCGTTGCGCACCGCCCGGCTTCACTTCAATTCCCGCGTCGCGCCGATGACGCGCAGGGTCGGCATCAACTGGCGCCAGGCGTCCTTGGGAATGACCGCCGGGCGCTTCAGGTCGGCCACGGCCGGATCGTCCAGCAAGTCCCCCTTGCAGGCGAACACGATGCTGTTGGTCATGTCGTCGTCCACCACTTCGAACATGGCGCCGCCGAACGCGGCGCGCACCCGCTCGAGATACACATGGTGAAGCGGATGGTTCACATGGAAATTGATCACCAGGATGCCATCGGCGCGCAGCGCACCATGGCAGTCCGCGTAGAACTCCTCGGAACACAGCGCGGGCGGGATGCCGGCGTCGTCGAAGCCATCCAGCAGCAGCACGTCGGCGGCTTCGCGCAACCCGCGCAGATGCTCGGCCGCGTCGGCCCGGACCACCTTGAAGCGCTCGCCATCAGGCGGCACCATGAACGCATCGCGCAGCACAATGACCCCGGGGTCGATCTCGACCACCTCGATGCGCGACCGGGTCAGGTAGCGATGACAGAACTTGGCCAGCGAGCCGCCGCCCAGCCCCACCATCAGGATGTCCGCGGGCGCCGGCGCAAACAGTACGAACCCCATCATCATGCGCGTGTACTCCAGGTCCAGCGCGTCCGGGCTGAGGGTGGACATGCGGCTCTGGATGACCTTGTCGGAAAAATGCAGGGTGCGCGTCGTGCCGGAAGCGTGCACATAAGGCCGGGCCGATCCGGCATCGAGGCCGGCGGCATCCGGCGTCCGCGGCAGGGCGGACGGGGACAGGGAAGGATCTGGGGCGGACATGGGGCAGAAGATACCACCGCCGCGGGTCATGCCAATTCTCGGACTGGCTCCATGGCGGCCACAGTTAAAGAATGTACGCCGGACTGCCGTACAACCCATGTCACCACGGCGTTTCGAGCGCCGGCCATGCCGGCCCGCCATGACCCCACGAGTCCCGCCTTCCCGGAATATCTTCCATGCAACCCCTGGCCCCCGACAACCATCTTGCGCAAGCAGCCCCCACGGGCCGCGATGCCCGCGCCGCCGCGCGCCGCGCCACGGATACGGCCGCCGGCTTCGGGCAAGAGCGCGATGACGCGCAAGCCAGCCAACCCGTCTCGATCCGCGTCATCCTCAGCGACGACGCGCTGGAACGCGCCGCCAAGGCACGCAAGGCCGCGATCCACATCGCCGCCGACGCGGCCCAATCGCGCCAGGACCTGGCGCGCGCCCGCATCGCGCAGATCAAGCAGCGCATCGACACGCTCAAGAAGATGCTGATGTTCCTGGGCAAGGCCGCAGCCAAGGTCATCCTGCGCGAACTGCGCCAACTGGCCGGCGAACTCGGCCAGGCCGCCAGCGCGCTCAAGGACAGCGGCGGCGCGCAACCCGCCGCCGGCGGGTCGCCTGGCGCTGCCGCCGTGGTGCGCGTGGATGGCGCCCCGGCAACCGCTGGCAGCGCCGCTGCGTCTCCAGACGCCACGGCCGAAGGCGCCGATACCGACGGCCAGCCGCAGGCGCCAGCCTCCACCGCCGCCTCGCGCGCCTTGTCGGCCTATGCCGCCGCCAGCGACGCCGCCACGGCTTCCACCGCCGACACCGATACGGCTGGCGCGCCTTCCGCCGGGCCGGCGGCGCAAGACGAAGCCGCCCCGGCCCGCGCCGCCGCGAAGGACACAGCTGCGTCCGCCGACGCCGAAAATACCGGCGGCCAGGACGACAGGCGCAGCGTCAACGGCGCCTCGCGCGAGGCCCGGCAGCGCCGCCAGGACGACGCCCAGGCCGTGCGCGATACCATCCGCGCCATGAAGGAACTGCTCGCCATGCTCAAGAGCAAGCTGCGGCAACAGGACACGCAAGCCCAGAAACAGGTCGCCGAGGTGCGCGACGCCCTGGCCGAAGCCGAAAAAAGCGCGCGCGCAATCGAAGGCGGCACCCTGGACAGCGGCACGGACGCCGGTTCCGGTGGCGAGCAGGCCAGCAGCCTCGATGGCGGGGCCATGAGCGCTGGGGCAATCGACGGTGGCGGCGCCGCCCCCGCCGCCCCGGCCTGAGCCGGCCACCCACCGGCATCCCCGGGCCAGGCCCGGCGCCGGCAGCGCTCGGCATATGATGGACCTCCCGCCACGCCGGACGCCGCCCCGCAATGCCTTTCATCCGCCCGCTCTGCCTCGCCTGCCTGCTCGTTCCTTTCCTCGCCACCGCCCAGATCGATACCGACGCCGAGGCCGCGCGAACGCGCGAGACCCTGAAGCAACAGGCCGAGGACCCGGGCTGGATCGACGAGTGCTTCTCCGCCACCAACCCCTTCCGCTATTGCATCTACCTGGACAAGCAGCGCGGCGGGTTCCGCGTCGTCGACCGGCACCAGCAAGAACCCTACCAGGTCTACCTGTTCGACAACGGCCCGGACTACCCTCGGGATGGCCGCTACCGTATCCGCCTGAAGGGCAAGATCGGCTATGCGGATGAAGAGACCGGCGCCATCGTCATCGCGCCGATCTACGATTGCGCCTTGCCTTTCGAAGACGGCCGCGCCAAGGCCGGCGTCGGCTGCCATGAGAACAGCGACGGCGAACACCGCTGGTGGTCGGGCGGCCAGTGGCAGACCATCGACCGTAACGGCAAAGTCATCGACTGACCGCAGCGACTCGGCAACGGTGCCGGGCGCGCGGTCCCATCACGCGCTGCTGCATCGCAGACGCCTTACTGGATGGAGAGACAGCGGAAACCGCTCGCTCCTGGCGAGGGATGTCAGGCGGTCAGGAAGCGTATGACTTCGTCCCAGTCGTTGGTCGATAAGGCGACGTCCTCATAGTCGCCCGCTTCCTCGTCATATCGGGAAACACAGAAGCGCTGGCTCCTGCCGGATTCGCGGTCGGCATAGTTGGCGTAGTCGACATACACCTTCAAGCCGCGCTCCTCGTTCTCGAACGAAGGCGCTGCATCGATGTAACTCGACGCGTCGACGTAACCTTCGGGTATGGGCGGCAGGGTTGTTACGTCGAAGTCGGGAAATTCGCGACGCAGTCGTTCAAGGTTCATAACGGAAGCATGTAGAGGCTGGAAGCCTGGCATTTTACGTTGCCCAGTATCATGCCGCCACAATGCCCCCCTGAATGAGCCTGGCGCCATGCCGCCGGAGAGATACCAGCGACTCAGATAGGCGACGGCAATCGTGAAGATTCTCGGATGGGTGCGGCTTGAACGGACAATGAAGCACGCGAGGCCGCTTTCAGCGGACGCTTGCACTATCGGGAAGCGTGCCGTTTCGCCATTCCCGTGGGGTCATGCTGCAATGAGCCTTGAATGCGCGCGAAAGCGCGGCTTCACTGCCATAACCAACCTCAATCGCGATCATCTTCAACGGTCGCCCCTGCCGCAACGCCCGCTGCGCCAACCTGATACGCCAGCCCTGTAAATAGACACCTGGGGTACAACCGACAACGCTACGGAAACTGTTGGCGAATACGGTACGTGACATCCCCGAAATGCCGGCCAACGCATCTAGTGACCATGCTTGCCGCGGTTGATCGTGCATTGCCACGAGGGCTTGGCGCAACTTGGGATGCGACAAACCGGCCAGCATGCCACCACTGATCTTCCCTGCCTCCATCAAGTGCCGCAACACCTGAATCAACACAACCTCGAACAGCCGGTCAATTAGCACATGCCGACCGCAGTTGTTGCCGAATGCCTCATCGAACAGCAGTGTCAGCACTTGATCGACACCATCGACGTCATCCAGCGCCAAGCAGATAACGTCCGGCAGCGCACCCGCCACCGGATTTGAAATTCCACCATCGAATTGAAGATCTGCACATACCAGGTCTGCGCCGCGCTGGGTGTCAGTCATAAAGCGCCTGGACATGGGGCGCGGATAGAGCAGCAGGCTTGGAACGTTCACCTGGAGTGGGGGGTGCCCAGGATGGATGACCTCCACCGCCCCAGTCCTGACCAAATGCATCTGGCCACCCTCCTTTGGGGCGGAGAAATCGGTGATGCCGCACATGGCACCCGAATGAAACATGCGTACGCGTACCGGGAAGTGATTCAGCAGCGCCGCCAAGCGGTCAGTACATGCATCGGTCAATTTGGAACTCTGCATCAAGTTTTTTGTATTTTATGTAGCTAAAAACACCGCGTCCAGTTCTAAAGTTCGTTCAGCCACCCGGGTCCATTCAACCTCAAATCACAAGGAGTACCTGATGTCGATCGAAGTACTCCTGTACCGCGCCCAAGCCACAGCCATCAGCGACCGTGAAGGGAACGCCACCTCATCGGATGGCGTCCTGAAAGTCCGGCTCCCCACACCACGCGAACTTGGTGGCGTTGGCGGTCCTGGCACCGACCCAGAGCGGATGTTTGCCGCTGGCTACTCCGCGTTGTGCGTTTGAGCCTCGTTTGAGTCTCACGGCCCTATTCATCTTCAACCAAAGGATCAGCATCATGAAGTTCACGAACAAGCTCATCGCCGCGTCTGCCATGGCTCTGGCGTCCACCCTGTCCCTGGCGGCCGGCAGTCCTGGTGTCGAACGCAATACCCAAGCCTTCCTCGAAGCCTTGGCTAAAGGCGGTGGCCAGCCACTGGAAACCCTGTCGCCTGCCGATGCCCGCCAGGTGCTTGTTGGCGCACAGAAAGGCGCGAAGCTAGCGCCCGCCGACGTCAGCGAGAAAACCATCACCGTTGATGGCAAGCCGATCGTGTTGAACATCGTTCGTCCCGCCGGCTCCAAAGGCGTATTGCCCGCGTTCATCTTCGTGCATGGCGGCGGCTGGATTCTGGGCGATTATCCGACGCACGAGCGCTTCGTTCGCGATCTGGTCGCCGACTCTGGCGCGGTGGGGGTTTTCGTGAACTACACCCCTTCGCCCGAGGCGCGTTACCCCGTGGCCATCAACGAAATCTACGCTGCCACCAAGTGGGTGGCTGAAAACGGCTCGCAGATAAATGTGGATGGCAAGCGGCTGGCCATTGTGGGCAACAGCGTAGGCGGCAACATGGCCACGGTGGTGGCGCTGATGGCCAAGGCCAAGGGCACGCCCAAGCTGCGCTCGCAAGTACTGTTCTGGCCCGTCACCAACGCCAACTTCGAGAATGCGTCATACGACGAATATGCCAACGGCCACTTCCTGACCAAGGGCATGATGAAGTGGTTCTGGGATGCCTATACCACCGACCCGAAGCAGCGCCAGGAGATTTACGCCTCGCCGCTGCTGGCGACACCCGAGCAGTTGAAGGGGCTTCCCCCGACGCTGATCCAGACGGCCGAGAAGGACGTGCTGCGCGATGAAGGCGAAGCCTACGCACGCAAGCTGGACGCCGCAGGTGTGAACGTGGTCTCAACCCGCTATAACGGCATGATTCACGACTTCGGCCTGCTCAATGTGCTAGCTGACGTGCCAGCTACGCGCGCCGCCCTGCATCAAGCTAGTGAAGAATTGAAGGCTCGTTTGCGCTGACATGAAATGGCCGCACCCAAGCCATAGGGGTATCCGGTTTGGGCGCGGCTATTTTTGCTGATGAACCGCGTGAACTTGGCTGGCCTGGCTGCGCCAGTGACCAGTCAAGCCCATTTCACGGTACATGCTGCAGCACATCGAACGACTCAAGGCATGGCAGGCGTTCGATTTGCCTCCCGGCATCGAACGGACAGTGCGCCAGAACCGGCTGCAGTTTCAGGCATCCGATAGGGCGATCATCGCCAAGATGTGGCTGCTCGGCCGCATCGGCGAGAGCTAGCTGCGAGCCGCGCCCGCAGGCATGGAAGTGATCGATGCCATTGAAGTGCTGCGCGGTGCCACCCGAAAAATTCGCCAGCCTCAGACAAGCCAGCGGATTACCGTTGGCTGGGGCCACCGACTGCGGCCCATATCCACATGAATGGCTGACGCTGCAGGGAACGCAGCGCGCCACCATCAACCGCATGGCGATGGCCAGCAAGCTGCCGGAAGCCATCGCCTTCCCGGCCGTCAATCATCCAGAACGCAGTGCGAGAGACTCCGCATCGCATCGATGGCGCGATCGGTGGATTCGCCCATCTGGGCATGCACGATGGCGCCGTCAATCGCGACCGTAAGAGGGGCACCCAGGGCGTGGCCAGGGCTCTCGAAAAGCTCGTCCAGACATCTCGCGACGTCCTTCTTGTGCTCGCGCACGATCTTCAATATGGCGGGATGCGTTGAGCCGAACTCGGCCGCGGCATTCAGAAAAGCACAACCGCGGAAATCCTCGCTGTCGAACCAGTCGCGCAGCGTGAGCGCCAGCGAGTCGATCTGCGAGGCGCCGGCGGCCAGGTTGGACGCCAGACTCTCTCGAAACCACCGCATCCAGCGTTCGTGGCGGAACTCAAGATAGGCCATCACCAGCAATTCCTTGCTGGGATAGTGCCGATAGAACGTCACCTTGGTGACAGCTGCGGCTTCGATGATCTTGTCGACCCCGGTGGCGCGGATGCCCTGGCCATAAAACAAGGCATGGGCCGCATGCAGGATGCGTTCACGGGGCGAGCGCGTGTCGACGGGGGGAGTGTTGCGTGTCATGACGTATTGTAGACAGATCGGTCCACCATCCGCAATCAGTAGTAGACAGATCGTTCCACATGCATTAATCTGCGCATGTAGACAGACCGTTCTACGCACTTTGTCCCAGGAGCAATCATGGAAACTCGCCCCCCGCTGCCGCCGTTCACCAAGGAAACCGCCATTCAGAAGGTGAGGCTCGCCGAAGATGGCTGGAACTCGCGCGACGCCGCGAAGGTCGCACTGGCCTACACGCTGGATACCAAATGGCGCAATCGCGCCGAGTTCGCCAATAACCGGACGGAAGCCCAAGCCTTCCTGGATCGGAAATGGAAGAAGGAACTCGACTACCGGCTCATCAAGGAGCTCTGGGCCCACGATGGCAACCGGATCGCCGTGCGTTATGCCTACGAGTGGCACGATGACGCGGGCAACTGGTTCCGCTCTTACGGCAACGAAAACTGGGAGTTCATGCCTGATGGACTGATGCATCGTCGCTATGCCTGCGTCAACGACATGCCGATCAAGGAATCGGAGCGGAAGTTCCACTGGCCTCTCGGCCGCCGGCCCGACGATCATCCGGGCTTGTCGGAACTGGGACTCTGAACGACCGCAAGAATGGTGAGCCGGAGCGTCCAGTCCGAGCGGGATTGGCCTCCGCGCTCCATTGCGCCTTATACAGCCCGACTTTCGGGACGCAACGGGGGGGCTCAGCGCCGCGCTTTTCAAGTTGAGTGCAACCAACTCGACATGTCCGGCAGACTGGCGGAGCCCAGCACTTCCTCGCAGGCAATCGATAGCCCCAGCAAGCGCGCCTCTTGGCCCGCCGGCGCCAATAATTGCAACGCGGCGGGCAATCGTTCATCGTGCAGCCCGAGTGGCAGCGCGCTGGCGCAGAGATTAAAAACGTTTGCCGGCCGAGTGGGTCCAAAGCAACGACCTTCCATTGCTGCTTCCGCATCGGCGGAAGGGAAGTCGCCGGGATAGATCGGCGGAAAGTGCTGTTTGACCGGCGCGATCCACGCGTCACAGCTTCTGAAAGTGGCTACAGTCTGTCGTCCAGAGAGTGACTTGAATCCAGCCGCGGCGTATCCAGCAGTCGTGCTTTCACATCGAGTAGCTCGTCTTCGGACACATCGAAACGCTCTATCCAGGCTTCGCCTTTCAGTCCAGTCAGCCGCGGTTCGCCGGCGGCACTTGCTGCCAGGTGTAGCCCGAACGCAGCACTGCGCAGCGGTTTGAGCGCTGCGTTAGGTAGCGCGTACTGCGGAGGCTTAGGGTCGATAGCCGTCGCAGCCAGGTCAGGTTCATTGCCAGCCTGAATGACGATGCCGGCGCCATAGTCATAGAAGGCAAACCAATCCGGAGGCAATTCCGAGCGCAACGTGTGCAAGCCGCCGGCCTGCGCCACCATGTCGCGATTGATTGCGGTCAGCCAAGACACCGTCTTGAGTGTGTTAGGTTTGAGCACCATGGCGGAGAACACTGGCGCCCCCACGTCAACGCTGCGGGCCTGCTCCGACGCGAAGGCTTCGGTGGGCTGGTTACTGTTCCATTCCGACGGGGACAGCACAAAACCAAAACCACCATGGCCATGCAGCGCTTGCAGCCGGCCTGCGAACTCGACGAACAAGGCTTGAAAGGCTTTGGGCTGCTCGACAATATCCACAAAGGGCACAGCAAACCGAAGCACGTCCAGACGGCCTGTTTTTTTGGCGGCCCACGCCGGTGCGGCGTTGACATAAAAGGAATAGGGACCGGCGTCCTCGCGCTTGGTACCGCTCGTGTATTGCAGGTCGAGCTTCTCGTCTTCGTCGAGCGTTTTGAAAAAATCGCGGATCTTCGGAGCTTTGGCGTAGGGCATGCACGGCGGGCCTGACGGGGCTCTCCACGCCACAGCCATGTGAGTGCATCGCCCACCTGCGCCAGATAATCCTCAAAGCAGTGTGCGATTGCGTCCCGCTTGACCTGTGTATGGCCCCCCTCAAAATACAAGGTGCCTGTGATGGCGATGACCGCGCCCACATAGTCGTGACGGCTCTTGGGCATGAGCATCGCCCCGGGGAACTGCTGCGCCTGCGTGTTCTCGCGAAGTGCTGCGGCAAACGCCTCGCGGCTCATTTCGGGATGAAAGTCTGTCATAGGTCGTCTCAGGGTACTGCGGGGGCGGGCGCAGGGATTCCACCGGGCAAGGGGGGGCAGGCGGCCGCGCATATACATCCGCAGCAAAATGTAAAGCGCCTGGCTCGCCGGTACGGCGTACTTGTCTAGCTCTTCGGTCTTGCGTTCGCGCTCCTCCACCTGGTTGCAGTCGCATTCCGAAGATTCGAGCAGCACAGTTTTATCGAAACTGCCGGCGATTCTTATGTATGCCTCTAACTGACCATCGCCCAGGTCGTCGTTGGGGAATTTGATCTCCACCACCATGCGGATGTTGTCTTGCGTGGGCGAGCTCGTCGGGTCATTGACGATCACTACATCGGGACGCCGAACATAGCTGCGGTTCGGTTTCCACGTTGGCCCAGCCGCACGGCTGTAGGTTGGTTCAATGGTGCCCGAGCGCAGATAGCGTC
>CALMPB010000102.1 GCA_937871985.1 uncultured Burkholderiaceae bacterium
CTTGACCGGCACGCCGGCGTCCATCATGGCCAGCGAACCGCCGCACACGGACGCCATCGACGACGAACCATTCGACTCGGTGATTTCCGACACCACGCGGATGGTGTACTGGAAGTCCTGCGGCGCGGGCAGCAGCGACACCAGCGCACGCTTGGCCAGGCGGCCGTGGCCGACTTCGCGGCGCTTGGGCACGCCGATGCGGCCGGTTTCGCCGGTGGCGAACGGAGGCATGTTGTAGTGGAGCATGAAGCGATCGCGGTACTCGCCCATCAGCGCGTCGATGATCTGCTCGTCCTGCTTGGTGCCCAGCGTGGCGATCACCAGGGCCTGGGTTTCGCCACGGGTGAACAGCGCGCTGCCGTGCGCGCGGGGCAGCACGCCCAGGCGGATGCTGATCGGGCGCACCGTGCGGGTGTCGCGGCCGTCGATGCGGGGCTCGCCGTTCAGGATCTGGCCGCGCACGATCTGCGCTTCGAAGTCGAACAGGATGTTGTCCACTTCGACGCCGTCCACCGCGGTGCCCGAGGTCTCGGCCTCGGCAGCCAGCTTGGCGCGCACGTCGGCATAGACTTCGCGCAGCTTGGTGGTGCGGTCCTGCTTGGAGCGGATCTGGTAGGCAGCCTTCAGGCCTTCGTCGGCCACGGCGCGCACCGAGGCGATCAGGGCCTCGTTCTTGGCGGCGGGCTTCCAGTCCCATTCGGGCTTGCCGGCTTCGCGCACCAGGTCGTTGATGACGTTGATGACGGTCTGCATCTGCTCGTGGCCGTAAACCACGCCACCCAGCATGACTTCTTCGGACAGTTGCTGGGCTTCGGACTCGACCATGAGCACGGCGGCGTCGGTACCGGCCACCACCAGGTCCAGCTTGGAGGTCTTGAGCTGCGAGGCGGTGGGGTTCAGCACGTACTGGTCATCGATCCAGCCCACGCGCGCGGCGCCGATCGGGCCGTTGAACGGGATGCCGGAGATGGCCAGGGCGGCGGACGAACCGATCATCGCGGCGATGTCGGGATCGATCTCGGGATTGACCGACAGCGTGTGGATGACCACATGCACGTCGTTGTAGAAGCCTTCGGGGAACAGCGGACGCAGCGGACGGTCGATCAGGCGCGAGGTCAGCGTTTCCTTTTCGGAGGGCTTGCCCTCGCGCTTGAAGAACCCGCCCGGGATACGGCCGGCGGCGTAGGTCTTCTCGATGTAGTCGACGGTGAGCGGGAAGAAATCCTGGCCGGGCTTGGCCTTCTTGGCCGCGACCACGGTTGCCAGCACGACGGTGTCCTCGATGGACACCATTACCGCGCCCGAAGCCTGGCGAGCAACCTCGCCGGTTTCGAGCGTGACGGTATGCTGGCCATATTGGAAGGTTTTTGTGACTTTATTGAACATGACAGGCATCCTTTGCGATTGCCCTTCTGAAACGAAAATGCCTGTGACAGGCGGTCCCTGACACAGGCACTCTCATATTTCAGGAGGGGGTTGCTAGAGTGCCGGCTGCGTCGCGCCCGAACAGGAAGCGACGAAACCGGCAACCACCGGAAACGCGAAGCAGCGCTGCGACGGCAGCGCCCGCCTGGTTCCCGATCCCCTGGAAATTCACTTACGCAGGCCGAGCTTCTCGATCAGGGCGCGGTACGCGTCGGCGTTGCGGCCCTTCAGGTAGTCGAGCAGCTTGCGGCGACGGCTGACCATGCGCAGCAGCCCGCGACGGGAATGGTGGTCTTTGGTGTGCTCTTTGAAATGGCTGGTCAATTCGTTGATCCGGGCGGTCAGGAGAGCGACCTGCACTTCGGGGGATCCGGTATCACCCTGGGCGCGTTGGAATTCGGTAACGATATTGGCCTTGTTGATGTCGGCGACGGACATTTTTTTCCTCTCGGACTGGCGGCAAGGCCGAGGCGCCCTGCCGTGAAAGTTGACGACCCGGCCGCTACGCTTTTATCTGGCTGCGGCCGGCGGGTGTAAGACTGCGGGGGTAAGACTAGCTAACGATCAGTTGTTTCAAATAGACGAAAAACTGAAAGTCAGCCGGGAAGTATAGCCTTATTCGGGGAGTTTTGCCATTTTGCAACGCGTGGGCAGCGTCAGGTCGGCCGCGGACACCTTCAGCGTGGTCTCGAAACCATAGCCGCTGCCTTCCACGTCGCGCCGGACCGTGCCGACCCCCAGCTTCTGCATGGTGAAGACATACAGGGGCTTGATGGCCTGGTGGTCGTCGGGCCGCATCCACAGGTCCGCGCCCTCCACTGCCCACCGCATGCCCGACAACTGGCGCGCGACGGCCACGGCATCGACCTTGCCGGCCCGCTCCAGCGCCGCCGCCAGCATGTCGGTCATATGCAGCATCCGCGCGTTCAGGTAGTCGTCGCCCGGCCGCGGGAACATGCGCCGATAGGCGTCGTAGGCGCGGTCCATGCCGGGCTCGCCGGCGTTGTAGTGCCATTCGGCCACCGCGCGCACCTTGCCCACGCCGGCCTCCCCCAGCGCGGCCGGCGCGCCCAGCGCATTGCCGTAGAACGTATAGAAGCTGCCTTTGAATCCCGCTTCCCGCGCGGCCTTCACCAGCAGCGTCAGATCGTTGCCCCAGTTGCCGGTGATGACGGTGTCGGCGCCGCTGGACAGTATCTTGGCCGCGTAGGGCGAGAAATCCTTGACCTTGCCGATGGCGTGGAACTCGTCGGCCACGACCTCGACGTCGGGCCGCTTCTCGGCCAGCATCGCCCGGGCGCTGCGCGCCACCTCCTGGCCGAAGCTGTAGTCCTGGTTGATCAGGTAGACCTTGCGCACGTCGCGGTCGCGCCGCATGACCTCGGTCAGGGCCGCCATCCGCATGTCGGAACTGGCATCGAAGCGGAAATGCCAGGGGCTGCACTTCTCGTTGGTCAAGGCGGGATCGACGGCCGAATAGTTCAGGAACACCATGCGCTGGCCGGGGTTGCGCTGGTTGTGGCGATTGACGCCTTCGATCAGGCCCGCCGCCACGGCCGAGCTGTTGCCCTGCATGACGATGCGTATGGACTGGTCGGCCGCGCCGCGCAGCAGCAGCAAGGCTTCGTCGATCTGGTTCTTGCTGTCGAAGGGAACGAGTTCGAGCTTGTGCGCGCCGTCGGCCAGCTTCACGCCGCCCCGGGCGTTGACGCGTTCGACCGCGAAGCGCAGGTTGCGCATGATGGCCTCGCCGGTGTTGGCGAACGGGCCGGACATGGCCTCGATCACGGCGATGCGCACCGGCGCGCCGGCCTCCCCTTGCGCCCAGGCGGGAATGGAACCCGCGCACCCCAGCACAAGTCCTACAATCAGCGAACCATAGCCACGCCTGCGTGACAGAAACACGGTCATCTCCGGTCGTCAATCCAAGAACAAGGTGAATTGTATGAGTATCGCCCTCCTCCTGCGCCGTGGCGCCTGCCTGCTGGGCATGGCGGCGCTGCTCGCGGCGTGCGCCAGCCCGGCCGGCATCCAGCCGGGCGAATCCGGCTCGGCCGTCACCGCCCGCCTG
>CALMPB010000103.1 GCA_937871985.1 uncultured Burkholderiaceae bacterium
CCTTCTGGATAGCCCTGAAAGGACAGAAAGGACATCCTGTGGGCAGGACCTAACATGAGCTCGGCCATGCTTTGGGCTTCGGTGAAGCCAACAACACGGCGTGCGTCATGCACTATAGTCAGCCGGCGGGCGTGGTGCGTCGCACCCCGTGCTCGACGGAGACGACAGCGCTTCGCAACGCCTACGGAGTGCGGTGATATGAGGGTCGCGGTGTGGTCGGTAGCGGGATTGCTGCTAGTGTCCTGCTCGCCGAACGCACCGCAACCCGAGGTCCCGGCCGGCTGGAAGTCGGTCGGGATCCCTTCGTGCTGCACGGTCGCCATTCCATCAGATGCGACTCTGAAGGCGGGAAAGGACCCGGTAGACGATCCGGTGTTCCTGCTGCGTGGGCCGGGCTACGAAGGCATGTTCACAGTGACAGGCCGAGGATCGGCGCTGCCGATCGCGAGCTCCGGGACCAACTACAAAGCGGATCAGCTCACGCTCGACGGCCGCCCCGCAGGCGTAGCTTCCTACCGTGTCGCCGACCCGAACTATCCCGAGCGCCGCAGCCTTCTGTGGACGTTTGCTGGGCGGAACGACGGATCGGGGAAGAACCTGGTGCTTGATCTTTCCTGCAAGGAAACGGGTTGTGCCGTATTCCTGCCTATGATCGGCTCCCTCGACGCAAAACCATGAATACTCGCTGCCTTATGGGTCAATGCCGACCGGGAAGCCGATCCGGCTTGTCGGCCGGCTGGAGCGTTCGTTATGGGGCGACGACGACTTTGGCCGGTTCCAGCTAGACGACGCCGCGGTCATCGCAGTCGACGGGCCACGTTGAGGCGGGCCCGGCTGGGCCGAAGGTCGAGCCCACGGGTTGGGTAGGCGGGATAACGACGCAGCCGCTACGATCGGGGCGGTTCCTTTATACCGGCTGGGGCATGAAGAGAATCCTATCCCGACCATTGATCCCATTCGGGACGGTCGCGGCCAGCGCGCTTCGACTGGTTCAGTCGTAAACGTATATCTGTGCCCGCTCTATGCGCCACCCGCTGTTCGCAAAAGCCTTCCTTTCTGACGACCTTGCCGGCGGGCCATGACCGCACCGCATTTCTGCTGCCCGCCGCTTGTCAGAACTGTTCTGAAAACGTGCTTCGCAAAAGCGTCTGCCGGCGACGGGTTTGGAGAACCCACTGGTAGAAAGCGTGAGCACGACGCCTCGTTTGCAAGCAGCGCCGGATAATGGCGAGCACACTGGCAGATAATTTGAGCAGGTTGCCACGCGCCAGTGGCAGATAGCGTGAGCAGAAAATCTGGCTGTTTGCGAGCAGGCGCCGTTATGATTGCAAGCGCCTACACGTAGCGCCGGCGCCGATCGCGCGCGCGACCGTGCTGGTGATGAGCAGCCCACTCGGGTCGTGATCGCCATCTTCATGCCGCGAGCATCGGTCGCCGGAACCGAACGGCTCGACTCAATCCCGCTGGAACAAATCCGGCCCATATGACAGGCTGAACGTCATGGACCATCGCATCACCCACACCTGCGGCCATGAGCAAACCCATTTCATTGCCGGGTTCGCGTCGCAGCAGGAGCGCAAGGCCACCTGGCTGCGCACGACGGTCTGCGGCGCGTGCTACCGCAAGCAGCGCCAGGAAGAGAACGAGCGCGACGCCGCGGCCTCGCAACAAGCCGTTGCCCATCTGTCGCTGGCGCCGCTCAACGGCTCGGAACGACAGGTCAGCTGGGCAACGACCATTCGCGCGAAACGGATCGCCTTGCTGCGCAAGGATCAACCTCTCGATAGCGTCGAAACCGGCGCGGCGCTGCTCGGCATCGCGGACGCCAAATGGTGGATCGACAACCGCGACGCGACCGACGCGCAGTTGCTCGCCTCGGCAGGGGTGGCTCAGGCTCCCGGCTGAACCGGCGTCGTCACCGCATTCTTCAGCGGCGCGGGCTTCTTGCCGTCAGGCAGCGTCCTGCGGAGGTGCTCGTGGACGATCGCAGCCGAGAAGGGCTTCGGGATGAACGTCGCCTTCTCGGGCATGTCACCCGGATTGGGACGGATATTGCCGCTGGCGATCACGATCTCGATCCAGGGCCAGTGCTGTGCGACATGACGCGCCAGCGCAAAGCCGTTGATCGATCCCGGCATCTCGCCATCGGAGAACAGCAGGATGGTGTTGTCGGCCTGCTCCTCCAGCAGCACGATCGCGGTATCGCCGTCCATCGCCTCATGACAGCGAAAGCCGGCGTCCTCCAGGATCAGCGTCATGTCCATCAGGATGATCGGGACGTCATCGACCGCGAGCGCGAAAGGTACGGTCGACGTGTTCATCACCTCTACAACCGCCTGTATCCATAATCGCTCCCGCGACCGGCACGATGCTGCCGCCAAATCGTTGATGGCCTGACGGAAATTCGAGGGAGAACATCGAATGCGTAGCCTGGTTGCTGTGTTCACGGTCGGGATATTCGCGATCGCGACCCCTGCCGGCGCGCAGGACATGCCCGGCGCAGTCGATCTGGGCGCGCAAGCGCGCACCCAGGTTCAGTCAGCGACTGCTCGTGGCTATGCCGAACGGGGCGGGGCGGCGACCGCGCGAGGTCCGAACGGGGTGCCACTGTCCGCTCGCGCGAAAAGCTATTGCGACAGCTATTCCGCACGGTTGCGCCAGTACGGCGCGAAGGATGGGCGAGTGATGAAGCTGGCAGCGGCCTGCCGGCAGGCAGGCTATCGCTATTGATCTCAACGCGCGATCGGCACCTGATCGATCCGCGTGGTCCAGGACGGGCTCTTGAACGCACGCTTGGTGTCGTAGCTCTTCTGGCCAAAGCCCTCGGAGGCAAGCCGCATCGTGTTGCGGCCGAACCGCCCGTTGAGCCCGTCGATCGCGGCGAGCAGGGCAGGGGATCGCGGATCGGGCACCGCGAACAGGTCGGCCTGGTGCGCGGTCATCGGCTCCAGCCCCTCGAGCATGACGCCGCACTTGGTGTAGACGCCGCCAGTTTCGTACATGACATCCGCCATGCGGCCCGCCATACCGCCGATCACGCGCGGATCATTGGTCGCCGGCGACAGCCGCGCTATGCGCGAGGCGGACGGCGCGTTGGGCTTGAACCGGCTTCCGTGGGCAAAGGCGATCAGGCGGGTGGCAGCGAGATCCTGCGCGCGGATCTTCTCGGCCGCGCGGACCGCGCGGCGCACCATCGCCTCGCGCAGCGCCGCGACCTCGCGCACCGGCTCACCGAAGCAGCGGGTCACCGCGGTCGCCTTGGACGGGGGCGGCTCCGGCTCGAAATCGGTGCATTCGACGCCGTTCAGCTCGCGCACGAGCCGCTCCAGCATCACCGTCCCCACGTCGCGCGCGACCTCCGGGGGGAGGGCGGCAAGATCGGCCGTCGTCCTGACGCCGAGCGGTCGCAGCCGCTCGGTCATCGCTCGCGCGATGCCCCAGACCTCCTCGACCGGCCATTGCGCGAACAGGCGCCGCCGCAGCTCGATGTCGTGCAGGTCGACCACGCCCTTCCAGACCTTCTCCGACGCCTTGGCGAGGGCGTTGGCAACCTTGCTCAGCGTCCGGGTCGGGCCAAGCCCGATGCGGATCGGCAGGCCCGTCGCACGCTTGACGGCCGCGATCACGCGGTGCGCGGCCGCCACGTCGCCCAGGCCGTTCGGGAGCACCGGCAGGCGAAAGAACGATTCGTCGATCGAGTACACCTCGACCGTGCAACTGTGCTCGGCGAGGACCTGATTGAAGCGACGATTCATGTCGGCATACAATTCGTAGGAACTGCTGCGGTATTGGATGCCATGCTCGCGGACGATATCACGAATCTTGAACATCGGCGCACCCATCTTGATGTGCAGCGCCTTGGCCTCCTCGGAGCGCGCGATGGCGCAGCCGTCCCCGTTACTCAGCACGATGAGCGGTTTATCGCGCAGCGACGGGTCGAATACCCTCTCCGACGAGCAATAGAAGTTGGAGACGTCAGCGATCGCCCACATGGCGGTCAGCCCTGCAGGTTGCGCACGGAGGCGCGGACGACGCCCCACACTTCGACACTCTCATCCGCGATCACCGCGTCGTAGCGCATCCGCGCGTTGCGGGCCTCGAGGACCGGCTTGCCGTCGCGCCAGACCAACTGGCGGATCACGAAGCCCCCGTCGACCACGGCGATGACGATGCGGCCGCTAACCGGCGTGGCGTCGCGATCGACCACCACCACGTCGTCATCATAGATTCCAGCGTCGATCATGGACTGTCCGCTGACCCGGAACACGAAGCTGGCGGCGCGGTCGAGGCGCAGCAGCGCCACGAGATCGATCGCGGTTTCCTCCCAGTCCTGGGCAGGCGAGGGGAAGCCAGCGCCGGCCGCGCTCACCACCCTCAGGCGAAACGCTGGCGGCAGATCGGCGATCGGCATCGGTTGGGACAGGGGAATCACACACGCGGACATGCGCGCATGATATGCTGGATAAGAACATGAAGGGAACGAGATTTTCCTTTTGTTCTCATTTCGCATGACTCATAGAGTCATGGATGCCGATCCGCCCCGAAAACCGCTGGCTGTACCCGATCGACTGGCCGCTGCTGTCGGACCAGATCCGGTTCGTGCGGGCAGGAGGGCGCTGCGAACGCTGCCGGCGACCGCATCTTCGGCACGTCGCGCATCTGGGCGATGGGCGCTGGTGGGATAGCGAAGCGCGATGCTGGCGATCGGGAGAGGGGCGACGGGTGAAGGTCGGCGACCTCTTCGCGCTCGACGTCGTGCGGATCACCTATGTCGTGCTGGCCTGCGCGCATCTGGATCATGATCCTGGCAATAGCGCGCCGCGCAATCTCGCCGCGCTATGCCAGCGATGTCACATGCTCCACGATGCCGAGGAGCATCGCTGGCAACGCTGGTGGAATGCGTTTCGGCTGCGCGCGCTGCAGGATCTTTACGAAGATCCGCGACACGCTCGCGCGCGAGAACGACGGCGCGGCTAACTCGCGACTGACTGGCAAGCCTTAGCTGCGAAAAAGCCACGTCAGTCTCTGCAAGAACGATGCCGGAAATCTGCTAAGCCATTGATTTAACATAAGATATATTATCGAACAAAACAGGAACGTGGCTTGTGCCGGGTCGGCAACAGCGGCTTAACCAGCGGCCGAACTCTTAACTTGGCTCAATAGTCGAGGTTGCGTTTTTCCATCTGTGCGGCCGCGAGGTCCGCGACCGGACCAGCGCCTTCGGCCAGCTCGTAGATCGCTATCACAGCCCTGTCGTCGAGACGCTCGACCATTGCCTGGACCGCTGACCAGTTAGCCACGTCGAGCGCGACCGTCGTGCTTTCCTTACCGGACACGGCGATCGGCCGCATCAGCCATCTTCGACCAGCGATCGGCCGAATGCAGCATACGGTCCCGAGCATGGGGGAGAACGAGCTGCTGCGCCTCGGCAAGATCGGCCGCTGCCCTCGCGCGGTAGTCGGCTGCGGTATCGGCCATGAAGTCCCCTCAGTTTAGGCCAGCGTTCTAAAACCCTGGCCCGTTTATCACTTGCCGTTCATCCGATCGCGGACCGCCTTCGCCGGCGCGAACGTCAGCTTGCGTGACGCCGCGATCGTGATCGCCTCGCCCGTCGACGGGTTGCGCCCCTGGCGCTCTGGGGTGTCCTTCAGCTTGAACTTGCCGAACCCGTTGAGGCTGACTTCCTCGCCGGTCGCGACAGCCGCGGTGATGTTCGCAAGGATCGCATCGATGACCTTCCTGGCGTCCGCCTTTGCGAGGCCATGGGTATTGGAGAGCTGTTCGGCCAGATCGGATGTCGTCGTCATGAACACGTCCCGGTGGTGAATGATTGGACCGGCCTTAGCCCGGTTCACGTCGCGCCGCCATCGGGAGTTGCCTCCTGCGCGCTCATCTCGCCCTCATAGGGGCGGACGAGCTTCAGGGCGTCTTCATAGCTGCCGTCGAGCCATGCCGTGAAATCGCGAGGGTGAAGGATCGCCGGCATTGCCTTGGGATGCCAGGGATCGACGGTGGCGTTGGGAGAGGTGGTGCAGAAGGCATAGGCATCGCCGCGCTCGGTCGGCCGCCACAGACCGGCGAAGAAGGCGATGGGCTGGTCGGGCAGCGAAAACCACATCTGGCGGGGTTTGCCATCGTCGCCCTTCCCGCCCTCGGGATGCGGCTCGGCGAAGTGCGTGAACGGGACCAGGCAGCGCCGATCGGGATTGGCGATCGACGGCTTCCACATCGACGATGAGAGATACCGCGCATTGGTGACGAACTTGTCCAGCTTGACCGCCGGGTCGCGCTTGCTCGCTACCTTGGTCGGGAAGCCCCATTCCATCGCGATCGGCTCAAGCGGGCGGTTACCCTCCCCTGCCCGCCTGACGACCAGTCCGTAGCGCGCTGTCTTCTTGCCCGTCGGGAAGATCTCGCGCGGCACCGGGTAGGTCTCGTCCTCGGGATAAGGCGGCTCGAAACCGACCGCCCGCATCACCGCGGCCTGTTTGGCGCTCAGCCGATATCGGTTGCAGATCGGTCCGGCTCCTTCATCGTGCCCAGGCTAGAAGAACTCCCGGCCACCGCGATACTCGCGCCAGGCATTATCCCATTTCGTGCCAACGTCGCCACTCACCGGCCGCGCGCCGACGTCGAATCCGGCCATCACGTCGTCGATATGCGGTGCCGGCACCGGAATGTTGAACGGCGCGATCCTACGCGCCTTCAAGTGCCAGACATAGGCGAGCTCGTGATCGGTGACCGGCGCGGCCTTCCCCCACGCCACGTCC
The DNA here is from genome assembly GCA_937871985.1 of uncultured Burkholderiaceae bacterium. Next base: position 6,771 of record CALMPB010000103.1, read on the forward strand.
TGGAACTGGCGCTGCGCCGCGCTCCTCGGCCGACGCTCGCGCAAACGCAGCGCATCGTAGAACAGCAGATGCTCGCGCAGCAGCGCCTCGTAGCGTTCGATCGTGCGCGGGTTTTCGCCGTCCTGCTCCACCGTGCCCACTCCGTCAGTACGGGTGAAAATCCTCGCCAAACTCAATCCGATATGCTAGACTTTGCAAGCCTAATTCTGACCATCACGGTCAGCCACGGATTGAGGAAGGAGCGGCCATGTTGAACCACGAAACTGGCCAGATGGACTGGGGCAGCACTGCCAACCATTCGCTATACTTCAACCCTGATAATTTACTCGATCCAATGACGCACCGTGGGCGGGAGCTAATCACCGAGGGTTCTACCAGCACTGACAGCGACGATATATCTTTCCCCAATGCTGACGGTCCTGCGTGGCCTTTGTTCTTGATCGCGGCGCTTATTATCTGCGGATTTTTTCTCTCACCTTTCAGTTCCTAAGCTGAAATCTACGCGGGTCGACCGGAGCGCCATCTTTCCACAGTTCGTAGTGAAGATGCGACCCGGTCGATTTTCCGGTGCTGCCAACACGCCCGATCACCGCCCCAGCCTGGACGGTACTTCCAACCTGAAAAGCCGACCGATCCTGCATGTGGAAGTATTTGCTCTGTGAGCCGTCGCCATGCTGCAGGACTACATAATTGCCGGCGCCGTTGGCCTGGAAGTCGTTTCGTATGACCTGACCCGAGGCTGGCGCACGGATTTCTGTCCCTGCTGGTGCTGCAATATCCACGCCACGGTGATGCCGTCCCGGCTCGCCGGTGACCGGGTCAATCCGACCACCCATTCCTGAACTCAGCCGCCCAGAGATCGGCAACATTGCCCGCTCACCGCGGGGGACTTCGTATACATGGCTGGTGCCAGCGCCTATACCGAGGTTGTCACGGACCCAGTTGCGCGCGCCCTCGACACCGGGAAGTGTCGTCGTGATCCACGCGTCGTTGCGCTCCCGGACATGGTCACCGAGCTGACCCGCCGTCCCTCTCGCGTCGTCGACGCCGTTGCCGACCTCGAACGCGCCGCGCGTGATGCGCGCTGATGCGTTCGGAATCGCGTCAGCGACATTGCCGGCCAGATCGAGATCGCGCGAACTCTCGCGGATCGATACATCCGGCCCTTGCGCCCTGACGCCGGCGGCGCGCTCATTACCCCATTGTTGTACTGCACCCGGTGTCGCCGATGCAGGGCCATGCAGCTGCCCGGACAGGCGCTCAGGCACGCTTACACCCAATTCGTCGCGGACCGATGCAACGCGGCGCTCCATGAACTCACCAAGCAGGATATCGCGCACCTGTTCCTGTTGCGGGGTGCGGGGCATCACCATCCCCGGCGTCCACCCGAACTGCGACAGCGTATCGTCGCCTAGCAACCGCTCCTGAGCGTACACTACAAACTCCTGGCTCTCGTTCCGATTGAGCGACCAGCCCCGCGCCGAGGCCTCCCTGACATCGTTGCTGACCCGCTGGAACGTCTCTTCGGCTCGAGTTGCTTCCAACGACGCCGACCGCGATTCCCCGACGCTGACGCCCAGCTTCTGCGACAGCGACCGAACCTCGCTATCTCCGCTCGTGCTAGATTCACGCATGAATTCGTCGCGTGCTGCCCGGGCCTGCGTCGAGTTAGTTTCCTTTGTAATGTAGTCTTGTAATTCCCCGTAGGCGTTATCGGCCGACAGCGTCCTGTTCGTATTTTCGGTCGCGATCGATGCGATTTTACCGCTGAGGCCAGCCCTTCCGGTGACGCCCCACAACTTCTTAAGAACTTCTATGCCGGCGTTCGCGTCGCCTGTGGTCTGCGAAGCACGGGCGACTTGCTGTGCATCGGACTCACTAAGACCAAAGCGATTGCTCAGTCCGGTGGAAAGGCTCCGAGATGCCTCCGTCATTCTGGTGATGCTGTTATTGAACCCCGACCCCGTCTCGGTCGAACTACCACGCCGATGCTCAGCGGCCGTCAACAGATCCGTCGCCGTCGTCGCCGTCGCGTTCCAGGATTGCGATGCCGCGCTGCGGAGCGACTGGGTGTGCGTCTGCCCGTCCGAGAGCGCCCGGCTCATGCTGCTGTCGAACCCGGCGGTCCGCGTCGGCGTGAATGCGAGGTTCGAGATGCCCTGGCGGGTATCGAACGCGTTGGTCCCGTCCGCGAAGCCGTACGTCACGCCACCGTCGGCGTTGGTGAACGTGCCGACCGAATAGCCCGAATTGAACTTGGGCTGATCGTCGAACTTGTTCGCCTGGGTCATGCCCGACGTCAGGTTCTGGAATGAGGTATTGCCGTACGAGTAGTTGCCGGTGGTGCGCTCGGTCGCGGCCTGTTCGGCCGCGCTGTGCGCCGGTTGCAACATCGAGGTCGCATGCCCCGCGATCGCCATCGCGCCGCGCGCCATCCCGCCGGCGATGAACGGCACGCTCATCATCAGGAAGCCGGCGAGCGTCGAGATCGATTCATTGACGCTCGCCATGCCGTCCGAAACCAGCAGCGTCGGCCCGATCGGCGCCGCCGCGTGATAGAGGCTCGCCGCCCTGCTCATCACGAACATGTGCAGGATGACGTAGAGCGGCCCCCAGGAGGCGAGGTAGAAGAACCCGGTCGCATAGCCCTTGAGCGTCTGCAGGCCGGTCCTGGGGAACAGGAACAGCGGGAAAAGCACCGGGAACATCGCGTAGAATACGACCGTCAGGACGATGCCGAGAAGCGGCACCCAGGTCATCGCCTGCGTAGCGATCGAGGTGTAGGTGTTCTTGGCCTGGGCGTCCGCGCGCTGCGACGCATAGGCGTCCCACCCGGCGTCTGAGAAGCTCTCGCGCGCGGCCAGGAACGCGTCAATCATCGAGATCTGTTTCAGGTACGAATAGGCATCGGTCGAGGTGCCGTGCATCTGCGCCGCGACCACCGGCAGGTCATCGCGAATGCGCTGCGCCGCGATCGTGTCGGCGATGCCAGGATAGGCGTTCCTGGCGAACGGGATCAGATCCTTGTCGTAGGCCGTCTGCCACTGGGCATCCATGCGCGAATAGGCTTCGTTGCACGGGATTATCGAATTTTCGGTGGTGCCGGGACCGGTCGAACTGATCCAGCGCTGGCTGCGCGCCGGCGACCCCGGCCCGATCGACTCCCACAGGTTGCTGGTCTTGGTCAGGTCGTCCATCGCCTTGAAGCCGAGCAGCACGTCATAGAAGGTGCATTGCTTCAGATGCTCATCGAGGTTGGCGCGGAACACGCTGTCGGTGATCTGGAACGTGCGTGCCTTGTCCATCAGCCGCGCGCCGTAGATCATGCCGTTGTTGGTCAGCGCGAGCGCGTTGGGCATGACGAACACGGTCTCGGCCGAGCGCGTCATCCAGTCGCCGACCTGGCTCGTAAACGAGGCCATCACGCCCAGGCCCAGCGGCACGTTGTCGACCACCGAGGGCGCGAGCGCGGGGTTGATCCGGTCGGTCACCTTCACCGTGACGGTCGGGACCATCAGCATCATGTAGATGAGCGTCGACTGGAGGAACCAGTTGAACCACGCCCGCCAGTCGAGCGAGAAGGCGACGACGAACAGCGAGTAGATGAAGCCCATCACCATCACGACCTGGAGCATCGAGCGGTAGCCCCCGCCCCCGGTCCATGCCGCGACCGCGTTGAAGACGTTGACGATATATTCGCCCCCGCCGATCGTGAAGACTTCGAGCCCGCCCATCGCCGTCGCTCCCTTGCCGCCGTTTACCGCAAGCCCTGCGCGCTGAGGCCGCGTCCGAACCGGAGCGAAGCCGACAACTGCGGGCTCATGGTGTTCTTGAGGGTGGATTCCATGAACTGGGTGTACTGGATCACCCGGTAGGTATTGGAGATCTGCCCGGCCATCTTCTCGCTGCGCCGCGACAGCTCGGTCTTCACGCTGTCGACCTGGGCGCGCCACGCCTTGAACTCGTCGGTCGAGACGAACTTCGCGCCCGCCTGCGCCTGCGAGATCGTGTCCAGCATCCGGTCGAGCATCGACATCAGCATGTCGATCGCGACCATCTCGGCGAGCGTCGCGCGATCGCCGCCCGAGAGGCCCATGTGCGCCGCCTCGTTGACGACGAGGATCTTGTAGAGCGGGATCGACGTCATGCCCAGCAGCGCGATCTCGTCACCCGACAGCGCGGCGTTGGAGCGGATCTTGCCCGACATGCTGTCCATCGCCTTCAGGACGCGCGTACGCAGCGCCTCGTTGGTCGAGATGCTCAGCTTGGTGGGCGTGGGCTTCAGACACCCCTTGTCGTCGGTCGTGTCGCACTGCCACACGTCGGTTGGTGCCGAGGCGGTGCCGTCGAGCAGCGCCTGATAGGTGTCCCAGCTTGCCGGCGCGATGAACTGGAACGCGCCCATGCTGCTTTCCGACTTGGTGGCGTCGTAGATGATCGTGCCGACCATCGTCATGAGGAACTCGGCATATTCCCGGGACGGCTTGGTCGCGCTTTTCGCATTGAGCGCATACCAGGTGTAATTTTTCGACTGGACCAGCTCGGCATCGTCACCACTCTTGGCGATCGTCGATTCCCGCTCGCCCTTGTTGGTGCAGCCGTGTCGCGCCGCGGCCGCGTCGGAGAAGAAGCCCTTCGCCCCGCCGACCTGCTGGCAGATCGTCGAAGACGCCCCGTCCATCGCCGGCCACAGCGAACCGATCGCCTGCTGCGCCGCTTCACACGAAGACATGTTGAACGCGTTCAGCTGCTGCACGCGCTGGCTCATGTCCTTCATCACCCCGCCGATCTGTGCGGAGATGCTGTCGATCGCGAGCTGGAAGGCGAAGCCGATCGCGTTGTTGGCGGTCGCCTTGAGCATTGCCACGATCTCGTCGGCGTTGATGAACGAGAATGACCCCGCGAACAGGTCGATGCCACCGCAGCCGCCGCGCGCGCTGGGGAGCGCGACGCTGACCGGGTTGATCGACTTCTGCGGAAAGCGGCTCCACAGCGAACCACCCGAGTAATAGCCCGCCGACTGCCCCTGGAAGGCGGTCGGGCCGGTCACGTTCGCGGCCGCGCCCGACTTGTTGAAATAGCTGTTCATCTCGCCCTGGACGTCGGCCATCGCCGGCGTCGCGACGAGACCGCCAAGCGCGAGGATCATGCTGGCCTGCGCGAGAACCGCGGCGCAGAAGCGGACGATCGAGCGGACCATCAGAAGTCACTCCCGGGCTTGACGCTGGTCAGTGTGAAGATGCGGTTCATCACCTCGTCGGCCGCCATCACGCCGTAGCCGATCGGCATCGGCTGCTTGGTGACGGTGTCGAACAGGACGAGCGCGGGCACCTGCTGGCCGCGCATGCCCATCGCCTTGTATTGCCCGGTGTCGACCGTGTAGTTCGGGAAGGCACGGGTCGGCCCGCCATCGAGCGAGATCGCCATGACGGTCAGGCCGAAGCGATCCGAGACGCTGCGCATGATCGGCCCGAAGGTCTCGCACGCGGCGCAGGCCGACGAGTAGAAATAGAACACGCCGTACCGCTGGGAGATCTGCGACAACACGCGCTCGCGATCGGCGTTGCGCGTGTCGAGCCAGGTTCGCTTGCCCAGCTGGCTGACGGGGCGCTGGAGCGTGTAGTCGAGGTCGGGGTTCTGCCACACCGTGCGCTGCCACATGTCGGCGAACGACGAGGCGCGATCGAGCTGCTCGCGCTGGAAGGCGATATAGTGGCTGATGTTCTCGGGCGTCGGCTCGAGGATCGCCCGCGCCTTCAACTCCTCCAGCTGTTTCGAGATCGCCGCAAGCTGCTCGGCCGACGACCGCGCGGGCTGCGCCGACCGCTGCTCGGCGGGCTTGGCTTTGGGCTTGTCGCAGTAGAACCAGGTGCCGAGCCGCCGTTCGCGGCAGTAGAAGTCGTCGCCGGTCTGCGCCGCGACGCGGTCGGCCGATCCGAGATCGTCCGCGCTGCCATAGCTATCCTGACCGCCATCGCGGCCGTCGTCACCGGCATCGCGGGTGGACGACACCGAATCCGGCAGCGGCGTCAGCTCCTGCGCCGTCGCCGGCGTCAGCACGGGCGATGCGACCGAGAGGATGAGAGCGAGGGTCAGGGCCTTGCGCATGTCAGTCGTCCTTCTTCTTCTGCTTTTCGCGATCTTCCTGTTCGCGGCGGGTGAGGTAGGATTTGAGCGTTCCGAGGAGCGACGGCTCCTTGAGCGACACGAGCTGCGCCATGTCGTCGGCGAGGATGCGGAACAGGTTGCCGTACACCCCGATGATGAGGTTGCGGGCGTGCCGGCGCGGGTAGAGCGTCTCGCCCCGGCGCAGGATGAGGTTGGCGCGGATCAGCCGCGCGATCGTCGGTTCGAGATCGGCCACGCACAGCTTCGTATCGAACCAGCTGTCGAGCGTCGGGATAAGGAACCCGGCCGGGTGCGGTCCGGCGCGCAGGAGCGCGATCAGGACCGCAAATTCCGCGACCGACAGGTCGGGAAAGGGACGATGGTCCGACAGTTGCGTCACGCCGGTCATTTGCTCTTCTTCGCGTCGTAATAGGCCTTGATCCGCTCCTGGATCTGGCGCGAGGTTTCGATCTCGTCGGGCAGCTTCGCGGCGTCGACGAACTCGGCATAGACCTCGGTGAAATCCATCACCGACAGGTCGAGCCGCGAGAATTCGTCGAGCGTGAACCCCTTGCAGGTTTCCTTCTTGGCGCTGCCCCACGGCTTGTTGATCTGCGGGCGACCCTGTTCCTGCAGGATGCGCGACAGCTTGCTCTCGAAGCAGCAATAGGCCGTCTTCTTGGAGGTGCAGATGCCCAGCACCTTGTCCGAGCAATATTCGCCCAGCTTGTGGCACATCCCCATCCGGTCCTGCACGTCGAGCAGCTTCTCGTCGTTCGAGCACATGAACATCGTCAGGAACGGCGTCGCGAGCGCGGCGATCGCCACCGGCCCGCCCGCGATCGCGGCCGCGCCGGCAGCGGTCGTGATGAGGCCCGAGGCCTTGCCCGCGCAGCAGTTGACCAGTCCGAACACCGGCTTGTGGCAGGTCTGCCGCTTGCCCGAGAACAGCGTCAGCGTATCGGGATCGAACTCGGCATTGGCCTGGCCCAGCGCGTGCAGCCCGACCACGGCGTCCTTGAACTCAGTCGACGCCTCGCGCTCGACCGGTTCGCATTCGCCGTCGATGCAATAGACGTCATCACCGCAGATATATTGCTTGGGACCGGTCGAAGGCGGCGTCGGGACCGGGCATTTGTAGACCTTCGTCGTGACCTGGCACGGACCGGACTGCGGATCGTCGAGGCACTCGTCACGCAGGAAGGTGCATTTCCCGCCGTTCTCCAGATCGCTGCAATCGGACGCCTGGGTGATGCGCTGACAGGTGAACGGCCGCGACCACGCCCAGCACGATGCCGTGACCGACACACCGTCGATGATCCGCGTCTCAGGCCCCTCGGTGCAGACCTCCGGGCCGGTCGCGGTGCAGGCGGTGTCGGACACCAGCGCCGGACAGCTTCCCTCATTGCGCGTCAGCGTGACCTCGCGCGTGCCTTCCTTCCTGAGATACACCGTGCCGGTCGCGTAATTCTGGTGGGCCGGGATCTCGGCCTGGGGTATTTCGGCCGAGCAGGAATAGAGCTGCGCGTTGGTGCGCATCGACGACTGCTTCTTGCACCATTTGCGATAGGACTCGACGTTGCCGCCGCCCGCCCCCAATTCGATCTGCGCATCGCAGATATGCGGCGTCCCCGCCTCGACCCGGCACAGGCCGGCGCTGACCTTGGCCTGCATGACGCTGTTGCGCGCGAACCCCTGGCCCTCGTTCTGGTCGCGCACGCCGTAGTAGAAGTACCTGAGCGTATCGACGATTACCGGGTCCATCCTGCCGGTGCAGGTCGCCGGCGTTTCCTCGAGCTTCGCGCCCTTGTTGCAGGTCGCCTCGTAATAATCGGTGGTGCCGTTGGGAGGCAGCGGCTTGCAGCTACCGTCGGCGCCGCCCACCGACTGACCGGCGAGATAGCTGTTCGGGTCCTTCTCGACGTCCTGCGCGCGCGTGAGATCGCCGGCAGGTACGGTCACGACCTTGCGGCCCGGATCGGTGACGAGCTGCCACGCCTCGTTCGCGCCAGCGGCCGACCCGCCGGCCGCGATCAGCGCATCGGGATCATCGGCATAGGCTTCGCCGGGCTGCGTGCCGCTGCTGAAGCCCGGGATGGTCGAGGGCAGATCGGTAGAGGAGATGATGCCGCCCGAAGCCTGGCGTGCCGGGGTCGCCAGTGCCTTCGCCGCGGCGCGTGCCGCCGCCATGTCCCCTTTGGGATAGGTGTAGGTCGAACTGCTCGACTGCGCGCTCGGCTCGGCCGCGACAGCATTGCTCGACGCTGCGGGCTGAACCGTGCGGGCCGTGCTGGCAGTGGTCCGCGCGGGAGCCGCGCTCGGCTCGGCGACGCTGGTCACCGTCGTCCTGGCGACCGGCGCGGATGTGGGTGTGGGGGTCGGGGTGGGCTTAGGGGTCGTGTCGCTGAAGTAGGTGTAGTCGCCCAGGCCGTAGAAGTCGCCGACGCCCTGCTGGCCCTGCTGAGTGGACTGGGCCTGGGCGAGCGCCTGCGCTGCCAGGACCGGCGCGAGGAGACCGATCAGGAGGCGGCCCCCCCGCACGGCTCAGGGATTCCGGCCGAGATTGGCGAGGGCGGTCCGCGCGACCAGAGCGCCCGGTCCGTTCTCGCCCGCGAACGTCTCCAGCGCGTAGCGCACTGTGACGTTGCCTTCGATGCGGTCGAACGGAGGCGGCGTCGTCTTGCAGGTGAGGCCGTCGCACGGCGTGAAGTCGCTCGACGAGACCACCATCGTCGGGACCGCGGTAACGTCGAACGCGCGGAACAGGCGCGGGTCGATCCCGATCGAGGCGAACTGCTGGTCCTTCTCGACCACCTTGGAGAGCGCGGCGATGAACGCCTTGCCCGAATTGCCGGGGAAGCCGCGGAACACCACGACGCCGCCCGCGGCCGAGGTATCGGCGATGATCCGCTTCAGCGCCTGTTCGGGCATCGAGGTGGACACGAACACCATGAACTGCGGCGCGGTGCCCTGGTTCTCCTTGAGGTTGGCCGAGGCGGCCTGGATCATCTCGTCGAAGTCGACCGCACCCGCCGGCCCCGTGGGCAGGCTCGCCTTGTCGATCGTGCGCATCTGTTCCAGCGCGACCGCCTGGACGGTCTGCGCATCCTTGCGGAACGCGTCGCCGCGCCGCTCTACCTCGTTCACCAGCGCGGTCGCGTCCTGTTCGGACTTGGCCGATCGCGCGCGGATCGCGTCGAGATCGAGCCCCTCGACGGTCTGGGCGAGAACCGCGCAGCCGGTCCCGATCGAGGCAATGGCGAGCGCGGAGAGGAGGAACTTCTTCATGTCAGGTCCTCACAGCATGCAGCAGTTGCGCTTGCGCCAGAGCAGGTAGCCGAAGTCCTCGCCCTTGACGGGGAAGGCCCGGCCCGCGTCGGGCGGGAGCGTCGTCGCGCCGATCGGCGAGCAGGCATATTTGCCGCTGACCGTGGGCGTCGGATTGGTCATCTGGATGCGGTATTGCGACTTCTTCAGGATCGGCATGACGTACTTGTTGCAGAGCGCCTTCGATCCCGCGGTGCCCCATGCGAGCCCCTGCCGGTGCATCTTGAACAGCAGACGCTCGGCCGCGAGGCGCGACGACTGGACCGGCGAATTATGCGCCGCGATATTGCCGTTCATCGGGAACATCGAGCCGTTGCAGCCCGAGCACCAGAACATCGGGTCGATCGGCAGCTTCGCGCTCGCCGCGACGCAGTCGGCCGCGCAGGCGGCGACCGCGATCGGATTGTTGAACAGTGCGACCTCGGGGTTGATGAGCGTGGTCAGCACGTCGTCGTTCCACAAGGGATCGATCTCGGTCATGTAGGCGACGTCGAACGACGCCTGTTCGAAACACAGGAAGTCGGTCAGGATCTCCATCCAGTAGAGCAAGGGATAGACGTAATAATGCGCCTGCCAGTTGGCGCTGGCCTGGGTCGCGCCGCCCTTGATGAGCGGGCCGGTATACTGCCCCTGCCCGATATCGAGCCCCGGATTGAGGCGAAGTCCGCCGAGATTCGGGAAGCACCACGGCTTGGTGGTCACATCGACGAGCCGCGCCGGTTCCCAGAAGCCGATCGAGATGCCGATGCGCGGGATCGGCGAACCGCACGCACAGACCGGCAGGCTTGGGTTCTTGGTATCGGGTCGGCTCCCCGGCCAGATGTGCGCGCCGCCCACCGACAGCGGGAACAGGCACGACCAGCAGACGTCGGTGATCGGGTTGACGAACTTGCCGGTGCAGTTGGCCGGGAGCGCGCTCGCCGGCGCCGGCAGCAGCGCGAACGCGGCGATCATGCCGAGCAGGGTGAGCAGGCGGCGGATCATGCGCCGGGCTCCTCGGAGAAAGCGATGACCAGGGGCACCATCCGGGCGCGGTCGCGTCCATCGAAGCTTATCGACTGATCGGCCAGCGCGCGCACCAGCGCACGGCGTTTGCCAACCGATATCGTCCGCCCGCTTTCGGCAAGGACGACATCGATTTCGTTTCCGATCGACGCGGCGGTCACCGGATCGGCACGGCCCCCGAGAAGCCTTCGTACGAGGGACTCGATCTCGCAATGCACGCGGGACAGGAACAGCAGCGCAGGGACGCTCGAGAGCAACGCCACGGTCGCGATCGATACGACCATCGACAAGGCGACGACGGGAAAGAACATCCAGGCCGGGAACAGCGCGAATATGGCGAGAACATATGTCCACCCGAAGCCGACTGCCGCGACACACAGAAGCGCGTAGCGCGCGATCAGGCTGATGCGCTCAGTCGTCATGCCCTGCCCTCCCCGTCCGGCTGCGCCGCGAGGCTTGCGTCAAGGAAAGCGTTATCGGCCCGGTTCTTGGCGATCACATACACCGGCACCAGCACGACCAGCGCCAGCACCAGTCCGGCAAGCGCGCCCCCTGCCCCGGCGCCGAGCACCGCGCGCAGCGGCTGCAAAGCGCAGATGGCGATCGCCAGCCCGATCGCCGACCACAGGATCGCGAGCCGCATCGCCTTGAGGGCCGGCGTCTCGGGCGCGGCCATCGGCGTCCTGAGGATATCGAGCCACATCATGCGCCCGCTCCCGACATCTCGATCTCGCTGATCTTGAGCACCTGGCCCGCCGGTTCGACCACGGCGGGGACGCGCGCGATCCCGAAATGGCTGGTGAGCTTGCCCTGCTGGTCGAAGAAGAAGCGGCGCTTCTTCTCGCCCATGCGGTTGAACGGCGAGCCGGCGACGAAGATGATCTTGGCATTCTGCGCGGTCCACCGCTTCAGCGCCCAGTCGACCTGCGCATCGTCGCGGCCGTCGATAAACACGAGGTCGGTCTTCATCGCGACAAACGACAGCGGATTGACCCGCTGCCCGGCGCGCGCGACGAGCCGGCCCTTCTGGTCCTGGATGTCCTGATCGAGCACGATCGTCGGGTCGAACGTCCAGCTGCGGCTCTCGCGCACCGCGCCGATGCCGGCGACGGGGATCGGGTTGCGGACACGTTCCTCGGTTTTTTCACGCAGCGCCGTCTGCATGCGCTCGATGCCGCCATTGGCCTGCAGCGTCTTCAGCCGGGTATCGATCGTCGCCAGCAGATCCGGCTCGGCGATCGCCCAGGTCTGGCCCATCACGCCGTGATCCTTTGCGAGCGCGCCCTGCACGATCGGCCAGGACGACGAGGCGACCAGCGCCACGCCCAGGGTTCCGCCGAAAAGGCCCGCGCGCCGGATCACAGGATCGGCGTCCCGGTGCCGATAATCTGCTTCGCGCAGGCAAAGCCGATCTCGCCGTAGCGGCTGTCGAACCCGTCGGGGTGTGCGGTGCCGACATAATAGCAGCCCTCGGGAACGCGCCCGACCGGTCCCGGCGTCAGCACCTCGCCGAAGCGCGAGCGCGGCTTCATGTGCGCGACGCGGACGCCGTCGACATAGACCCATTTCCCGCGATGCTCGACCAGCGCCCCGGCCTCGCCGATCACGCGCTTGCCGAACGGTCCCGAATCCGGTCCGAAGTGGCGGCGCACCAGCTCGCCCTCGGGCGGCGCGAAGAACACATAGTCGCCCTTGGCGGGCACGCGGCCGCGCTGGATGAAGAACGCCCAGTTGGGGAGACTCTCGCTCGCGTTTATCATGAAGGCGTGCGTCTCGCGCCACGCGGCGATCGAGTTGTAGCCGCCCCACACGATCCCGAGCAGCGCGACCGCGCTCCACTGGCGGACCCGCTTGACGATCAGCGCCTTGCGGGCCGCGCGGTCCCCGGCGACGTCAACCGCCGTGGGAGCCGCATGACCGACCCGCGCCAGCGCCTCAGTTGCCGCTGCCATCGACCCCTCCCGGCGCGGACTGGGTGACCGTCGCCTCGACCGGCGAGACCGGCGCAGGCCCGAACGGCGAAGCGGTCGGGACCGCCGCCCCTGGCGCGGCCGGCGCGACGTTCCCGGAGACTTGGGGAAGCGTCGCACCGACCGCGGGACCGGCCGGGGTGTTCGGCGCGGCCGCGGGGAGCGGCACGCGCGCGAAGACCGCGCGGCGGATCTGGTCGGTGATATCGGGGACGTTCTTCGAGAGGACCGCCTCGCCGACGAGGACGGTGGTGCCGCTCGCGCCGACCTTCTTCATCTCGTCGTCGAGCGCGGACATGAAGGCCTGGGTCTGCGCGGCCACCTGTTGGGGCTGGCCGTTACTGTGGCTCTGCGCCTGGACATATTCCGAGACGATGCCTTCGAGCCGGACGCTCGCCATCGGCACGGTCGCGGGCGGGGCAAGGAGATGCTTGGTCACCCACGCCCCCCAGAGCAGTACCGCGACCGCCAGCGCGACCGCGACATAGGCGATGACGGGCAGGCCCTGCGGCTTGCGGCGATCCACCTTGTCCGCGACCGGACGGCGCGGTGCCGCACCGGCAGCGTCATCACGGGGTGCCGGGGCCGGAGCGGACGGTTGCACCGCCGCGGACGCGACCTCGGGACGATCGAGAACATCAACCATGACGGGGGCCTTTCGTGGAAGTGATGATCGCGCCGAGCAGGCGCACGCGGGTCACGGCGACGATGCCGAACGCGACCAGCCACACGACGAACAGCTGGTCGCCGAACGCCGCGCGGCGTGCCTGGTCGGCCGCGACGAAGCGCGTGCCGAGGTTGGCGACCTGCGAGAAGAAGCCGAGCGCGGTGAAGTCGCCTAGCATCAGGAAGAACAGGATCGCGACGCCGAAGGTCGCGAGCAGCGTCATCGCCATCCAGCCCGACACCCGCAACAGGATGTAGCAGGCGTCGCCGATCGCGCGCGTGCCCGTGCGTTTCCAGTCGGTCGCGGTCGGCGTACGCCAGTCGCGCTCGTGCGTGAAGGCGTTCATTCCGCCGCCTCCACCCAGGGCTCGCCCGGAGGATTGTCGCGATATTCCTCGGGGAAGGCGACGCGTTCGATCGCCTCGTCCATCGAACAGCCGAGGTCGATCAGATGCTCGATATCGGCGAAGGTCTGCGGGCTGGAGGAATAGAGCGTCGCCGAATATTTATCGAGGACGAGCCGCCCGACCGCCATCGATTCCGGCCCCTTGATGAGGATGTCGGAATATTCCGCGCCGTTGCGCTTCAGCGAACGCAGCAGGCTTTCGGTGTAGGGGTCCATGTCGAAGCGGCCGTGCTTCTGGAAGTCCGAGATCGTGTCGGGCTTCTGCATCAGGATGACCGACCAGTCGGAGTTCTCCAGCGCCGCGAGGCTCCCTTCCGACTTGTAATAGTCGTTGAGGCTCTGCGTCGCGGTGATGAGCGAGGCGCCATATTTGCGGCAGGTTCGGCTGTAGGTCTCGACGAAATCGGCCATCGACCCACCGCGCAGCATCTGCCACGCCTCGTCGATCAGCAGCGCCTTGGGGATCTGGCGGTCCATGCGGCGCATGGTCTGCGACGACATGAACATGATCGCGGTCAGCACGACCGAGCGCAGTTCCTCGCGGCTCGACAGGTCCGAGAGTTCGAACACCGTTAGCGCGTTCGACATGTCCACCGACGCCTCACCGGTGAAGAAGCTGCCGTAGGTGCCCTTTCCCGAGAACGGGAACATCGCGATCGCGAGATCCGTCCCCTGCACAGAGCCGTCGGAGCCGAGCGCCTCGATCACGTCGTCGACGCACCCTCCCCTGCCCTTGGCCTCCCACACCTGGTTGACCGCACGATCGATCAGACCGCGCTCGGTGTCGTTGAGCTTGTCGATGTGACGGCCCATCTGCCCGATGATCGACTTGAGCATCGCCAGCGCGTCGACGAGATAATCCTCGTCATGCGCCACCAGCGTCTCGTCGATCATCGAGAACGGATTGAGGCTGAACCCGTCGCGCAGGCGAAACTCGACGAAGTTGCCGCCCAGGCTCTTGGCCATATGCTCGAATGAGCGGCCGTCATCGATCACGATGATCTTGGCGCCCACGCCGGCGAACGCCGCGCACAGCTCCTGCAGCGCGACCGACTTGCCCGAGCCGGACTTGCCGAACACCGCGACATTGTGGTTGCCGGCCTTGTTCTCGAACGGCGACCAGAAGAAGGGCTGGCCGCGCCGCCCGATGAACATCAGGTGCGGCAGATGCCCGCCGAGATACTCGCCCTGGATCGGCAGCATATTCGCCGCGGTCGAGGTCAGCATCGTGCGCAGCCGCTTCATGCGCTTCAGGTCGCTGTCGAGCCCGTTGCCGAGCGTCATCGGCAGACACGACATGAACGCCATGATCTGGAGGAACCGCTCGTCGAGCAGGTCCCACCCGGCCGCCTTGTACATCGACTTGACGGTGCGCTCGTTAGCGTCCCCCTGCCCCTTCGGGCTGATGATGCCTACCGCATAATAGGCCTGCACCAGCTTCTTGCCGAGACGCAGCTCCTGGGTGACATGCTCCCATTCGCGGCTCTGGTCCTTCAGCTGCGGGAGCAGCCGCGCCGACTTCGAGTCCGCCAGGCTCGACGTACGCATGAACTTGTAACCGGCCTTAGACGAGGCGGCCTGTTCGTCCTGGTAGCACAGGCATAGCGACGTGAGAGTCGGGCACCCCGGGCGCAGCTTGTCGGAGAACATGTCGCCGATCAGCTTCTGCACGTCCCACGGCGCCCAGCGGTTCGGCAGGTTCCTGACCGAGAAGAAGCGATAGTCGAACGTGTCGGGCCGGATCTCCTGATACTGCGTCTCGCCCGACAGGTTCGTCACCGCGCGCAGCGGCTCGACCGATACCAGCAGGCGGTCGGCCTGGACGACGGTCTGGACGTCGCGCCGCACGCATTGGTCGGCGATCGGATCGAGGTCGGAATATTCCGAAACGTGGTCGGAGACGTCGAACGCCGGCGCGGTGATGTCGTCGATCAGCGCGATCAGATCGACCGGCCTCAGCCGGGTTGCCGGCATGTCGATCGACTGCAGCGTCGAGACGATGCTGTCGCGAACGCCGGTCAGCTCCTCGGGTGTCGCCTTCCCGCTGCGGATCGAGACCGACAGGAAGATGCGATGGTTGCGGACGTGAAACGGCCCGTCCTTCGACATCGACACCCAAGCGCCGTGGCGCAGGAACGCCGACCGGCGCTCGGCGATCTTGCGATGGATGCCGCCCGCCTTGTAGCGCGGCAGCGCATATTGCGCGATCAGCGCGCCCACGCGCGGGCTCTGGAATGCGAGCAGCTGAACCCGCGCGCTGGGCGGGACGCTCTCTGACAGCATCTGCGCGATGATCTCGCCGGTGCGTTCGTCCGCGCCCATCAATGGCGCGAGTTCCAGCGCGAACGCGATGCTGTCGGTCTGGTAGAACAGGTCGTGCCGCGCGTCATAGCTGCGATACGGCAGCCACTGCGACAGCATCGGCGCACCGTGCGAGGGCGTGCCCTGGTCGGGTGCGCGCGTATCGCCGAGCAGGCGCGCGATGAAGCCGGTCTTCGCCATGACGATCAGTCCTCCACACGCGGCGAGTAGGTCGCGGGACGGTTGCCCGGCGTGCTCGACGCGAGTTCGGGCGACGCCGGCTTTTGCGTCGCGGCGATCGGCACACCCTTGCCAGCAGCCGCCTCGCGCGCCTTGGCCCGCGCGGCCGCGACCGCCGCCGCGCTCGGTGCGCCG
>CALMPB010000104.1 GCA_937871985.1 uncultured Burkholderiaceae bacterium
CGCAGGGAAGAGGGCGCCGCGGCGCCGGGTGCTGGGTGATCCACGAAGTCTCCTGATAGGCCGGATGCCGCCATGGCCCGATTGATTATGTTGCAGTGCAACCAACACTATAACCAGTCAGGCCGGGGTTTGACTAGTGTGCTGTTTGGTTAGTTCGCGCACGAACTAACCAAACAGCACACTAGGGCTTGCCTAGGAGCTTGCCGTTTTCGGGTAGGCGCTGCGGAATATCTGGAGGACGCGATTGTGGGTCGTGCTGGATTGTACGTCGGTGCGCCACATGGTGCCGACGTTGCGATGGGCGTTGGGCACGGGCAAGGGGAGGATGGACAGTACGCCCAGGGCGGCGAAGTACTGCGCCATTTCCAGCGGCAAGAGGCCGAAGATATCGCGGTTTTGCAAGACACCTACGATGGTCATGATGGATACCGATTCGATGATGCGCCGCGGAATGCTGATGTGATGGTTTGCCAGAATGCTGATGATCAACTCGCGGGTAAGCGCGCCTTGCGGCGGCAGGATCATGGGAAGGCCCTGCAGGTCGCTCCAGTCGACTGTGGCTTTCCGGGCCAGCGGGTGTGAGCAGCGGACAGCGATGACGAATGGATCTTCGTAAAAAACCTCGTAGCTGAATTCGGCGCCCAGCGGCCGGTTCGGCAATACCCCCACCAGAAAGTCGATGGATCCCGAGCGCAGCGCGGGCAGCAGGCTTTCCATGGTGCCTTCCTGCACGGAAACGGCGACATCCTGGGTTTGCGATTCCAGCAGTTCGATGAGCTGTGGCCCCAGCTTCAGCGCGGCGGCCGGCATGACCCCCAGCGATACCCGTATGACCGGCACTTCGCTGATGTCGCGCAGGTCGGACTGGACGACGTTTAGGCGCGCCAGAATATCGTGGGCGTGGCGGATGAGGCACACCCCGTGTTCCGTGGGAGCCAGCCCGACCGGCGTGCGTTCGAAAATCCGCAGGCCCATGCCCGACTCGAGGGACGACAGCATCTTGGATACCGCCGGCTGCGTCAGCGAAAGCGCCGCCGCCACCCGGCTGATGCTGCGCATTTCGTCCAGCGCGACGAGCAATTGCAGGTGCCTGAGCTTGAGGTTTGCGCGGATATACCAATCGGATCTGGACATGGTGCCGGTGCCCCAGGGTAATCATGGATATGAGCTAAATGTTATGTGAAACGCCTTTAAATTTCAATTGACCTTATGTCAGGCCAATGTCTACCATGTCTCACGTCATTAAAAAAGACGAAATGGCGCAACCGCCATCCATAACTACGCGAGACAAAGGACCTAATCATGATTACTCGTCGCATCGTGGCGCGCAGTGCCGCCGCCATGGCCGTTTTGGCAATCACCGCGTCCGCCCAGGCCGCCGACTGGTTCCCGCAACCCGTGAACCTGACCACGGCGGACGGCAAGACCACGCAAGTCGAATATCAGGCTCAAACCAAGAAGGCCAGCCGCAACTGGAAAATTTGCGTTTCCTACCCCCACATGAAGGACCCGTTCTTCCTGGCGTCCGATTACGGTGCCGTCGAAGAGGCCAAGCGCCTGGGAGTAAGCGTGCAGGTTCTGGACGCGGGCGGCTATACGCAATTGAGCAATCAAATCTCGCAGATCGAGGATTGCGTCGCCGGCGGCGCCAATGCGGTGGTGATGGTGGCCATTGCGGCGGATGGCATGGACAACCTGTTGCGCAGTCTCAAGGAAAAGAATATTGTCGTCGTCGACGCCATCAATGGCGTAACGTCCAAGGACGTATCGGCCCGCGTGCTGACCAATCCTCACGACGAGGCGATGCGCGCAGGCCAGTACCTGGCGAAGAAGCATCCCAAGGGCACGCTCGCCGTGCATGTGGGCTGGCTGCCGGGGCCTGCCGGCGCGGGTTTCGTCGAGGCCTTCAACGCGGGGTTCCACGAAGGAATCAAGGGCAGTGCGGTGGTTGTCGACGAGACCAAGTATGGCGATGTGGGCAAAGAGGTGCAGGGCCGCCTGGTGGAGGACATGCTTCAAACCCACAAGGATCTGGACTACGTGGTGGGAACGGCCGTCATGGTCGAGGCCGCCATCCCCTTGCTGCGGGCGCGCAAGCTGGATAAAAAGGTAAAGCTGGTTTCCGTGTACCTGACCCCGGGTGTGTACCAGGCCTTGAAGGGCAACAGGATCGAGGCGGCCGGCGTTGCGCCCGTGGTGCTGACCTCGCGCATGCAGATCGACACCGCCGTGCGCATACTCGAAGAGGGCAAGAACCGCGAGCCCGTGGCCACGGTCAATACGCTGGGCAAGGTGTATACGCCCGCCACGGTCAAGGAGATCAATCCCCTTGACGTCCTGGCTCCGGCAAGCTTCAAGCCGATCTTCAGCTTCAACGGCGCCAAGTAGCCGCTTTGCGGGAGATTGCGCAAATGAATGCCGCTGCTCTGCATCCCGCGCCCGAGGCTTTGCTGAGGGTGCGGGGCTTGACCAAGCATTATGGGACGAACGTCGCGCTCAACCGAGTGGATCTTGACATACTGCCAGGCCGGGTTCATGTGCTGTTCGGCGAAAACGGTTCGGGGAAATCGACGTTCATCTCCATGCTGGCGGGCGCCAACCAGCCTACCGATGGCCGCATCGAAATAGGCAGCCATCGTGGCGTCTTCCGTAGCGTGGCGGAGGCCAGATCGCACGGCATCCGCGCGGTATTTCAGGAGTTTTCGCTCGTTCCGCAACTGACCGTCGCCGAAAACATCGTCCTTGGCGAAGAGCCGACCTCCGCGTTGGGAGTGCTGTCCAAGGCTGAGGCGACACAGTCCGCTCGGGCGCTGATCTCGGATCTGGGTTTCGACCTGGCTCCCGGCGACCATGTCTGCACATTGGCCCGGGGCAAGCAGCAAATGGTGGAGATCTGCAAGGCGCTGCGCTGTCCGCCCGCCGTGCTGATACTGGACGAACCCACCGCTTCGCTGTCCGAGCACGACGCCAAGGCGCTGTTCGCGCTGGTTCGGCGCCTGCGGGACGATGGGTGCGCCATTATCTACATCACGCATCGCATGCACGAAATTCCCTTGCTGGGCGACGAGGTGTCGGTGTTGCGGGACGGGAATCTCATCGCCACGGTTCCGGCGAACACCCCCGAGAGCGAGCTCATTCAATTGATGACGGGCAGGGCATTGTCCGATATCTACCCTGAGCTGCCCGAGCCCACCGGGGACAGCCGATTGATGCTGCGCAACCTCAGTCTCGCGCCGGAGCTGGGCGTGACGACGGTGACGGACGTCAATCTGGAAGTCCGTGCCGGCGAGATCGTTGGCGTGGCCGGCCTGGTCGGCTGCGGCAAGAGCGAACTGGGGCAGGCCTGTTTCGGCCTGCGCAAAGTCAAGGCGGGCGAGATCCGTCTGGATGGCGAGCCCGTGCGTTTTTCGCACCCGGCGCATGCCATTGCCAAGGGCCTGTGGTACAGCCCTTCCGATCGCAAGAACGATGGCCTGGCGATGGGCCGCTCGGCCCGGGAGAACATGAGCTTGTCGGGCCTGGCCTGGGGGCGTATTGCGGGCCGCTGGCTCAAGCCCCGCCAGGAGAACCAGTTGCTCGACGAACTGTCCCGCAGCGTCATGTTTCCGCAAGCCCGGCTGGGCGAGTCCGTCAGCAACTTTTCGGGTGGAAACCAGCAGAAAGTATTGCTCGCCAAGGGCCTGGCTCAGGATATCGGCGTGTATATCTTCGATGAGCCGACCGTGGGCGTCGACATGGGCGCCCGCCCGGCCATTTACCAATATATGGCGAATCTGCTCAAGACCGGCGCCGCAATCTTGCTGGTGTCGTCGGACCTGTCCGAGCTGTTCGGCCTGTCCCATCGTGTTTTGGTCATGAATGGCGGGCGCATCGTCGACGAGTTTCAACGTGGCGATTACGAAGAGCATCGCGTTTTGGAAAAATTTTTTTAGTGAGACTTCTTATGGCTACCTCGGACATTTCCAAGCCCCTGGCGGCAGTCCAGATTCCCGACCGTCAGGGCAGGCTCAGGCCCGCGGTCAAGTTCCTGCTTTATTACCGCCAGGCGCTGGTGCTGCCGGTGCTGTTCGTCGCCGCGCTGATTCTGTTTTCGCTGGGGGCGCCGGGATTCCTCAGCGCCGACAACCTTACCAACGTTGCGCGCCAATCCGTTTACCTGATGATTGTTTCGCTTGGGCAACTAGTGGTGCTGATCGTCGGAGGGCTGGACCTTTCGGTGGGCGTCATTGCCGCGCTGGTGTCGGTGGTGGGGGCTATGGTCATGGCCGGCACGTTCGCCGCTATGCCTGACTATCCATGGCTTGCCATCGGCTTGGGCATCCTGGCTGGCGCGGCGATCGGAGCCTGCGTCGGCCTCATCAACGGCGTGGGCTCGGCCATCATGCGCATCCCGCCATTCATGATGACGCTGGGCATGTCCTCGGTCGTGTTCGGCGTGGCGCTTTTCATCGGCGGCGGCGTGCCTGTCTACGGCATTCCGACCCAGTTCGGCGAGACATTCGGCTTTGGCGAGATCGCGGGCATTCCCATCCCCACCCTGGTGACCATTGCTCTGATCGTGTGCGTTTACTTCCTACTGGAGTGGACGCGCTTCGGCCGCCACCTGTACGCGGTGGGCGGAAACCTGCGCGCCGCCCAGCTTTCGGGGGTTCGTTGCGAACGGGTGATCATCCAGGCCTTCGTCATTGCCGGCGTATTCGCCGCCATCACGGGATTGCTGTTGACGGCGCGCCTGGACACCGGCGAGTCGAACATAGGCTCGAGCCTGCCGCTGGAATCGATTGCCGCCTGCGTCATCGCCGGCGTCAGCCTGGCGGGAGGCGTGGGCCGAACATTCAATGTCGTGCTGGGAACCGTCTTGATCATGCTGGTGCAGAATGGCTTGAACCTCATGCAGGTCGGTGCCTATGCTTCGACGATGGCGATTGGCGCGATCCTCATCTTTGCGATGGCGCTTTCCAGAAAATAAATTTTGTTTATGACTACTGGCTTGCCGGGCGCAAGAACGGCGCGGCCAACCTACAAATATCTTAGGAGACTGAATCCATGAATAGCCCCGAAGTGATTTCCGGCGTAAAGAATGTGCCATTTACCGGCAAGGAGTACCTGGACAGCCTGGATGATGGCCGCGAGGTCTGGATCTACGGGAAGCGGGTCGAAAAAATCACCGAGCACCCCGCATTCCGCAATTCCGCCCGCATGGTGGCGCGCATCTACGATGCGCTGCACGACGAGTCGAAGCGCGACATCCTGACGACGGCCAACGATTCGGGCGGCTTTACCCATCGCTTCTTCCGCGCGCCGCATACGGTTGCGGAGCAAGTGGCGCAGCGCGACGCGATCGCCGAAATACAGCGCGTGTCTTACGGATGGATGGGGCGTTCGCCCGATTACAAAGGCTCCTTCCTGGGGACGCTGGGCGCCAATTCGGCGTTCTACCGGGGCTACGAGCAAAATGCGCTGCGCTGGTACAAAAAGGCCCAGGAGCGCACCTGGTACATCAACCACGCCATCATGAATCCGCCGGTCGACCGCAACAAGCCCAGCGCCGATACCTCCGATGTGTTCATCCGCGTCGTCAAGGAAACCGACGCGGGCATTTATGTCAGCGGCGCCAAGGTCGTGGCGACGGCTTCCGCGCTTACGCACTACACGTTTGTCGCCCACGCGGGGCAGGTGCCCATCAAGGACCCGCGGTTCGCGCCGGTATTCATGGTGCCCACCGGGGCGCCCGGGGTCAAGATGATCTCGCGCATTTCCAACGAATACCGTGCGGCCGTGCTGGGCAGCCCCTTTGATTACCCGCTTTCCAGCCGCCTGGACGAGAACGACGCCATCCTGGTTCTGGACAATGTGTTCGTTCCCTGGGAGGACGTGTTCATGCATGGCGATGTCGATCTGGCCAACCGCTTTGCGCCCGATTCCGGCTTCAACAGCCGGGCCTCCATGCATGGCTGCACCCGTCTGGCCGTGAAGCTGGATTTCATTTGCGGCTTGTTGTGCAAGGCTCTGGAAATCACCGGCAGCGTTTCCTTCCATGGCGTCCAGTCGCGCCTGGGCGAAGTGCTTGCCTGGCGCAACTCCATGTGGGCCATGTCGGACGCCATGGCGAAAAGCGATATTGCCTGGAACGGCATGGTGCAGCCCGATGCGCGGTTTGCGACCGCCTACCGCGTGCTGTCGCAGATTGCATTCCCCGCGATCAAGAACATCATCGAGACCAGTGTCGCCAGCGGCCTCATTTACCTGAACTCGCACGCCGACGACTTCAAGGCGCCGGAAATCCGCGGCTATCTCGATCAATATGTGCGCGGCACCGGAGACATCGACGCGGTGGAGCGCGTCAAGACCATGAAGCTGCTTTGGGACACCATCGGCACCGAATTCGGAGCCCGCCACGAGCTGTACGAAATCAACTATCTGGGTTCCAACGACGTCACCCGCATGGCGAACCTGTTCGATGCGCAAGGCAGCGGCGACATGGCCAACATGAAGAGCTTCGTCGAGACCTGCATGAACGAATACGATCTGGACGGCTGGACGGTGCCCGATCTGGTCAACCCGGACGACGTGAGCGTCCTGCGCCGTTGAGCGCGAGTCCCATGGATCACATGTTTGCGGAGGAGCAATCAATGACTAAAGCACAAGGGATCGCCTATGTGGTTTACCAGGCCACCGACCTGGATATCATGGAGTCCTTCATGCGGGATTTCGGCCTGGTCACGGCCAGGAAGGAACCCGGCGTTCTTTACATGCGGGGCGTGGACACGGCGCCGTACCTGCACGTCACCCGCCTGGGCGCCGACAATCGCTTCCTGGGGGGCGGCCTGCTGGTCGGCTCGCGCGCCGAGCTCGACGCCCTGGCCAAGCTGGAGGGATCGTCGCCAGTTGAGGCCATCGATGCTCCCGGCGGAGGCTGGAGGGTGCGCATGACCACGCCGGACGGCGTTGTCATCGATGCGGTATGGGGCCAGGAGGCCGCCAGTCCTTTGCCGATTCGGGATCCCTATCCTTTCAACAGCGGCCGGGAAAAGCAGCGCCATAACCAGTCGCTGCGGCCCAAGCGCGAGCCGGGCCTGGTGCTGCGCCTGGGGCACTTCGTCCTGCGGGTCAGCAATCACGACGAATCCGTCGCCTGGTTCCAGAAGCGTTTCCAGCTGCTGCCCTCCGACTATATGTGCATTCCGGGCGACGAGAGCACGGTGATCGGCACGTTCCTGCGCTGCGACAAGGGCCCGGAGCTGGTCGACCACCACTCCATGCTCATCGTCCAGGCGGAGGAAACTGGAGTGCATCACTGCTCGTTCGAGCTACAGGATCTGGATGCGGTCATGGGTGCGCATGATTACCTGGCTTCGCGGGGGTATCGCCTCGACGTCGGTGTCGGCCGCCACCTGATCGGCAGCCAGATATTCGATTACTGGCGGGATCCTTTCGGATTCCGGGTCGAGCATTACACCGACGGGGACGCTGTCGATCGGGAGTTCCAGCCCGGCAAGTTCGCCGGGCGCGCCGACGAAACGACCCAGTGGGGGATGGATCCTACGCCGGAGTTTTTCGAATAGCAGGCCGTGGCGCGACGCTGAAGTGGGCGCCGCTTCCATAGGGCCGGAATTGGGCGGAAGCGGCGCCGAGTTTTTCAAGGAGAATCGAATGCGAACATCGGATACCAGGATCAGCATGGACAAAGACGGCGATGCGCCCGGCTTTGACGCGCGGGATTTTCGCAATGCCATGGGACAGTTCGCCACGGGTGTCGTGGTGATCGCCACGAGCATCGACGGCCATACGCACGGCATGACGGCCAATGCGTTCATGTCGGGCTCACTGGAGCCCCCGCTGATCATCGTGTCGGTAGCCTGCAATGCGCGGATGCATTCCAAGATAGCGCAGGGTGGTCGGTTCGGGATCAGCATGCTCGGTGAGAATCAGGAATGGTGCAGCAACCATTTCGCGGGCAAGCCGATCGAGGGCCGGCAGCCCGAGTTCGAATGGCTGGGTGGTGCGCCCGTTCTCGAGCAGGCCAAAGTCAAGATCGCTGCCGAGCTGCGGCATGTTTATGCCTGTGGTGACCATACTTTGTTCGTGGGCGAGGTCAAGAACCTGGAGCATCGGCCCCGCGACGAAGGGCCGCTGCTGTTTCACGGGGGGCGCTATGCCAGGCTGGCGGGTTCCGAGCCTATGGTTTCGGGCCGAGCCACGCAGGCTTGACGAGAATGGAAATTTGTCGTGACGAACTCATTTGCACATATCGGCCGAAGAGGTGGGCGCCATGAAATCTGAGCCCTTGGTCGCCGTTTCGCAGGGCATTGGGGCTTCCGTGCCGCGCCTGGAGGATCCGCGTCTGCTGACCGGGCAGGGCGCTTACGCCGATGACTTCAATCTTCCCGATCAGGCGCGCGGGTATGTGCTGCGCTCGCCCGTGGCTCATGCCCTGATACGCGGCATCGATGTTGCCCCCGCGCTTGATGTGCCCGGCGTGTACGCAGTGCTGACGGCCGAAGACTATAAGGCCGATGGCCATGGCGACATGCCCTGCGTCAGCATTCCGCCCTCGATAACGGGCAAGACGTATCACCGCACTCCTTTTCCGCCTTTATCCGACGGGCGTGTGCTGGCGATCGGCTCGGGCGTTGCATTCATTGTTGCCCAGACTCTCGAAATCGCCATGGACGCCGCCGAGCGTATCAAGGTCGATTACGAGGTGCTGCCCGCCGCACCCACCGTCGCCGCTGCCATTGCCGACGGCGCACCTCTGGTTTGGCCGGATGCTGCCGGCAATCGTTGTTTCCAACACGAGCTGGGCGATGCGGCGAAAACCGATGCCGCATTTGCGCGGGCCGAGCACGTCGTTAATGCGCGTATCGTCAATCAGCGCATGGCGGGCAATCCACTGGAGCCCCGCACTTGCCTGGGCAGCTATCACGAAGCCAACCAGCAATATCAATTGCGAACTTCGACGTCGAATCCGCACCGCATCCGGCTGCTGCTGGCCGAGCACATATTCCGGGTGCCCGCGCATCGGGTGCACGTTGTGGCGGGCGATGTGGGTGGCGGCTTCGGAACCAAGGGGGGGCTTTACCCCGAGGAAATCCTGGTTCTGTGGGCAGCCCGGCGCATTGGCCGGCCGGTCAAGTGGGTCTGCGATCGCAGCGAGGCTTTTCTTTCCGATTTCAACGGCCGTGATCAAATCGCCGACGCCCAACTGGCCTTGCTCAAGGATGGCACTGTGCTGGGAATGCGCGTTACGCTGAATCACGACCTGGGGTGCCAGCTCGGCCCATCCACCGCCCATCCTCCGCTGGTCGGAGCCCGCATGCTTTCGGGAGTGTATGCCTTTCCTGCCATGCATGTGGAAATCAACGGCATATTCACGCATAGCCGCACACTTACCACGTATCGCGGCGCCGGCCGTCCCGAGTCCACGATGGTGGTGGAACAGATGCTGGACATCGCTGCTGCGGAGCTTGGCCTCGACCCCGTGGACATCCGCCGGCGTAATTTTATCCGGCCCGATCAAATGCCTTATCGCACGGCCATTAACGAGACCTACGATTGCGGCGAGTTCGAAGCCGTTATGGACATGGCGCTCGAGTTGGATCAATGGAGCGATTTCGAGGCGCGCAAGAAACAAAGCGAGGGAAAGGGCTTGTTGCGGGGGCGCGGCTTGTCCGTCTATATCGAGGTGTGCGCAACCATCAGCGACCGCATGGAAGTCCGTTTTGATGCCACCGGCGGCGTGACGATACTGGCGGGCACGTTTTCCTACGGGCAAGGGCATGAAACCAGCTTTGCGCAGATGGTGCACGAGTGGTTGGCCGTGCCGATCGATCGCATCCGCTACGTTCAGGGGGATACCGACAAGGTTGCCAATGGCCGAGGCAGTTTCGGTTCGCGCAGCATGACCGTGGGCGGTTCGGCGCTGTTGGCAGCCTGCAAAGAGATCATCGCGCGCGGCCGAAGTGTCGCGGCCATCTTGCTCGATTGCCAGGAGGACGACCTGGAGTTCGAGAGCGGCGTCTACAAGCACCGGGACGGCAGGATGATTACCCTGGATCGCGTGGCGCGGGCCACCTACGCCTGGGGAGCGCCCAAGCCGTTGCCGGCAGAGCTGTGGAACGGCCTTGAGGGCAGGGGGTATTTTTCGGCTAACCCCCAAAACTATCCCAACGGCTGCTATGTCGCCGAGGTTGAAGTCGACCCGGAGACGGGCATGGTCGCGCTGGACACGGTGGTGGCGGTCGACGATGTGGGAAACGTGGTCAATCCCCTGTTGCTGGAGGGCCAGATTCACGGCGGCATCGCCCAGGCGGCCGGCCAGGCCCTGAAGGAGCAGATCGTTCACGCGGACGACGGCCAGCTCATCACCGGATCCTTTACCGACTATGCCATGCCGAAGGCCAGGGATTTTCCACGCTTCATTACCGCGTTGCGGCCAGTGCCCACCAAGACCAACCCCCTGGGCGTCAAGGGCGGCGCGGAAACCGGCACGGTCGGGCTGCCGCCCGCCATCGTTTCCGCCGTGATCGATGCATTGCGTCCTTACGGCGTGCGGCATCTGGACATGCCGCTGACACCCTTGAAAGTCTGGCAGGCCATTGCCCAGGCCAGGAATACCGGCCAAAGCGCCCACGGCGCCGCGCCGCGGGGCAAGAATTGAAAATGGAGACTGTTTAAATGAATCTTACTGGAGAACAAAGCCTGCCTTTGGCACGAGAACGTGTCTGGACGGCGCTGATGGATCCGGAAACCTTGAAGGCGGCGATTCCGGGCTGCGAGTCGGTCGTGGATCAGGGCGATGGCAGCTACAAGGCCGTGGTCGTGGCCGCCATCGGGCCGGTGAGGGCCCGGTTCTCCGGAAAACTGAAGTTCCAGGATGTTCAGGCACCCACCCGCTATACGCTGGATTTCGAAGGTGACGGCGGGGTGGCGGGTTTTGCCAAGGGAAGCGCCGAGGTCGAGCTGGCCGAGGTCTCGGATCAAAGTACCAACCTGACCTACAAGGCGCAGGCCAGGATAGGCGGACGTTTGGCGCAAATCGGCTCGAGGCTGATCGATGCGACCGCCGCCCGCATGACCGCCCAGTTTTTCGACCGTTTGACTCAGCGCCTGACCGCTCCGGTTGCGCCACGGGATGCAGCACAGTCCGATGCGCAGGCCCAGGCCGAGCCCGTGGTTGCGCGGGCGGTTCCCGAAGCGGCGGACAAGGTTCGGGCCGGCAATGGCCGAGCCATGGTTTCAGTGCAGATGCCGGCGTGGACCTGGGCGTTCACCGTAATGGTGATTGCGCTATTGGCCGCCTACCTGGCGACGCGATAGGGAGGATGCGCTTATGTCCCGTTCCACAGTTACCATCACAGTCAATGGCATCGTGCATTCGCACGAGGTCGAGGCCAGGACGCTGCTTGTGCATTACTTGCGCGAGCACTGCTCCCAGAAAGGCGCGCACGTGGGTTGCGACACGACGCAATGCGGCTGCTGCACAGTTCACCTGGATGGGCGGAGCGTTAAGTCGTGCACAGTTCTGGCCGTCATGGTGGATGGCTGCGAAGTGACGACCATAGAAGGCCTGGGCACCGCGGCCCACATGCATCCTTTGCAGGAAGCCTTTCGCGAGCATCACGCCCTGCAGTGCGGCTATTGCACGCCGGGCATGGTGATGCAGGCCGTCGATATCCTGCGGCGCGGCTGCGCCGGCGACGAAGCGACGATACGGCACGAGCTTGAGGGGAATCTGTGCCGCTGCACGGGCTATCAGAATATCGTCGATGCCATTCATTCCTGCGCCTCCGCCAATCCCGTCACGATACCCATTGACGAGACCTGAATATGTACGACTTCAGCTATGTACGCCCGAGCAGTATTGACGAGGCAGCGAAAATTCTGCTTGGCGACCCCAACGCCCGTCCGCTGTCGGGCGGGCAAACTTTGATTCCCACGTTGAAGCAACGGTTGGCCAGCCCCACCGTGCTTGTCGATTTGCAAGACATATCCGAGTTGTACGGCATCGAGGTCGGCAGCACGCATGTTGCGGTCGGCGCCATGACGCGGCATGCAGAAGTGGCGGCGCATGCCGGTATAAAAAAAGCCATACCCGCGCTGACGTTTCTGGCTGGCGGTATTGCAGATTCACAGGTTCGCCATATGGGCACCATGGGCGGCTCCTTGTCCAATAACGACCCCGCCGCCGACTATCCCGCGGCGGTGCTGGGGCTTGGCGCCGAGTTGCGCACCAATCGCCGCACCATTGCCGCCGACGACTTCTTTACCGGCTTGTTCAGCACGGCGCTGGAGCCAGGCGAATTGCTGATGCAGATACGTTTCCCAATTCCTTCGCAGGCGGGCTATTGCAAGATACCCAATCCAGCGTCGGGCTTCGTGGTGGCCGGCTGCTTCATCGCAAGGACGGGGCCGGGCCGGGTGCGGGTGGCGGTCAACGGGGCGGGGCCCTGCGTGTTCCGTCAGCATGAATTCGAGCGCCGTCTAAGTCTGGAATTCGAACCCGCCGCGCTTGTCGATTGCACGCAGGCGCCGGAGGGTCTTAATTCGGACATTCATGCCAGTGCGTCCTATCGGGCCAATCTGGTGAGCGTGGCGGCCAAGCGTGCTCTGGCATTTGCGCTTGGGATATTGGCGAAAGCCTGATGTTTTTTTGTTGCCTGGGAGTTTGAGGGGTATTTAATGAAGCTTATGTCGTTTTTTGTTCAGCATCGCACCACCTTTGGCTTGGTCGAGGGGGAGCGGATTTTCGATCTTGGCGTGCGTCTGCAGGGCAATTGTCCTGATCTGCTTTTCGCCTTGCGGGGCGGCTGGCTGGGCCGTTTCGAGAATCTCGTGGCGGGCGCCCCAGCCGATTACCGGGCCGACGAGGTCACGTTCTTGCCAGTTATCCCGAATCCGCCCCGCATTTTCTGCGTAGGGCTCAACTACAAGGCGCATCGGGTCGAAGGGAACCGCCCGGACACCGCCGTCCCCGTAATTTTCACCCGTGTCGCGGAGTCCCAGACGGGGCATGGGCGGCCCTTGGTGTGCCCCATCGAATCGGATCAATTCGATTTCGAAGGTGAGATCGCCATCATCATCGGCAAGGGCGGGCGCCGGATTCCGCAAGACCAGGCCTACTCCCACATTGCAGGCATGTCTTGCTACAACGATGGCTCGGTGCGCGATTGGCAACTGGCCACTTCGCAATGGGCGCCGGGCAAGAATTTCCCGGCCACCGGGGCCTTCGGTCCGTGGATGGTCACCGCGGACGAACTGCCTCCCGACGCTCCGACGAGCCTGGTCACGCGTCTGAACGGCGTCGAGATGCAGCGCACCACCACCGACATGCTGACGTTCTCGATGCCCGAGCTGATCAGCCATATTTCAACGTTCACGACGCTGGAGCCGGGTGATGTGATCGTTACGGGAACGCCGGGCGGAGTGGGGCTGCGGCGCGATCCGCCCCTGTTCATGAAGCACGGCGACACGGTCGAGGTCGAGGTGCAAGGCATTGGCGTCTTGCGCAATCCGGTGACGAAGGAGGCGGCCTTATAGGCCCAGCATAGGAAACTCAAGCCCGGGCGGATCGTTCAGGCGCTGGCCGCCGGTCTTCCCGCGATTTCATCGCTAACTATTTAATGACTATTATGAACTCGATAAACATCAGTATGCAAAACCTGGCTGAGTCGAATGACGCCTCCACAGCCGATGGTCTTTCTCCGGAAACCCGGCAGGCGCTCATGCTGGCCAGCACGGCCAATATCGCGAATGCTTTGCTCAAGCGAGGCTTTCGCAATACGTGCATGCTTGGGCTTTCACCGCTGTCGCCGGATCAGCCTCGCATGATCGGCCCGGCCTATACCTTGCGGTTCATTCCCGCCCGCGAAGACATAGACAGCCTGACGAACTACGGCAGCCTTGAAAACAAGCACCGCGTCGCCATGGAAGAATGCCCGGCGGGCAGCGTGCTGGTCATCGATGCGTTCGGCAATACGCGGGTCTCGTCCATGGGGGACATGATGGCTAGTCGCCTGAAAAAGCGCGGCGTGGCTGGTGTGGTCACCGACGGAGGCTATCGCGATACCAGCGGCATTAAAAGCACTGGCCTGCCGGCCTACCAACGGCAGGGGGCTTCGCCCGCGACGCCCATCGCGATGCATGCTCTCGAACTGAACCAGCCGGTCGGCTGCGCCGGTGTGGCCATTTATCCTGGCGACATCATTGTGGGCGATGCCGACGGCGTGGTGGTGATACCGCGTCATTTGGTCGATGAGGTTGCCGAGGAGGCCGGGGCCGCCGAGGAATACGAGGTTTTTGCCGCGTTGCACATTGAGAATGGCCGGTCGCTCATGGAGATGTTTCCGGCCACGCCGGAAAGCCTTAAAGAATACGAGCGTTGGGTGAAGGCGGGGCGCCCGTCATTGGCGGAGTTCATGGAATGACGACTGACATGAATACGATGAAGACGCTCGAGCTTCTGATCCATTCCACCGATCTCGATCCCGAGAAATGGGTGCTCTTTCCGGATTTCGGCCTGCGCCAGTATTTCCTGTGGAAGAACCCGGATACCAGCGCCAGCATTGCGCTGCTCGAGTTCGCGAAGGGCGGCCATATTCCGGTCAAGCATACGCATGCATCGAATCAGTTCATGTATTGCCTGGAGGGTGACTACGAGTACACGGATGTGGGCTTGCGTCTACGTCCCGGCTCGTTCTACATGAACCCGGTGGGGCATCCCCACGGCCCCACGCTGGCCCACGAGCGTAGTGTGCTTATCGAAATCTACGACGGACCCCACTATCATGAAAAGCCGGTGTTCCATACCGATGAGACGATCGGCGGTTTTCTGGCAAAGCCAGATTGAGCGCTTGCGTTTAACGGCTGGAAGTTTGGTGGGATTAGGCCGCGAACGGCACAGGCACACTGGGGCGGTTGTTGCCGCCTGGACTTCTAGCCTAGATATTTTTGTTGGATCGAGCCGATATGCTCCTGCATGCGCCGGATGGCGGCTTCTTTGTCGCCGTGCTCGAGTTCAGCGTACAGGCGTTCCAGTTCGTCGGTGTTGGCAGATTCGTTCCGATCCGTCATGGGACGGAACCACAAGCGAACTGATCGGTCCAGCAACTGGGCGGCAAAATCCGCCAACAACTTGTTGTTGGCGGCTTCGTACAAGGTTTGATGGAACAATCGATCGATTTCCATGGCGCCATAACGGTCGTTGTTTCGGTGCCGTTCCTTACCGGCTTCGATCAGTTGCTTCAGCTTGGACAGAAGCTCCGGCGTCGAGTGCTCAACGGCTAGGCCGGTCAGGTATGGTTCCACCAGTTGCCGGGAAGCAATGAGGTCCAGAAAGCCATCCAGCGTTTCGGCCTTTACCAAAATGCCTTTGCGCGGCAGGATCTCCACCAGGCCCTCGCGATCCAACCGGTGGATGGCCAGATGAATGGGACTACGACCCAGGGACAAGGTTTCGCACAGGATCGCCACGTTGATATGTTCGCCCGGCGTTAACTGGTGCGTCAGGATCATTTTTTTGATGGCTATGTAGGCTTTGTCCGCCAGAGGCACGGTGATTGCCGGCTTTTTTTTCCTGGGGTTACGTGGCGTTGGGTGCACGGTGGGCATAGGACAGGGGCTTTCTGTACAAAACTGAAGGAACCGACGATACGTTTTTG
Source organism: uncultured Burkholderiaceae bacterium (assembly GCA_937871985.1). Next base: position 15,660 of record CALMPB010000104.1, read on the forward strand.
ACTTTGTCGTTCGCACTGTAGCACGGTTGCGGGGTGCTGAAGCGGCCAGAGCCATCTGGCCTGCCAGGCTTGACGGTGTGACTGCGCCAGTGCGGAGCGCGGCGCGCGGCCGGGCCCCGGTTTCGCGCGCTATGGCTGTGCCGACATGCGGTTCAGGCGCTGCAGCCTATGCGGGCCTGAGCCTGGATTTCCAGCAGGATTTCGGGTTTGGCCAGCCCTTTGATTTCGATGAGGGCGCATGCCGGGAAGTCGCCAGTGAAGAATTCCTTGCGGGCTTTCCACACACCTTGATTGCCTTTGATGTTGGTGACGAAGATGGTCATGGTGACGACGTCGTCCATTTTGCCGCCGCCGGCTTCGACCAGGTTTTTGATTTTGCCGAAAATGACCTTGGCTTGTTCGTATTCGTCGTTGCCGAGTATGGTTTCGCCGTCGTTGGCGCGCGAGGTGAGCCCGGACAGATACAGGGTGTCGTCCACTTTAAGGCAGTTGGACCAAAGGCCAGGCGCGGCTTCCGCAACGTTGGGGCTGATGACGCGGTTTTTTTTCGACATGGGGATCTCCTGATTTCGATTTGTGAAATAACAGTGATATTTCACTGTTACGCAATGCTAAATGACTTTGCGGCGAAAATCAAGGGGTTCTTGCCGTATTGAAAATTCGGGGATTTCAGGCGCGGGCGAGAATGGCTTGAGCGCACAGCAGGACAGGCTTGTCGACCATTTTGCCGTCGATGGCAAGGGCCGCCCCGTGGGCCGAAGCGGCTGCTTCCACGATGCGTTTCGCCCACTGTATTTCCTGCTCCGAGGGCCTGAAAGTGTCGTTGACGGTGGCAATTTGCCGCGGATGTATGCACAGCTTGGCGCCGAACCCGAGGCTTTTGGCGCGCAGCGTATCCGCACGCAGCGCGGCCAGGTCTTGCAGCGACGCAGTGACGCCGTCAACCGGGCTTTGAATGCCTGCGACCCGAGACACCAGAACCAACTCGGAGCGGTAATGCAGCAAGGCTTCGCCATCATCCGGGATTCCCATGTCGAGCTGGAAATCGATTGAGCCGAACATCAGCCGTTCCACGCCTCCGCACTGGGCTATGGCATAGGCATTCCACATGCCCTTGGCCGATTCGATCAATGGCAAGAGGGGGATATGGCCGCCGAGCTGTTTGACGATGAACTCGATATCCCCCGCCTGTTCGGCCTTGGGCAGGACGATGCCCGCCGCGCCGGCGGTTCGGCACATCTGCAGATCGTCGCGGAACCACTCGGTTTCGATGCCGTTGATCCGGACAAGTGCCGGCGGCAGGGCGGCAAGATGCTGAGAGACGCTATCGCGAGCGGACTGCTTGTCCTGCGGCGCCACAGCGTCTTCCAGGTCGAGGATGACTGCGTCGGCGCCGCTGCCGAACGCTTTGGCGTAGCGGTCCGGGCGAGTGCCGGGCACGAAAAGATAGGAGCTGGCGGGTGTCGTTTGCATGGATGGGAATGATGTCGATAAGTAAATGTGTGAATCACGCAATCCAGCTGCCAATGGTGGGCGTGTTGGCCACGTTCCAGATATTACGGAAAGCCTGGCGCATTTGCATTTCGTCCGCGGCTCCCGAGAAGCGTGCGAGCCGCAGCGCCTTTTCTTCCAGTTCGGTGCGCGACAAGGTATTGCCGGGATCGCCCTTGGGTTCGTCCACGCGGGCTGTGAACATGCGGCCGTCGGTTGTGCGTACGCTGACCTTGCCCAGCCAGCGCGCGGGATAGGCGCGGTCGATTTCCTCGTCCAGCGCCATGCCGACCCTCTTGTTGAAGGCGGCAACGCGTGGGTCATTGAATGACGATTCGAATTCGCTGACGCCGGCGTGCTGGAAAATGGCGATGAGACCCAGCACCGTTCCCATCGAGAACTTGGCCTGATGCACAGTGACGGGCTCGGCGACCGCGCCGAGGACGTCGATGGCGCCCTGGTGGACGTGCGCGGTGACGTGCGCAATGTCGTCGGCCCGCAGGTTCTGCTGTTGCATCAACAGCAGCAAGGCGTCCGCGGCCGGGTGGGTATGCCGGCAGGAAGCATGATATTTGAAGGAGGTTTCGGCAAGCGCCCAGCGATCGGACAGCCGATCGGTCAGTTTGCGGGGGTCCGCGTCGCTGGACATCCCCGCAGCCATGCCTTGTGCGCCTTCCAGAATGTGCTTGGCCCCGGTGAAACCGTCCTTTGCAAGGTAGGCGGCGGCCAGGCCGCTGGCGCTGGCATGCGCGGTGTGCAGTTGCTTGGAGTCGGCGGCGTCGTGCAGGAATTCCCACAGGCCGGCCGCCTGGGTGCCGGCCGAGCCGATGGCATGCAGCATTTGCCCGGGCGTGGCCTCGAGCAGGCGTGCCGTGGCCACGGCCGCTGCAATGGTGCCGGCGGTGCCAGTGGTGTGGAACACCTTGTAGTGGGACCGGCCAAGGAATTCACCGATGCGGATGCCTGCTTCATATCCAGCCACGGCTGCGGTCAGTAGATCGCGGCCGGAGCTGCCCAGAGTCTGGGCCACGGCAAGGGCGGCGGGAAACACCACGGTCGCCGGGTGAAATACCGAACCGTTGTGCACATCGTCTTGCTCGGCGAAATGCGATGAGGCGGCATTGACCATGGCGGCGAAATAAGGCGTGGTGCGGCGGCGGGAGATCAGGACGTCAGATGTGCCTTGTCCGGATCCCATCGTAACGGCAAAGCGTTCTATGGACTCGACGGGCCGTGCGCCTTTCCCGGCCAGCGCCGAGCCGTACCAGTCCAGCAGCAAGTCTTCGGTGCGGCGTACGACCGCCTCTGGGATCTGATCGAACGAGAGCTGGGCGGCGAATTCCGCCAGTATTGCGCTTGGGTTTTGAGGGTTCTGCATGCGACTCTCTTTTAAATGGCCTGGGCTTCGCGCAGCGTCGCGATGGCGTCCCCGGTGTAGCCCAGCTCCTGCAGGATGGCCTGGGTGTGTTGCCCAAGCGCGGGGATGGCGTCGATGCGGTAGTCGAAGCCGTCGTTCACTCCCGGCGGCTTCAGCGCGGGGATGGCGCCGATGGGGGAACCGACTTCCGTCCAGCGGTCGCGCGCCTTGAGCTGCGGGTGTTCCCAGACTTCGTTCATGGTGTTCATGCGGGCGTTGCCAATCTTGGCGCGGTCCAAGCGTTCTATGACCTGCGCGGCCGTCAGGGAGGCGAAGGCGTCCTCGATGATCTCGCGCAGGGCGTCGCGGTGCGCATTGCGTTCGACATTCGAGGCAAACCGGGGGTCCTGCGCCAGTTGCGGCTGCTGCAGCACGTCAGAGCAGAACAGCACCCATTCGCGCTCGTTCTGCACGCCCAGGATTACCGTTTTTCCGTCGCCGGTGTGGAAGGGGCCGTAGGGGTAGATGCTGGGGTGGCTGGCTGCGGCCCGGGGCGGGGGAGGGGTGCCCTTGTACGAGTAGTACAGTGGGTTGGACATCCACTCGCCCAGCGCCTCGAGCATGGAAAGGTCGATGTGGCTGCCCTGGCCCGTACGCATGCGCAGCAGCAGGGCCGCCAGGATATTGCTGTAGGCATAGGACCCGGCCGCGACATCGGCCGCCGAAAAGCCCGTGCGGGCCGGCTCTTGCGGGGAGCCCGTCACCGACAGCAGTCCGGCTTCGGCCTGGATCAGGATGTCGTAGGCCTTTTTATTGCTGTAGGGGCCGTCCGAACCATAGCCCGATATATCGCAGACGATCAGGCCGGGATGCTCGGGGCGCAGCGCCTGCGCGGATAGGCCCAGCCGGGCGGCGGCGCCGGGGGAAAGGTTCTGTACCAGCACGTCGGCCTTGCCGACCAGCTTTCTCAGCACTTCGATTGCTTGGGGTTTTTTCAGGTCGAGGGTAATGCTTTCTTTCGAACGGTTGATCCATACGAAGTACGAGGACATGCCGTCCACCCGAGTGTCATAGGCGCGCGCGAAGTCGCCCTGGCCCGGACGCTCGATCTTGATGACCCGCGCACCCAGATCGGCCAACTGGCGCGTTGCCAGCGGCGCGGCGACTGCGTGTTCAAGCGTTACCACGGTTATTCCGTCAAGAGGACGCATTGGTTGAGCTCCCGGGTTTAGAATGAGCGAGGCAGTCCAAGCATGTGCTCGGCCACGTACGACAGGATGAGATTGGTCGAGATAGGTGCGACCTGATACAGGCGGGTTTCGCGGAACTTGCGCTCGATGTCGTATTCGCAGGCGAAGCCGAAGCCGCCATGGAACTGCAGGCAGGCGTTGGCGGCTTCCCACGAGGCATCGGCCGCCAGCATCTTGGCCATATTGGCCTGGGCGCCGCAGGGCAGGCCGGCGTCGAATAATTCGCAGGCTTTGTATCGCATGAGGTTGGCGGCTTCGATGTTCACGAAGGACTTGGCAATGGGAAACTGCACGCCCTGGTTCTGGCCGATGGGGCGGTCGAAGACGATGCGCTCATTGGCATAGTTGACGGCGCGATCGACGAACCAGTAGCCGTCCCCGATGCATTCCGCGGCAATCAGCGTACGTTCCGCGTTCAGGCCGTCCAGGATGTACTTGAAGCCCTGGCCTTCCTCGCCGATCAGGTTTTCCGCAGGTATTTCAAGATTGTCGAAGAAGACTTCGTTGGTTTCATGGTTGACCATGTTCATGATGGGGCGCACTGTCAGGCCCTTGCCCAGCGCGGTACGCAAGTCGACCAGGAAAATCGACATGCCTTCCGATTTTTTCCTGACCTCGGCCAGCGGTGTGGTGCGTGCCAGCAATATCATCAGATCAGAGTGCTGTATGCGTGAAATCCACACCTTCTGGCCGTTCACGACATAGCGGTCGTCTTTTTTGATGGCCGTGGTTTTGAGCTTGGTCGTATCCGTGCCGGTGCTTGGTTCGGTGACGGCCATGGTTTGCAGCCGTAGGCCGCCGCTGGCGATCTGAGGCAGATACTCTTGCTTCTGCCGCTCCGAACCGTGCCGCAGCAAGGTTCCCATGTTGTACATCTGTCCATGGCAAGCGCCCGAGTTCCCGCCCGAGCGATTGATTTCCTCCATGATGACTGAAGCTTCGGTCAAGCCCAGCCCCGATCCGCCGTATTCCTGCGGAATCATGGCGGCCAGCCAGCCGGCCTTGGTCAGCGCGTCGACGAACGCCGCCGGGTAGCCGCGTTGTTCGTCGATTTCGCGGAAATACTCGTCAGGATAGTTCGAACAGAGGTCGCGTACTGCTTCGCGGATGTCCTGGTAATTGTCGGATAAGGTTTGCATCGGGGTTCTCGTTGTTGAGGGTGGCCGCCCATGGCCGGCGGGCGGGAGGTCAAGGATTGATCGGTGTTGCTGCCGCCAATACGGCTTGCGCCTGCATGGCCAGATGGCCGTTCTCGTCGCGGGCCCATAATTCGACGGTGCGTCCGTCTTCCGAGGGGGCGCCACACAGCTGGAAATCGCCCGTGTCGAACAGGGGGTGGGTGGCTCGGAAGCTGAACGATGCGACCCGCGCCAGCGGCATGCGGCGGCTCAGCAGGTCGAGCAGCAGCGTGGCGATAAGAGGCCCGTGCACCACGAGGCCTGGGTAGCCCTCCTCCTGGGTCGCATAGTTGCGGCTGTAGTGAATGCGGTGTCCATTGAAGGTCAGCGCCGAATAGCGGAACAACAGCACTTCGTCCGGGTGTATCCGTTCCTCCCATAGGCTGTGCGTGGACGCGGAGGTCGGCTGGGCTGCCGGGGCGAGGCCGGAGGGCCGCTCCCGGTAGACGATGTCCTGCTCTTCGACAACGGCGGGCCCTTCGGCGTTGCCGAATTCGTGGCGAACCAGCAGGAAGACCAGGCTGCCGGAGCGGCCCTCCTTGGCAGTAACGCTGACGACGCGCGAGGTTCGCTCGATCGCGTCGCCGACGCGCAGCGGGCGCAGAAACGTAAGGCGTCCGCCGGCCCACATTCTGCGGGGCAGGGGTACAGGCGGCAGGAAGCCGCCGCGCACGGGGTGTCCGTCCGAATCCAGTTCCGACCGGAGGGCGACAGGCAGACAGTACAGCCAGTGCCATAAAGGGGGCAGTTCGTCGGCCGGCGCCTGTATCCGGGCCTCGTTGCCCAGCGTGGCCGCCAGGGCCGCAATGGGGTTGGGAGCGATCCGGTCGGCACAGGACTCTACCTTGCCTTCCCATTGTTTCAGATGCTGGATGTCTATTGTCATGGCATTTCCGTTGTCGGCGGCTTTTCCTCCGTCCGGCGATCTCATTCCGTTGCGTCGTCGGCTATTTTTGCCGGGAGCTTTTTCCAGATGCTGGAATTTTCAATTTGGCAAGAATGGCGCATCTTGCGCCTATGTACAATTCATATTTCGCAAATAGAGGGTTAAGCTTGGCTTAACCTCAACTGGTGTTCGTCTTTCCGGCGTACAGAATCGCGAGCCGCCTTCCTGACCCATGGCATACCATTTCGACCTTACGGATCTTCAGTTGTTCGTGTATATCGCTGAAGAAAGCAGCCTGACCCGCGCCGCCGCCCGCGCGCACATGTCGCTGCCGGCCGTCAGCGTCCGGATCAAGAATCTAGAGCAGTCCCTCGGCGTTGCGCTGATCAATCGCGACAACAGCGGCATTACGCTAAGGCCGGCGGGGCAGACGCTTTTGCGCCACGCCCGGCTGGTGTTGAACCAACTGGAAACCCTGCGCGGCGATTTGCAGCAATATGCGCCCGGCGTCAAAGGCCACGTCCGCATCCTGGCCAACACCACGGCCATGACGGAGTTCCTGCCGGTGGTGCTGCGGGAATTTCTCGTCATACATCCCAATGTCAATATCGAGTTGCGAGAGCGTCTGAGCGGCGACATCGTGCGCGCGGTTGGCGAGGGCACCAGTGACATAGGCATCGTGGCAGCCAGCGAAAACACCGAGGGCTTGTATGTCAGGCCGTACAAAAGCGACCGGCTGGTATTGGTTGCCGCGCCCGATCACCCCTTGGCCAAGCAAGAGTCGGTCAGCTTCATCCAGGCGCTGGAGTACGATTTCATTGGTCTGCACGAAAGCAGCGCCATCCATTTCTTTCTTGCTCACGCCGCCCGCGAGCTTCGCACTACCTTGCAGACGCGCATCCAGGTAGGCGATTTCGAGACGCTTTGCCGCATGACGGAGTCAGGTATCGGTATAGGTATACTTCCCGAGTCGGCCGCCTTGCGGCATGCCAAAAGCATGGCCATACGGCTGGTGCGTCTGAGTGATACCTGGGCGTTGCGCGATTTGCAAATATGCACCCGAAATCCCGGCACTCTGCCCATATTCGCCAGGGACTTGATCGATTTTCTGATCTTCTACAAGGATGAAAACGAACAGGTTGGTTGAGAGCGGTGAATTTCGGGTTTAATGACGGTAACGCTGGAGGAACATCCATGAGCTGCAAAAACACAAGCAACCGGTACGGCTCGCTGCCGATCGGCCTGCACTGGGTCATG
>CALMPB010000105.1 GCA_937871985.1 uncultured Burkholderiaceae bacterium
AGCGCACGGGGCGGGTTCACCGCCACTTCGAGAATCAGTTGCTCCAGGCGCAGCAATGCGCCCAGCGCGGAGCCGGCGTGGATGGTGGCGACGCCGCCTGGATGGCCGGTGCCCCAGACCTTGATGAGATCCAGCGCCTCGGCGCCGCGCACCTCGCCGACGACGACACGATCCGGGCGCAGGCGCATCGAAGACCGCACCAGCTCGGTCATGGACACCACGCCCTGGCGTGTGCGCAGCGGTACGTGGTCGCGGGCTGCGCATTGCAGCTCCACCGTGTCTTCGAGCACCAGCACGCGGTCGCCGGTGGCGGCGATCTCGGCCAGCAACGCATTGGCCAGGGTGGTCTTGCCGGTACTCGTCCCACCGGCGATCAGGATGTTCTGGCGCTCGCGCACAGCGCGCACCAGCAGGCCCGCCTGTGCGGCGGTCATCATCCCGTCCTCGATGTAGCGCGACAACGGGATCACGCCGAAGGCGCGCTTGCGCAGCGCGAAGGCTGGCCCCGGTGCAGCGGGCGGCAGGATGCCCTCGAAGCGTTCGCCGGTTTCCGGCAGCTCGGCTGTCAGCAGTGGCTGACCCCGATGCACTTCGGCGCCGACGTGGGCAGCCACGAGGCGGATGATGCGTTCGCCATCGGCCTCGGACAGCTCCACGCCCATCGGCGCGCGGCCCGTGGACAGGCGATCCACCCAGAGCGTCCGGTCGGGATTGAGCATGATTTCCACCACGTCCGGGTCTTCGAGCGCGGCAGCGATCAGCGGCCCCATTGCCGTGCGCAGCATCTGGATGCGGCGATCCAGCGATGTGGCCGTGAAGGAGGAAGGAACGGCGCTCATGAGGCTCGCTCCTGTGCTTCGGCCGTGTCCGCCATCCGCATCGGATCGGGATTCAGTTCGTCCACCACGTCGCGCACCAGACTGCGCCCACGCAGCAGGTGGCGGCCAAGCTGTTCGACAAACTGCTCGAAGCGGGCCTTACCCTGGGCGCGGGCGGCGTCCTGATGGGCCTCGGGAACAGGTGTGCTGACGGTCAGGAAGTAGCGGATGAACAGCGCCAGCGTTTCGATGGCAATGTTCTGGTCGCGCTCCAGGCGCTCGGCGTGGCGCGACAGGCGATCCAGTCGCTTGGCGATGGCGGCTTCGCGCTGGTCGCCAGCGTCGGGCGACAGCCACGATGCAAGCGCTGCCGCGACGATGCTGGACTTGGACACGCCCTTGGCGGCGGCCAGTTCGTCGAGCCGCCTGGCGTGCTCGGGCTGGATGAAGAGATTCAAGCGGTGCTGACTCATAGCGCGATTCCGTCGTCAGGGTCGAGGGATGCCAGCCGGGCCGTGCGCTGCAGGGCCGGGTCGAGCTGGCGCGGGAGGGAGACCGAAAGAGGCAAAGGCATGTCGTCGTCATCGAGCAGCCCGAGGTCGGCTGCGGGCGCAACCAGGTCGGGGTCGTAGGCGACGGTCTCGGAGAGTTCGGGCTGACGGCGCGGGCCGCCGTCATCGGTCGAACCCAGGTGCTCCAGGCCATCGGCCGATGCCGCGGCCGGTGCGACGGGCACGGCGGGAATCGCCAGCCCACTCCAGTCATCCGCACGGGCCGGCGGCACGTCGGCATAGCGCCCCGCGGCGAGCACCGGCGGCGGCAGCACCCGTCGCTTGAAGTTGGCGTCCGCGTAGTAGCGCAGCTTCCTGGCCTTGATCGGCGCCACGCTGGAGACCATCACCACCGCCTCGTCGGGCGGTAGCTGCATGACTTCGCCGGCCGTCAGCAGCGGGCGGGCTGTCTCCTGCCGTGACACCATGAGGTGCCCCAGCCAGGGCGCGAGCCGATGGCCGGCATAGTTGCGCTGCGCGCGCAGTTCGGTGGCGGTTCCCAGTGTCTCGGATATCCGCTTGGCGGTGCGCTCATCGTTGGTGGCGAAGGTCACGCGCACATGGCAGTTGTCCAGGATCGAATGGTTCTGGCCGTAGGCCTTATCGATCTGGTTCAGGCTCTGCGCGATCAGGAAGCTGCGGATGCCGTAGCCCGCCATGAAGGCCAGCGCCGTCTCGAAGAAATCCAGCCGCCCGAGCGCGGGGAATTCATCGAGCATCAGCAGCAGCTTGTGGCGGCGCTCGATGCCATCGGAGCCGTCAAGCGATTCGGTGAGGCGTCGCCCGATCTGGTTGAGGATCAGGCGGATCAGCGGCTTCGTCCGCGAAATGTCCGAAGGCGGCACCACCAAGTACAGCGACACCGGATGCTCGGCCGCGATCAGGTCAGCGATGCGCCAGTCGCAGCGCGACGTGACTTCGGCCACCGTAGGGTCGCGGTAGAGGCCCAAGAACGACATGGCCGTGGACAGCACGCCCGAGCGCTCGTTGTCGCTCTTGTTGAGCACTTCGCGCGCCGCTGAAGCCACCACCGGATGCGGGCCACCACCCTCCTCATTCACGAGGTGGGGCGTGGTCATCATGCGGTGCAAGGTCAGATCGAATGGGCAGGCAGGATCGGAAAGGAAGTTCGCCACGCCGCGCAGCGTCTTGTCTTCGCCCGCGTAGAGCACATGCAGGATGGCTCCAACCAGCAGCGCATGCGAAGTCTTCTCCCAGTGGTTGCGCCGCTCCAGTGCGCCTTCTGGATCGACCAGGATGTCCGCGATGTTCTGCACGTCGCGCACCTCATGCCCGCCGCGCCGCACTTCGAGCAGCGGGTTGTAGGCCGCCGACTGGCTATCCGTCGGGTTGAACAGCAGGCAGTGCGAGAAGCGCGAACGCCAACCTGCGGTAATGCTCCAGTTCTCGCCCTTGATGTCGTGGATGACGGCGGATGCGGGCCACGACAGCAGGGTCGGCACCACTAGGCCCACACCCTTGCCCGAGCGGGTGGGCGCGAAGGTCAGGACGTGTTCCGGGCCTTCATGGCGCAGGTACTGCTGGCGATGCAGGCCGAGGAACACGCCCGCGGACTGGTCAAGGCCCGCTTTGTGAATGTCCTCCGCGTTGGCCCAGCGCGCAGAGCCATAGGTCGTGACCAGCTTGGACTGGCGCGAGCGCCAGATCGACATGCCGATGGCGACCAGCACCGCGAACAGGCCACTGCCCGCTGCAATGACCCCGCCCACGTCGAAGACATGCGGCGCGTAGGCATCGAAGAAGAACCACCACTCGAACAGGCGCCACGGGTGATAGACCGGCGTGCCGAGGAAATCGAACCACGGCGATCCCAGGCGTAGCTGGTACCCCAGAGCCGCTGCCGTCCATTGCGTGGCGCTCCACACTCCGGCGATCACGATGCCGAATACGACGGCAATCTGACCGAACAGCACGTTCGTCCCTTGCATGATCCTGCCTCCGAGAACGGCACAACAACGTGCCGCCCCTATCAGGATCAATGCCATAGGGAGTACCGGTCAAAGACTGAAATCGCCGGGATTAAGGCTTAAAAAGCCATAGTTCTTGCTGTGGCGAAGACAATAAAAATGCCGCAGGCACAAAGGCGCTGCGGCGTATCGAGGTAACAGTGCGCAAGCTGTCGCAGAAGCGCGACGCCGGTGCGCCTTGCGTGGGCTACGGGGCTTTCTTCTGCTCCGGCCTGTCGCCGAAGAAGCGCCGTTCGGCGGCTGCGGCTGCGCGCATGCAAAGTTCATCGCCGATCTTCGCGCGATCTTCCTTGCATTGGCGCTGGATTTCCTTGATGCGTGCGGGGTTCGCCACCAGCTCATCCACTGTCTCTGTAGGATTGGCAGGACCACAGGCCGTCATCACAACGGCAATCACGGACATCACGATTTTGTTCATGGCGAGCGTCCTTTGGATTTCGGATTCACGAATCGGTCACGTTATCGGCACCAGCCGAATCCATGGTGACGACACGTTGAATGAACCGGGTCAGCATCGGTGACGGTTCAGTATCTCGACGCAGCAGATAAGTTGTCAGCATGGGTGGCGTTCCCGCCAACTGACGGGCCTTGACTCCAGGCTCTTTACTGGATGCGATATGCGCTGCACCTGCCAGACCAACCGCCAGTCCTGCGGATACCAGGGCCATCATCACGTCGAAGGTGGCAACGCGCTGGAGGATCTGCAACTCCTCGTCCCGCTTCTGCAGGATGCGGTCTATCTGGCGAGTATGCCCCTGGCATGCGGCCGGGTCGCCGAGCACCAACCGTTGCTGCAACACCATCTCCAGCGGAATGCGCCGGTGCTCCAGCAAGGGGTGGCGCAAAGACAGCGCCACCATCAATTCGTCATCCCACGCGGGAGTCGTCACGATGCCGTCGCCTACCTCGTCCGCCATAGACAAGCCCGCGTCGTACAGGTCTTCTTGCAAGCCTCTGATCTGCTGATCCAGTGGTACCTCGAACAGGCGGATTTCTACTTCGGGCTCTTCCTCGCGGCTACGGGCCAGCAAGGCAGGCAGCCGCGATGGCGTGATACCGTCGGACAGGGCAATGCGCAACTGGCCATGAAACCCACTGGCGGCCGATTTCGCACCATCGCGCGCTTGTTCCAGTGCCTCAAAGATACGTGGAACCCGCTCCAGAAATACTTTGCCGGCATGAGTCAGTCGAATGTTGCGTGTGGTACGGGTGAATAGCTTTGCTCCTAGTTCGTCTTCCAGATCTTTGATGGCACGGGATAGAGGTGACTGATCCATATGCAGTTTTTCTGCAGCCCGAGCAAAGTGAAGCTCCTCGGCGACCGTGAGAAAGTAGCGTAAATGTCTAAGCTCCATTGGAAAATTTTCCATTCCTGCGACACGCAAGCCCCCCCCGGATTCTTGGGACTTTGAAGGCGGAGAATACCGGTCGTAATGCCGATGTACCAATATATCGAGCCTGTAAGTCGTTGTCGGCGAGTTAGCGACTGAGTGCGATTACTACAAGACCCGCTTCATTGAACTAGTGGTACCTTGTTGACAATCGAAGATGGTCTGAATAGCACATTTGATTCCGCCATGGTTGATGGATCGATAGCAGCAATTTCGGTAAAACAGGGATTCAATATACTCGGCACTTCTTGGCTATCGCAACTTGCCGCGCCTGCCTCAAGGGCCGCTCGCAGTTCGAACAAATACTGGCGCAGCAAGGCCATAGTCATGCTCCTATTTAGATAATTGCTGTCATCTCCGGCACGGCGGCAAACAGGTCCGCCTCCAGCCCGTAGTCGGCCACCGAGAAGATCGGTGCCTCCGGGTCCTTGTTGATCGCCACGATCACCTTGGAGTCCTTCATGCCCGCCAGGTGCTGGATGGCGCCCGAGATGCCGCAGGCGATGTACAGCTGCGGCGCCACGATCTTGCCGGTCTGGCCGACCTGCAGGTCGTTGGGGGCGTAGCCCGCGTCCACCGCGGCGCGGCTGGCACCGATGGCGGCGCCCAGCTTGTCGGCCAGCGGGGTGATGACTTCCTTGAACTTCTCTTCGCTGCCCAGCGCCCGGCCACCCGAGACGATGATCTTGGCGGCCGTCAGCTCGGGACGGTCGCTCTTGACGATCTCGGAACCCACGAAACTGCTCTTGCCGGAGTCGGCGACGGCGGCGACGGTCTCGACCGCTGCTGCGCCACCGGTGGCGGACGCGGCGTCGAAGCCAGTGCCGCGCACGGTGATGACCTTGGTGGCGTCGCCCGATTGCACGGTGGCGATGGCGTTGCCGGCGTAGATGGGGCGCTCGAAGGTGTCGGGGCCGTCGACCTTGGTGATGTCGCTGATCTGCGCCACGTCGAGCTTGGCGGCCACGCGGGGGGCCACGTTCTTGCCGCCGGCGGTGGCTGGGAACAGGATGTGGCTGTAGTTGCCCGCGATGGCCAGCACCTGGGCGGCGATGTTCTCGGCCAGGCCGTGCTTCAGGCTCGCGCCGTCGGCGTGGATGACCTTGGCGACGCCAGCGATCTGGGCGGCGGCGGCAGCGGCGGCGGCGGCGTTCTCGCCGGCGACGAGCACGTGCACGTCACCGACGCAGGCCTTGGCGGCCGTGACGGTGTTGAGGGTGGCGCTCTTGATGCTTGCGTTGTCGTGATCTGCAATAACGAGTGCGGTCATGGCTGGTGTCCTTTCGATGTTGTTGTGATGAGCCTTAGATGACCTTGGCTTCGTTCTTGAGCTTGTCAATGAGGGTGGCCGCGTCGGGCACCTTGACTCCGGCGCCGCGCTTGGGCGGCTCGCTGACCTTCAGCGTCTTGATGCGGGGTGCCACGTCCACGCCCAGTTCCTCGGGCTTGAAGGTGTCCAGCTGTTTCTTCTTGGCCTTCATGATGTTGGGCAGCGTGACGTAGCGCGGCTCGTTCAGGCGCAGGTCGGTGGTGATGACCGCAGGTATGTTCAGCGCCAGGGTTTCGAGGCCGCCGTCCACTTCGCGGGTCACGTTCACCTTGTCGCCAGCGATCTCGACCTTGGAGGCGAAGGTGGCTTGCGGCAGGTCGGCCAGCGCCGCCAGCATCTGACCCGTCTGGTTGCAGTCGTCGTCGATGGCCTGCTTGCCCAGGATCACGAGGCCGGGCTGTTCCTTTTCGATCAGAGCCTTGAGCAGCTTGGCCACGGCCAGCGGCTGCAGTTCTTCATTGGTCTCGACCAGGATGCCGCGGTCGGCGCCGATGGCCATGGCAGTGCGCAGCGTTTCCTGGCACTGGGCCACGCCGCAGGAGACGGCGATCACTTCGGTGACCACGCCTTTTTCTTTCAGGCGCACGGCTTCCTCAACAGCAATCTCGTCGAAGGGGTTCATGCTCATCTTGACGTTGGCGATGTCCACGCCGCTGCCGTCGGACTTCACACGCACCTTGACGTTGTAGTCCACCACGCGTTTTACGGATACGAGAATTTTCATGAGAGGATTTCCTATTGAGGTTCAGGCCACCGAGGGCATGGCCTGGAGCTCGCTTGCTGCGCGCTGCGCACGCGAAGTGATCATCACCGTTGCCTCGCCCTCGATGACTACGGTGTCCTTGACTCGGCAGACCGTGGACAGCACTGCCCGTGCCTTGGCCACCTCCACCGACAGTACGGTGACCGCGGCATGAACGGTGTCGCCCGGTTTGACAGGCACCTTGAAGCGCAATTGCTGCCCCAGATAGACCGTACCTGGCCCCGGCAGCCGGTTTGCGACCGCTGCAGAAATCACGCTGGCCGTCAGAAAGCCGTGCGCGATGCGTGCGCCAAATCGCGTCGTGGCCGCGAACTCTTCGTTGAGATGTACCGCATTGGTATCGCCGGAGACGCCAGCAAACATCACGATGTCCGCTTCGGTAATGGTCTTCGAGAAGCAGGCGTTCATGCCCGGCTGCAGATCCTCGACGTCGTAGCCATTCAGGTCGTTCATCGTCTATATCTCTCAGAGCTGGTCGTCCGACAATGCCAACGTGCTGGCCGCGCCATGGACCACGATGTCGCGCAGCGCGGAGGCCTCCACCAGGATGTGCGTCGCATAGTGGCTGGCCGTGATGCGCTTGGCCCGCAGAAAGCCCGCATCGCTGGAATCCGCCGCCAACTGCGCCGTGGCGGCTTCGGCCATGCGCGCCGACAGCCAGCCACCGATCACGGTGCCCGCCAATCGCAGGAAAGGCACCGCCCCCGCGGCGCAGTCCTGCGGCTGCGCGTCACTGTGGGCCAGCTGCCAGTCAGCCCCGTCCTCCAGAGCCCGAACTGCTCTCATCAACGCGTCGCCGATGGACGAGAGCTCCGGGTCGCGCGCATCCATCAACTGGCGCGCATCGCTGTCGATACGTGTCAACAAGCCCTTCAGCGTGCGTCCCCCCTCGCGTGCCAGCTTGCGGCCGATCAGGTCGTTGGCCTGGATGCCGGTGGTACCTTCATAGATCGTCGTGATGCGGGCATCGCGGAAGTACTGCGCGGCCCCGGTTTCCTCGATATAGCCCATGCCGCCATGAATCTGCAGGCCATCGGAGGTGATGCCCTGTGCGCTGTCGGTGCACCAGCCTTTGACCACAGGCGTCAGCAGGCCAACCAGGGCCTGTGCCTGCGCGCGCTCCTGCGCATCGGGGTGTCCGGCGACGCGGTCCATCTGGCCGGCACAGAAATAGGCCAGCGCGCGCATGGCCTCGGTGCGCGCCTTCATGTCCATCAGCATGCGCCGCACGTCGGGGTGGCCAGCGATGGTGCTGCTGCCGGCCAGCGCCGGCTTGCCCTGCACGCGCTCGAGCGCATAGGCCCGGGCATGCTGGTAGGCACGCTCGGAAACGCCCACGCCCTCCAGCCCGACGTTCAGCCGTGCGTGGTTCATCATGGTGAACATGCACGCCAGCCCCTGGTGCGGCTCGCCGACGAGATAACCGATCGCGCCCCCGTTGTCGCCGAAAGTCATAGAGGCCGTGGGGCTGCCGTGGATGCCCAGCTTGTGCTCGATCGAGGTGCAGGCCAGGTCGTTGCGTTCGCCCAGGGAGCCGTCGTCATTGACCAGGAACTTCGGGCACAGAAACAGCGAGATGCCTTTCACGCCCGGCGGCGCATCGGGCAGCCGGGCAAGCACCAAGTGCACGATGTTCTCGGTCATGTCGTGCTCGCCCCAGGTGATGAAGATCTTGTTGCCGCTGATGCGGTAGTGATCCCCCTCGGGCACGGCGCGGCTGCGCAGCGCGGCCAGATCGGATCCGGCCTGCGGCTCGGTGAGATTCATGGTGCCGGTCCAGCGGCCGGCGACCATGGGCTCCAGAAAGCGCTGCTTGAGCGCCTCGCTGCCGTGGTGGGCAATCGCCTCCACGGCACCGAGCGTGAGCATCTGGCACAGGCTGAAGGCCAGGTTGGACGATTTCCACATCTCCAGCACGGCGGTGGACACCAGCGTGGGCAGTCCTTGACCGCCCCACTCTGTGGAGGCCGGCATTCCAATCCAGCCGTTCTCGCAGAAGCTGGACCAGGCCTCGCGAAAGCCATCGGCGGGCGTGACCTCGCCATCGTGCCAGCGCGCGCCCTGCACATCGCCCGTACGGTTGAGTGAATCCAGCACGCCGGCGGCATAGTGGGCTGCCTCCTGCAGGATGGCCTCGACCAGGTCGGGTGTGGTCTCTTCATGGCCGGGCTGGGCGCAGATCGCTTCCAGGCCTCCGACTTCCTTCATCGTGAACAGCATGTCGCGCAAGGGCGCGGTATAGACAGACATGGCGGACTCCTTTGATGGTAGCGATCAAGCGTTTTGCGGTGTCGGCTGCAACGGGCGCAGTTCTGGCACGGCCTCTTGCGGAGTCGCCGACGTCGGGCCGCCGTACTTGATAAACGCCAGGGCGATTGCGCCGAGGACTCCGAAACCGCCGATCACCAGGAAGTTCTGTTCCAGCGGTAGTTCCAGTGCGACGATCTGGCCGATCAGCAGAGGCGCCGCAATAGCACCCAGGCGCCCTACGCCGGAGGCCATGCCGATACCGGTCGAGCGGATGGACATCGGGTAGAACTGCCCGCAGAAGGCATAGGCCACCAGTTGCGCACCAGTGGTGCAGGCGCCGACCGCGCCAATGATCAGATAGCGCACCTCGGTCAAGGTCTGGAACGTCATCAGGTACAGCAGCACGCCGCCCAGCGCATACATCGCCACCAGCACCCACTTGATGTTGAACTTGTCGGCGAGCCACCCGCCGCACACGGCACCGATGATCGCGCCAACATTCAGCGCGATCACGAAGCTGAGGGCAGACCCCAGGCTGTAGCCAGCCATCGCCATCAGCTTGGTCAGCCAGCTACTGAGCGCATAGACCATGAACAGACCCGAGAAGAAGGCGACCCAGAACAGCGCCGTGCTCAGGCCCCGCCCGTCCTGGAAAAGGCGGGTAACCGGTGCACCTGCCATGCGGTCAGCTGCCGGCACGAAGAACTGGGCGTCCGCCGGGTGCTTGCCGCCCGGCTGGAGATGGCGTGCCACTTCGGCTAGCTCACCATTGCGACGCTGAGCGATCAGGTAGGTCATGGACTCCGGCACCAACTTCAGGATGAACGGAACTAGCAGCACGGGCACCCCCGCCGCGATGAACACGGCCTGCCAGCCATACTCGCCGATCAGTTGCTTGCCCAGCACCGCAGCCAGGATGCCGCCCAGTGCGTAGCCCGAAGTCATCAGTGCCGTCATCAGGCTGCGGATCTTCTTGGGCGAATACTCGACCATCTGTGCCACGATGACCGGGAGCACGCCACCAATCCCCAAGCCAGCAATGAAGCGCACCACGCTGAAGCTGATGGGGTCCTTGGTGAATCCGGCGGCCGCAGTGAACACACTGAACAGCATGACACCAATGGAGAGGGCCCAGCGACGACCAATCCGGTCGGACAGCGTGCCCAGAACCATAGCACCGAACATCATGCCAAACAGCGCCGAACTGGCCATGAAACCGGCAGTCGATGCGTTCACGCCCATCTGCTGCATGATGGACGGCAGGGCGATGCCCACCACGGCGATGTCATAGCCGTCAATGATGAGAATCAACAGGCACCATAGAAGCACCTTGGCATGAAAGCGGTTGAAGCGAGCGTCGTCGGCGAGCTTCTGCATGTCGATTTGGCACACGTGTTTGTCTCCTTTGAACTTGGCTCCGGATCGTGGGGACGGCGGTCATCGCCGCACCGCTACATATCGTCCAGCGCACGCAAGGAATCGTAGGTGCCGGTGCAGCAATCCGCGATGACGAAGCGCCCCGATCGAATGACAAACGGCCCCTTTCTGAGGGCCCCGTCAAGTGCGCCAAGAGGTCAAGCGTCAAGCAAAATTGAGATGAACCCTGTCGAGCATCTGTGAAAGGTGCCACTTCAAGACCAGTTCGCAAACAAGGTGTTCAAAGGACCGAAGGCCATACACGGCGCGCTGGTGCAAATACCCATTGCTCTCGAAACACCCCCCCACAAAGAACCCAGTCAATGACTGGGCTTGATTGGGTTGCTTCTACATCCTTGAGGGCAAATTAGCGCATCAGGCGAGCCGATAGCGCATGGCGCCGTCTTCATCCTCTGCAGACACGATTTCCCCACGCTGGTCGAGATAGTTCAGGTGGGCGAGTGTCTCTCCGGTCGCGAGGTTGAGGTGCATTTGCTCCGCAACAGTGGACGAACGGTACAAGACGCGAACTAGGTCGATGACCCTTAAAGGCTGCGCAAGTTGTTGCCTGACACGGTCTGTGCCTTTCACGGCGCTCGCACGTAGTTGCTCCAACCGTAGGTGCAGGCCATAGAAAGGTTCGTTGTGGGCAGGCAGAACCAAGACGCTCCCAGGTACGCGTTGCAGCAATCGGTCGATGGAGTCGAGCCAGCCCTGCAAAGGATTAGCATGCGGCTCGGTGGCGTACACGGAGGTATTGGAACTGATCCTGGGAAGAACCTGATCTCCCGATATCAGCAAATCCAGTTCGCGCGAGTAAAAGCACGCGTGCTCGGGAGAATGTCCTGTGCCAACAATGACCTCCCATTCCTGATTCCCGATCCGCAACATCTGACCATCCGTGAGCCGTACAAAGCTGTCAGGCAAAGGATGAATCATTTTGCCGAAGTCACCAAACCGAGTGCGATACTCATCGACCTCGGTGTCGCTCCATCCGGCTCTCCGGTAGAAGCGAACACCATCGACTGGCGCTTCCCGCCCTGAATCGGCAAGCATCACCCGACAGCTTAAATACTCGTCTCGTGTCATCCACAGCGCGCATTCGAAGCGACGTGTCAACCATCCCGCCATGCCCACGTGATCCGGGTGCATGTGCGTCGCCATTACACGGGAGACAGGACGGCCTGCTAGCGGCCCCTGAGGAGCGAACAAGGCGAACCATGCGTTCATTACGTCCACGCTACGAATTCCGGTGTCCACGACCGCCCAACCAGAACCATCGCTCAATACCCAGAGGTTGATGTGATCCAGGGAAAACGGCAGCGGCATGCGTAGCCACAGCACACCTGGCTTGATTTCAATGGCTTGACCAGGCAGCGGGAGATGAGAGAACGGATACGAGAGTGCCGGGGCTGCGTCGGTCATGATGCTTGGTTTACATTCTGGCAATGCCGCTTCAATGGTGCACAGCCATCACTCTTATGCTGTGCGAGTTCATTTTTAGCTTAAGGTCAGCACTGACAAGTGACAATGACGAATGACCTCGATAGGCTGACGGAAAACGTCTGCGTCCTGGCGCAGCCAGTCACTGCGCTGCCGTCGGTGCAACCCCCAACGGCGGTCAACAGTCTCTTGAGCGCACAAGAGCCTCGCCCGAAGCAGGCCACGGCCCCGGTAGCCATGAAGGCGCCGATCTCCTCGGCGGCCAAGCTGAAATTGGTCGGATACCTCTATGTAAGGTACTGCTTGGTGCGCGAGCGGGCACGGTAGGCTCCCGGCGCGCTGCCGGTCCAGACCTTGAAGGCGCGTTGGAAGGCGGTGCTGTCGGTGAAGCCCAGGTCAGCGGCGATGGCGGCGAGCGAGGCTTCGCTGCTGGTCAGGCGTACGATCGCCATGTCGCGCCGCAGTTGGTCCTTTAGCGCCTGGAAAGAAGTGCCCTCGGAGGCCAAGTGCCTCTGCAACGCACTCACCGACATGTGCAGGCGCTGCGCAGTGATGGCCAGATCAGGCCATTCGGGACTGGCCCGCTGCAGCACCATGCGGACCCGCGCGCTGGCGCTGCGCTCGTTCAGGTACGGCCCCACCACGTTGCCTGGCGTGGCGCGCAGGAAGGACTGCAGCGCGTCCCGATCGCGCCGCACCGGCTGTTTGAAGGCATCGGCGTCGAACCAGGCGGCCGTGCGCGGCTGCCCAAAGCACAACGTGCCGGAAAAGATGCGTTGGTAGTTCTGCGCGTGAGGTGGCGGCGCAAAGTTGAAGTCGAAGCGCTGCGGCACCAGTCGGCCGCCGTGCAGCCATACCAGCAGTCGCCAGAACACGCGCAGCAGATGTGCGTGCAGGAAGTCGGCATGCGCGCCCGGGCCGCCACGCATATCGAGCGCGACACCCGTCAGCCTGCCCTCAGTCACGGGGACTAGCGCCACATCGTCCTGCAGCAAAGCAAAGGATTCACCCAGGCGGCGCAGGGCGAACGACAATGAGTGGGCAGTGAACGCACTGCGCACCATCAGTGCGAAGCTGCCCGGGCGCATCGGCCGCCCATGCAGGTAGCCCAGGCACTCGTCGTTCAGGCTGTCCTTGACGGCGATGAACAGCGCGTTGAACTGCTCCACGGTCACGCGCGACTCCTCCAACTCCAGCAGCGATTCACTGATGCCCGCGCGCCCCAGCACACCTACCAGCCATTCTGGCGTGGCCAGCCCCTTGCCGCGCGCACCGTCCAGCAGGCCATGCACGGCAAAGATGGGAGCGGTTAAGACGGGTTCCAGCATGGCGTGTGATTCTAAGGGGCCAACGCCGGTCGCATAGGCCGAAAGAAGTTAATTGTCAGTTGATTGAGGTAATCCGCCATCGCCCTTGCAGGGGCCAATTACTACGATTGTGTCATCCCCAAAACATTTCGGCAGTGGCACTGCGCGGAACGTCCGATGCGGGGACAGAAGCCAACATATAAGGAGACGCTCTCATGTTGCCACAGCTTTATCGCCACGCCTGGATGGACGGCGAGATCGACGCATTTCGCGAGCAGGTGCGCCGCTACGTTGCCGCCGAATTCACGCCCCGGCTCGATGAATGGCGCCGTCAGGGCTACATCCCGCGCGAGGTCTGGCGTCCATTCGGCGAGATGAGCTTTCTGCTGCCCGAGATGCCCGAGACCTATGGAGGCGCCGGCGCCAGCCTTGCCTACCAGTTGGTGGTGCAGGACGAGCTAGCCAAGGCCGAGATGCCAGTCAATATCGCGGTGCACACCATCGCTTCGCACTACATCCTGGACTTCGGCACGGAAGCGCAAAAGCAGCGCTGGCTGCCCAAGGTGACGAACGGCGAGATGCTGGCCGCCATCGCGATGACCGAGCCGGGTTGCGGCTCGGATCTAAAGGCCATTTCCACCCGGGCCCGCCGTGACGGAGACCACTACGTGATCGACGGCGCCAAAACCTTCATCACCAACGGCTTCACTGGCAACCTGCTGATCGTCGCGGCGCGCACCAGCGGCGCGGGCAGCAAGGGGGTGTCGCTGTTTGTGCTGGAAACCGAGAATCTGCCCGGCTTTCGCGTTGGCCGACTACTGGAGAAGATCGGCATGCAGGCATCGGACACGGCGGAGTTGTTCTTCGACGGCGTGCGCGTGCCAGCCGACCAACTGCTGGGCGAGGTCGAAGGCAAGGGCTTCGGGCAGTTGATGGGCGCGTTGCCCTACGAGCGCATGCTCATTGCCGTGCCGGCGGCCGCCACTATCGAGCAGGCACTGGCCGTCACGGTGGAGTACACGAAGCAGCGCAAGGCCTTCGGTGCGCCCCTCTTCGATATGCAGCTCACGCGCCAGAAACTGGCTGAGGTGGCCACTACCGCGCATGTGGTGCGCAGCTTCGTCAACGACTGCACCCAGCGCCTGTTGGACGGCACGCTGGATAACGAGGCCGCCTATATGGCCAAGTGGTGGTGCACCGAGCAGCAGTGCCGCGTGGTGGACGAATGCCTCCAATTGTTCGGCGGCTACGGCTACATGGCCGAGTACCCGATCGCGCGGATGTATGCCGCTTCGCGAGTGCAGAAGATCTATGGCGGCGCCAACGAGGTCCTGAAAGACCTGGTTTCGAGGAAGCTGTGAACATGTCGCACACGTTGCATACGCTGCAGATGCCGCTGCACGGCGTCCGCGTGGTGGAGTTCGAGGGCATAGGGCCAGGCCCGCTGGCCGCCAGGATGCTAGCTGACATGGGCGCCGAGGTGATTACGCTGACACGCGCCGAGCAGGCCGCTGCGGCGCGGCGGCTGGGCGGGGCGGTGGAGAACCCGCTGCGCCGCGGCAAGACGGTCGAGGTCATCGACCTGAAGTCGCCCGAAGGCAAGGCGCGTGCCCTGGACCTGATCGCTCAGGCAGACGCCTTGATCGAAGGCTTTCGCCCCGGTGTGATGGAACGGTTGGGCTTCGGCCCCGCCGAGTGTGCGGCGCGCAACCCCAGGCTGGTCTACGGCCGCATGACGGGCTGGGGCCAGGACGGCCCGCTCGCCCAGGCCGCCGGACACGACATGAACTACGTCGCGCTGACCGGCCTGCTGTCGCTGTCGGCACACAAAGGGCAAGCGCCCATCGTTCCGCCCACGGTACTCGGGGACGCGGCCGGGGCGCTGGGCATGGCTTTCGGCGTCGCCTGCGCGCTGGTCGATGCGCGCGCCACCGGCCGCGGCCGGGTCGTGGACGCCGCCATCGTTGACATCGTGGCAATGCTGGGCACCCTGGTGCACTGGATTCGCGCCAATGGGCAGATCGATGGCGCGCAGCCGAGTCCGTTTCACGATTCGCCGTTTTATGACGTGTACGCCTGCGCCGACGGCGGCTTCATCAGCCTCGGCGCGATCGAGCCGCCTTTCTACGCCTTGCTGCTGTCGAAGCTGGGCCTGGCGGACGTGGAGCCTGCCGACCAGTACGACACGGCAACGTGGCCGGCGCTGAAAGAGCGCATCGCAGCCCTCATCCGCAGCCAGCCCCGAGCGCACTGGTGCGCGCTGCTCGAAGGCAGCGACGCTTGCTTTGCACCCGTGCTCAGCCTCGCCGAGTCGGTGCAGCATCCGCATAACGCGGCACGGGGCATCTACCAGATCACCCCCTCCGGCGCCATCGAAGCGGCCCCGGCCCCACGGTTCCAGGCACTCGACACAACTACCTAGGAGACAAGCACATGACCGAAACCGTCCAGCCCACCAAGCCTGTCCGCGGCTGCCCGTCCACCACGGGCAACGAGCGCCAACTGAACACCACGACGCTGATCCGCCACGCTGCACGCACCCATGGGGATCAGGAGATCGTGTATCGCACACCCGGCGGCGGCTGGGACCGCTACACCTATGCCGACTGCTACGCACGCGTCTGCCGCAGCGCCAATGCGCTGCGCGCGCTCGGCGTCGAGCCGGGCGACCGGGTCGGCGTCCTGGACTGGAACAGCCGGCGCCACTTCGAGCTGTACTGGTCCATCCCCGGCCTGGGCGCGGTCATGCTGCAGATGAACCTGCGCCTGGGCCCCGAGGACCTGGGCTACGTTGTCGGCCATAGCGACGTGTCCTACGTTTGCGTGGACGAATCATTGCTGCCTATTGCCGAATCCGTCGCAGCGAACTCGCCCCAGATCAAGGGCTGGATCGTTATGACCGAAAAGCCGCTGGACCAGGTCAAGACCACGCTGGCGCCGCTGCTGCACTACGAAGACCTGCTGGCCGCCGCCGACGCCAAGATCGACTGGCCCGAGATCGACGAAACCTCGGCTTACAGCGCCTGCTACACCACCGGCACCACGGGCAAGCCCAAGGGCGTGTACTACTCGCACCGCGGAATCTACCTGCATTCCACGGGCATGGCCACCAACATGGGCATGACGCTGGACGACTGCGTCATGCTCATCACGCCCATGTTCCACGGGCAGTGCTGGGGCCTGCCGCAGGCGGCCACGCTGCTGGGCGACAAGATCGTGCTGCCGGGCCGCTACGCCGCCGAGGACACCAAGCCATTGGTCGACACCATGATCGCCGAGGGCGTGACCATCACCAACGGCGCACCGGCCATCTTCCAGCCTATGCTGCAGTACATCGAGACGTTGCCGGTCAAGCCGGACTTCAGCCGCATGCGCATGCTGTCCGGCGCCACCGAGCCACCTCTGTCGATGATGATCGGCTTTTACGAACTGACGGGTGCCGAGGTGGTGCACGGCTACGGCGCCACCGAAGCCACGACGCTGGTGGCGGTCAACCGCCTCAAGTCCACGCTCAAGAAGCGCCTGACCCAGGACGAGCAGTGGAACCTCAAGCGCAAGCAGGGCCTGATCCTTACCGGGGTGGACATCCGCATTCTCGATGCAGACGACCAGGACCTCCCGCACGACGGACAGTCGGCTGGCGAGATCTGCCTGCGCGGCCCCTGGATCACGACCAGCTATCACGACATGCCGGATTCAGGCGACCGCTTCCTGGAGGGCGGCTGGTGGCGCTCGGGCGATGTCGGCACGGTGGACGAGAACGGCTACCTCAAGGTTACCGACCGCATCAAGGACGTGATCAAGAGCGGCGGTGAATGGATCTCATCCATTGACATGGAGAACCTGCTCATGGGCCATCCGGCTGTGCGTGACGCCGCAGTGGTCGGCATTCCGCATGCTAAGTGGCAGGAACGGCCGCTGGCCCTGGTGGTGCTGAAGCCCGGTCAGCAGGCGACCCAGGAACAACTGCAGGAACACCTGAGCAGCGCGTTCGCCAAGTGGCAGTTGCCGGACCAGGTTCTGTTCGTCGAAGCCATCCCCAAGACCAGCGTCGGCAAGCTCGACAAGAAGCGCATACGCGTTGAGCATGCGGACCGCTACGCCGAGTGAGCCAACCTTTTGCTACAGGAAAACAACATGAATGACCATGAACCCGTCATCGTCGGTGCGCTGCGCACCCCCGTGGGCAAGCGCGGCGGGCGCTTGCAGAAATGGCACCCCGTTGATCTGCTGGGTGAGACGCTGCGTCAGCTGGTCGAGCGCTCCGGCATCAACCCCGCCGATCTGGACGATGTGATCGTCGGTTGCGTGCTGCAGTGGGACCAGCAGCACGGCAATCTGGGCCGGCATGCCGTGCTGGCGGCGGGGCTGCCAGAATCCGTCCCGGCGGTGACGGTCGACCGGCAATGCGGCTCCGGCCAGCAGGCGGTGAGCTTTGTCGTGCACGGTATTCAAGCGGGCGCCTACCAACTGGCCATCGGCGCCGGGGTAGAGTCGATGTCGCAGGCGCCCATGCCGCCGTCATTCAAGCCCGGCGCGCCGCTCGGCGCGCAATACAGCCCGCGTGAGCTGGCGCGCTACCAGGGCAACCCGCTGATACCGCAAGGCGCTTCGTCGGAGTTGATGAACAAGCGCTTCGGCCTCACGCGCGAGGCGCTGGACGCCTTCGCCGTGCGCAGCCATCGGCGCGCCATTGAGGCTTCGCGGGCTGGTCGTGTCCAAGACCAACTCGTGCGGCTGCATGAGGATCCGACCGACCCAGACAGCCCGCTCGTCACCGCCGACGAGGGCATGCGCGCCGACCCCAACCCCGAGAAGATGGCTACGCTTAAGCCCGTGTTTGCCGCAGACGGCGCTACAACGGCTGCTAACTCCTCGCAGATCAGCGACGGCGCCGCCGCGCTGCTGATCGCCAGCCGCGCCTACGCCCAGCAGCACGGCCTGAAGCCGCGTGCGCGCTTCGTCAGCACCGCAGTGGCGGCAGCCGACCCTGTCATCCAGTTCACTGCTGTGCTCGATGCCACCCGCAAGGCGTTGAAGGAATCGGGGCTGACCCCGGCCGACATCGACCTGTTTGAAGTCAATGAGGCATTCGGCGGCGTGCCGCTGATGTTCCAGCAGGAATTCGGCATTCCGGACGACCGCCTCAACGTCAATGGCGGCTCGGTGGCCATCGGCCATCCGCTGGGCTCCACTGGCGCGCGCATGCTCACCGACCTGCTGTGCGAGCTGGAGCGCCGAGGCGGCCGCTATGGCTTGCAGACCATCTGCGAGGCTTCGGGCACGGCCAACACCACCATCATCGAGCGCCTGGCATGAACGAGGCCACCATGAGCGAAGCCAGCGAAGTGCTCGTCAGCCGCGAAGGCGCCATCGTCACCTTGATCATCAACCGCCCGCGCGCGAAGAACAGCTTGAACCGCGCAGTATTCGATGGCCTGCGTGCACAGCTCGTGCAACTGCGCGACGACGATGCCGTACGCGCGGTCATCATCACCGGCGCCGAGGGCGTGTTTTGTGCAGGGGCCGACATCACGGCCTTCGACTCTCTGCGCGCCGAACCGCTGCTGGGCGACCGTGCGGCGGCAGGTGGCCACTTCTGGGCGGAACTGGAGCGCTTCCCTAAGCCCGTCATCGCAGCCGTGGAAAAGCTCGCGCTGGGCGGCGGCACGGAACTGGCGTTGGCCTGTGACATTGCTATCGCTGGCGAGTCCACCAAGTTCGGCGTGCCTGAAGTCAAGCTGGGCGCCATTCCCGGGGCCGGGGGCACCCAGCGTCTGATCCATGCCATCGGCAAGTCCAAGGCTATGGCCCTGCTGCTGACCGGCGATTTCATCGACGCCCGCAAAGCCTGCGATGCGGGCATGGTCGCCGAGGTGACGGCTGACGGCCAGGCCCTGCCGACGGCGTTGGCGATGGCCAACCGGATTGCATCCAATTCGCCGCTGGCCGTGGCACTGGCGAAAGATGCGGCACTGGCCAGCTTTGAAACTCCGCTCGCGCAAGGCCTGGAGCATGAGAAGCGTAATTTCCTCGTCGCTTTGCATTCGGCCGACAACCTGGAGGGGCAAGCCGCATTCCTCGGCAAGCGCCTCCCCCACTTCACGGGCCAATAGCGCCTGTCTCTCATCCATCGAGCAAAAATCATGCAACTCAATTCCGACATCTCCGCCGTCATCACCGGGGGCGCTTCCGGCCTAGGAGCTGCCACGGCCAGGCGCTTGGCCAGCCATGGTGTCAAAGTCGCCATCTTTGACATGAACGAAGCCATCGGCCAGGCGTTGGCCAGCGAACTTGACGGTGTTTACTGCAACGTGGACGTGACGTCCGAGGAGCAAGTGGACGCCGCCTTCGCCAAGGCCCGCGCGGCCATTGGACAGGAACGCATTCTGGTCAACTGCGCCGGTACTGCCGATGCCGTCAAGACGGTCAGCCGCGACAAGAAAACCGGCGAAATCCGCCCATGCCCAACAGATCGTTTCAATCGCATCATTCAGATCAACCTAGTGGGCACCTTCCGCTGCATCGCCAAGTCAGCCGCGGGCATGTTGACGCTCGCGCCGCTGGCCGATGGCGACCGCGGCGCCATCGTCAACACTGCGTCGGCCGCCGCACAGGATGGCCAGGTTGGCCAGGCCAGCTATGCTGCCAGTAAGGCTGCCATCGTGGGCATGGCCTTGCCGATTGCGCGCGACATGATGGACGAAGGGATCCGGGTCAACACCATCATGCCGGGGATCTTCGGAACACCATTGCTGCTGGGCCTGCCGGACAACGTCAAGCAGGCGCTGGCGGCCAGCGTGCCCTTTCCCAAGCGTTTGGGCGATCCCGATGAATTCGCGCAGGCCGTCGAGTTTCTCGTCACCTGCGGCTACATGAACGCCGAGTCCATTCGGGTGGATGGCGCTATTCGCATGGCGCCGCGCTGACGCCTGAAATCTTGGCCCATCAGGAAGCGTCATGTCCGAAAATTCTGTCATTCTCGAAAAGCATGGTGCTGTTGCGACCATCACACTCAATGCGCCTCAGAAAAAGAATGCGCTGAGCACGTCTGTCGTCAACGTGCTAGCTGGCGTCATTGCAGACGTCGAACGTGACGGCTCGATTCGCGCTTTGCTGCTGCGCGGCGAGGGCCGGATGTTCAGTTGCGGCGGCGACATCGACGAAATGGCGGCAGCAGGCGAAGCGTTGTCTACCTTGGTCGATGACGAATTGAGGGTGGTCGAACGCATGATTCCTCAATTCGCCAGCCTGCCATTCCCGGTGGTCTGCGCCGTACAAGGCGCGGTCGCTGGAGGCGGCCTCGGACTAGCATTGGCCTCTGACTACCTGATTGCCGCAAGTGGGACGAAATTCGTGGCGGCCCACACCGGCCTTGGATACGCGGGGGATTTCGGCATCAGCTGGCTCCTGCCGCGCGCAGTGGGCGGACGACGCGCACGCGACATGATCCTGACCAACCGCGTGGTCGGTTCGGATGAAGCCTTGGCCTGGGGATTGGTCGAGAAAGTAGTTCCGGGCGAGAGCCTGCTGGACGAAGCGCAGCGCATGACGGTGCAATTCTCGACCGGTCCTACGCATGGTTATGCGGGCGCCAAGCGCCTGCAACTTGCTGCCTTCGAGAGCGGTCTGGTGACCTCATTGAGGTTAGAGGCGGCCGAAATGAATCGGGCCTCGAAAACCACGGATTCGCTGGAAGCGGTCCACGCGTTCGTCGCAAAGCGAGTGCCTCAGTTTACCGGACGCTGATCGGTTGTAGACGCATCCAGTTGGTGGAGTTCAATTGCCGTTGGCGTCAGGTAATGGATAAACCCAACTGGCGTCGGATTTGCCAGGATACAGTGCCACCATGTATCTGTGCAGAAATCAGCATGCCGAGTCGTTGTTCGATGACCGGCTTCCACGGCACCAGGCTGAACCCCATACCGTCATCCAGCATCGCGTAGCGCCCGCTGGCCAGCATGAGGCTGCGGCGGTAGATACCCGCCACGCGCTGCCCCTCAGCTACCGGACGATGCTCCAAGCCCGTATCAGCGGCAATGTCCTTCGCGGCCTGCGCCACTTCCCGATTGCGCAACGCGCCCAGCAGATTGCGCGCCAGGATCACGCGCTGGCCGCGCCGCTCGGCCAGTCCCTGTTCGGCCAGGAAATCGGCGCGCTGCTGTAGCGCCTGCTTGGCCTCGCCGCCAAAGCCCAGGTCACCCAGACCGGAGCCGCCGCCGATCAACTGCTGATCCAGCCAGGTGGCACCGATCACGCGGGCCTGCCGCTCGATGGGCAGGTGCGATTTCAGCTCCACGGCCACGCCGCCCAGGCGCTGCGCGTCGTACTGGCGGCCACGCTCAGGCAAGTCACCGGGCACCTTCCATAGTCCCTCAGCGACGCGCTCCACGATGCCCGCTCGGCGCAGGGCTTCAAGGCGGCGGACATGGGCCGCAACCACTTCATGCGGGTCGCGGCCATCCTTGGCCTGGCCTTGTGCAATGGCCAAGTGATGGTCGGTGCGGTACAGCCCATTGGTCGCCAGCGCGGTGATGGTCTTGTCCGCTGCGCGCACCTCGGCGGAGCCTTTCACCTCGACCACTGCGCTCATGGGGTACTGCTCCAGTTCCGTCCTGGGCGGCAGCGCCACATAGTGGGCCTTGCCGTCGATGCCATCGACCACCAGATAGCCCCGGTCGTACAGTTCGTCGGCCAGTCCTTTGCCCGCCACGCGGCCGATGATGGAGTGTCCATCCTCGCCCGGTTGGAACACGGCCAGGTCACGCTGCTTGCCGCCCATCGCGCGCTGCATGGTGCGGATGATGTCGCCACGTTCTCCCATGGCCCGCAAGGTTTTCTCGGCATCGGCATGCACGGCCCAAGTGCCGGGCTGGGTCTGCGTGGCAAGCCCCATGCGTTGAAGCCGCTGCAAGCGCCCGACCAGCAGCAGACGCTGGCGTTGCAGTTTGGGTTCGTTGAAGCGCTCGACCTTCACCAGGCCGTCCACCGCCTCGCGCTGGAGGGTGCGATCCAGGCTCGTCCACCGCTCCTGTTCCACTTCGCGGGCTAGGGTGCGCTGGATCTCCAGCTCGGTGCGCGGCCCCAGCCATTCGGTGGCCAGTTCCATCGCCCGCTCGCGCATGCCGCGGGTGATGTACTCCTGCGAAATGATGAGATCCTTGCCAGTGTCGTCCTTGCCGCACAGCACGACATGGGTGTGCGGGTTGTCGGTATTCCAGTGATCGACCGCCACCCAATCCAGGCGGGTGCCCAGGTCGGCCTCCATGCGCTGCATCAGGTGCCGGGTGTAGGTGCGCAGGTCTTCGAGCTGCTCCGCATCCTCGGGCGAGACGATGAAGCGGAACTGGTGGCGGTCGCCCTTGCCACGCTCCTCGAAGGCGGCCGTGTCCGCCTCGTCGGTGATGGCGCCATAGGCACGGCCCTGTCCACCCTGGCGGTCCACGCCTTCGCGCTCGATGTAGCGCAGGTGCTGCACGGTGGAGCGGCCGCTGGCCTGCTGCAAATACACCAGCCGCACCTTGACCGTGGCCCGGCGAGAAAGCGCCGTCAACGACTGGCCCGTGAAGCGGGCTGCGACATGACCGCGCCCCAGGCGCGAACCGGGGGGCTTGCCGGTGGTCTTGCGCCCCCGGCCAGAGACGCCAGCGGCCTTGCTCGTCTGGCGCAGCACCTGGGCAATGAAGGTGTCGCCGCGCTGCCTGGGCTTGCTGGGCCGCACGCGAAAACGGTCATCGTCACCGGGATTTCCGCGCTGGCTCATGATGCAGTCCCCACCAAGCCCATCGCGCCCGAGCGCATGCGGCACACGGTATTCCCAATGCCCGCAAGGCCTTGGGGCTGCTGGCGGCACGAAGCCACCTTGTGGCGAGTGCCGCCCCCAACCCACGTGCAGACTGGCTTTGCGCGCGCCGTGGTGCCGCGCCCTTCAATCTTGCCTTCCGCCTTTGCCC
>CALMPB010000106.1 GCA_937871985.1 uncultured Burkholderiaceae bacterium
CGTACCCGCGCCTCAACTTCACCGCGCACGCCACTCCCGCGCAGCGGGTTCGTGCGTCGACCAACTTACGCCGTTCGCCGGTCGGGCCTCCAACGGCAGCTTCTGCCAGAAGCTGCCGTCCGGTCGGCGTCAAATCCTATGGCAGCAACGCGCCCTAACATCGGCCGTTCGCCGCGACTGTCGAGTTGCCCGAAAGCGGACGCTCTTTCCATTATTGAACCGCATGGCAGCCGGAGGGCTTTGGCTGTAGAACTGAACAGAGCAATGTTCCCTCAGTTTGCGGATCCGTGCTAGGCGTTAGATGCCCGGCTTGCCCGGGTACGAACACCGTGCCGGTTCCCCGCAAGGGGATTGAAATGGGAACATGGTAAGGGGTGCATCCCCAAATCCATGGCTGCCCCTGCAACTGTAAGCGGCGAGCGA
Organism: uncultured Burkholderiaceae bacterium; assembly: GCA_937871985.1. The sequence goes on from CALMPB010000106.1 coordinate 424, forward strand.
GGGTGCTGGGCGGACGTCATGCGATCCGCCGGCCACTGGGCCACAAGCCCGGGAAGGTGCACCCGAAGCGATGACCCGCGAGCCAGGAGACCTGCCGGCGCGGGTCGCTGATGCCTGGGCCCAGGGAATGGTCGAGGCGCGGACAAACGTCCGAACGGCGAAGACAAACGTGGGCATGGCCTGCGGTGTTTCGTGCGCGACCTGCGTGCGGAGCTCCGGAAATGCCCGCGCATGGACCGTGAGGATAGTGTGCATCAGAGACTAGGCTGGACGGAACTCAGTGACGAACGATCGATCGGGCTGGCGTGGCGCATGGCGAGCGCGCTGCGCGTCCGCGATCGATCGGGCTCGACGGCGCTGCTCGATTTTCAGCAGGTGCATGACGAGCATCTCGGCCTTTCGCTGCGGTGGCCCGAAGCCAGCCGCCGAGTCCTGACGTTCCTGCGAGGTCATGCCACGCGAAAGTGGATCGCGGATACCTTGTTGCTCGAGGTTGAAGCGCCCGATGGCGACCTGCGCCTGGAAGACGTCATCGAGCGCAGTTCTCTCGCGCTGGTCCTGCCCGCGAGCCGGCCGCTGACACCGCGGCTGGTCCTAGGCGCTTTGCCGATCAGCGCGCAGGAGCGGCTGCGCTGGACCAAGGATGGCCGCTTGCCGCAATCGGGCGCGGTAATGATGCGGCGCGCGCATCCAATCTCCGTGGCGACCTATGCGGTCGAAACGATCTCGGAGCTGGTCGAGAACCCGTCGATCATCGCGCTGTGGCGGGAACAGGACGCGTTGCGCTTTCACGCAACGGGATAGGGCACCGGCGCCGCTCGGTTCTCGTCGATTGCCAGGGTTTTGCCGATCGGCGGAAAGGCACGCTGCGGACAGGCCGGGCGTTCGCATACCTTGCAGCCCGCTCCGATCGGTGTGGCCGCGGCGGGATCGGACAGGTCGAGGCCGCGCGAATAGACGAGCCGGTCGGCGTGGCGGATGTCGCAGCCGAGACCGATCGCGAATGTCTTGCCGGGTTTGCCGAACGCGCCGCCCCCGCTCGTCACCGTGCGCGCCACCCAGAGATAGGTACGCCCGTCGGGCATCCGTGCGATCTGGCGCAGCACGCGACCCGGCTGGGCAAATGCCTCGTACACCTTCCAGAGCGGGCAAGTGCCGCCGACCCGGGAAAAGTGAAAGTCGGTGGCCGACTGGCGCTTCGAGATGTTGCCGGCACGATCGACGCGAACGAAGAAGAAGGGCACGCCGCGCGCGCCCGGACGCTGCAGCGTCGACAGCCGGTGGCAGACGGTTTCGAAACCCACCCCGAAGATCTCGCCCAGCCGCTCGATATCGTAGAGCTCGGCCTCCACGGCGGCGAGAAAATCGCCATAGGGCAATACGAGCGCGCCGGCGAAATAGTTGGCCAGCCCGATCCGGGCCAGACTACGGGCCTCGTCGTCGATGAGGATGGTGTTGGCGGTCAACCGGCCAATCGCTTCGTCGAGCTCGAGAAAGGCCAGCTGGGTCGCCATCTGGAATACCTGCTGCCCCAGCGTCAGGCTGGCGGACAGCTGCAGGAGACGGGTAGCGGGATCGTAGCTTCGCTGCACGGCACCGGCTCGGTCGATTGCCAGTTCGACGCCATGCTTCCGCTTGAGCCAGGCAACCAGCCCGGCATGGATGGTCCGCGGCGAAAGGCCGGCGTCCCGACAGATGCGCTCCGCCGCCTCATCAAGCAGATCGATATGATTGCGATGCGCATAGAAGAAATCGCGAACCTGCTCGAAGGGCTGGCGAGCCCTGGCGCCCATCGTCCAATCGTCGCCCAGCTGCGCGGCCATCACATCACCCCGCTCGATAGCCTCGCGATAGCGTCGGTGCAGTGCGATCAGCGTCCGGCCGACGGCCGGCATGTTCGCGGCAAGCTCGCGCAGCTCGGCCAGCGCGATGCTTTCCCCACCCTCGGCGACGGCGTCGCGCATCTCGGTGATCAGCCGCGCCTCCTCGTCCTCGGAGAAGAGCTGAACGTCGATCCCGAACACCGCGTTGAGCTTGAGCAGGATCGGCACGGTTAGAGGGCGCTGGTTCTGCTCCAGCTGGTTCAGGTAGCTCGGAGAGATACCCAGCGCCTGGGCCAGCTCGACCTGCTTGAGGTTTCGCTCTTCCCGCAGCCGCCGCAGCCGTACGCCCATATAAGCCTTGCGCATCATCGTCCGATCTTCGCAAAATTTGCTAATTCGCAAGTCCGAGTTCGCAGACCTTCGCTCTTTCAGTCCTTCCGAGAGGGCTTCGATTTGCGGATTATGCGAATATGCTTAGCCGCGCCCATCCGCAAGGTGCCGACCTGCTCGACCGCATCGTGGATGCGGCGGCGTGTCGTGCGCGTGCGGCGCTCGGTGCGCCCGTGGTGCTGCGCCGCTGCATCGATATCGAGCTTCGCGAAGAGCTCGACGATGTGCGCTTCGAGGCCTGGTGCGTGCGCAAGGACGATGCGGGCCTTGCCGTCGTGGTGACGGCGACTGCACGAGACGAAGGCGACCGCGAATGCATGGTCGCGTCCGGACGCTTCCTCTTCTCAACATTTTCAGCGCCGAGCGCGTCGATCGTGACGCGACTGGAGCGCCTGGGTTCCCCGACGAAATGAACAGCACCTATCGCAAGCCGCTTGCCGACACCGACCTTGCCTATTTCGATGCCCGCGCCGCGATCGAGGCGCTGCGCCCCGGCGCCTATGCCGCGCTGCCCTATGTCTCGCGGGTGCTCGCCGAGCAACTGGTGCGCCGCTGCGACCCCGCGATGCTCGACGAGGCGCTGATCCAGATCGCCGATCGCAAGCGCGACATGGACTTTCCCTGGTACCCCGCGCGCGTCGTCTGCCACGACATTCTCGGCCAGACCGCGCTGGTCGATCTCGCCGGCCTGCGCGACGCCATCGCCGATCAGGGCGGCAATCCCGCCAAGGTCAATCCGGTGGTGCCGACCCAGCTGATCGTCGATCACAGCCTGGCGGTAGAGTTCGGCGGGTTCGATCCCGACGCCTTCGAGAAGAATCGCGCGGTCGAGGATCGTCGCAACGAGGACCGGTTCGACTTCATCGAATGGACCAAGAAGGCTTTCGACAATGTCGATGTGATCCCGGCCGGCAACGGTATCATGCACCAGATCAACCTGGAGAAGATGTCGCCGGTGATCCAGGCGCGGGGCGGCGTCGCCTTCCCGGACACCTGTGTCGGGACCGACAGCCATACGCCGCACGTCGATGCGCTGGGCGTGATCGCGGTCGGCGTGGGCGGGCTCGAGGCCGAGACGGTGATGCTCGGCCGGCCCACGATGATGCGGCTGCCCGACATCGTCGGCGTCAAGCTCAGCGGCAAGCGCCCGGAAGGGATCACTGCCACCGATATCGTGCTGGCGCTCACCGAGTTCCTGCGCAGCGAGCGCGTGGTCGGTGCCTGGCTGGAATTCTTCGGCGAAGGCGCGGACAGCCTGACGATCGGCGACCGTGCGACCATCTCGAACATGTGCCCCGAATACGGCGCCACCGCCGCGATGTTCTATATCGACCAGCAAACGATCGACTACCTGCTGCTCACCGGTCGCGAAACCGAGCAGGTCAAGCTGGTCGAGAATTATGCGAAAACCACCGGCCTCTGGGCCGATGCGCTCGAGACTGCCGAATATGAGCGGGTGCTGGAATTCGATCTGGGCACCGTCGTGCGCAACCTCGCCGGACCGTCGAACCCGCATCGCCGCCTGCCGACCAGCGCATTGAACGAGCGAGGGATCGCGGTCGATCTCGAAGGCGCGCTCGCCGAGGAGCGCGAGGGGCTGATGCCCGACGGCGCGGTGATCATCGCCGCGATCACCAGCTGCACCAACACCTCGAACCCGCGCAACGTCGTCGCCGCCGGCCTGGTTGCGCGCAATGCCAACCGGCTCGGGCTGGTGCGCAAGCCCTGGGTGAAAAGCTCGTTCGCGCCCGGTTCCAAGGTCGCGCGGCTCTATCTGGAGGAAGCGGGGCTGCTCGGCGAGTTGGAGCAATTGGGCTTCGGCATCGTCGCCTTCGCCTGCACTACCTGCAACGGCATGTCGGGCGCGCTCGATTCCGGCATCCAGCGGGAGATCGTCGACCGCGATCTCTACACCACCGCCGTCCTCTCGGGTAACCGCAACTTCGACGGGCGCATCCACCCCTACGCCAAGCAGGCCTTCCTCGCCTCGCCGCCGCTGGTCGTCGCCTATGCCATCGCGGGCACGATCCGCTTCGACATCGAGCAGGACGTGCTCGGCATCGCCGCGGACGGCAGCGAAGTGCGCCTGAAGGATCTGTGGCCGAGCGATGCCGAGATCGACGCGATCGTCGCCGCGCATGTGAAGCCCGAGCAGTTCCGCAACGTCTATGAGCCGATGTTCGGCCAGCGGCTGCACGGCGGCGGGAAGGTCAGCCCGCTCTACGATTGGCGGCCCATGTCCACCTATATCCGCCGTCCGCCTTATTGGGACAAGGAAGGGCTGGGCGCGCTCGCCGCGAGCCCGCGCACGCTCACCGGCATGCGTCCGCTGGCGATCCTGCCCGACAACATCACCACCGATCACCTCTCGCCGTCGAACGCGATCCTGCAGACTTCCGCGGCCGGAGAGTATCTGACCAGGATGGGTGTGCCCGAAGAGGACTATAACAGCTACGCCACCCACCGCGGCGATCACCTGACCGCGATGCGCGCCACCTTCGCCAATCCGACGCTCCAGAACGAGATGGCCGTGGTCGACGGCGCAGTGAAGAAGGGCTCGCTCGCCCGGCTGGAGCCGGAGGGCCAGGTCGTGCGGATGTGGGAAGCGATCGAGACCTATCTCGGCCGCCGCCAGCCGCTGATCATCATCGCCGGCGCCGATTACGGCCAGGGCTCCTCGCGCGACTGGGCGGCCAAGGGCGTGCGCCTCGCCGGCGTCGAGGCGATCGTGGCGGAGGGTTTCGAGCGCATCCACCGCACCAACCTGATCGGCATGGGCGTGCTGCCGCTCGAGTTCCAGTTCGGCGCGACGCGCCTCGGCCTCAAGCTCGATGGCACCGAGACCTATGACGTGGTCGGCCAGCGCCGCCCGGGCGCAACGCTTGTGCTGCTGGTCCACCGCAAGGACGGCAGCACCGAGGAAGTGCCCGTCACCTGCCGGCTCGATACCGCCGAGGAAGCCTCGATCTACGAGGCTGGCGGCGTACTCCAGCGCTTCGCCCAGGATTTTCTCGCCGGCCAGGCGGAGGCGGTGGCATGACGGGCCAGGTCGGCATCCCAGCCACCTATATGCGCGGCGGCACCAGCAAGGGCGTGTTCTTCCGGCTGGAGGACCTGCCCGAGGAGGCACAGGTTCCGGGCCGCGCGCGCGACCGGCTGTTCCAGCGCGTGATCGGCAGCCCCGATCCCTATGCCGCGCATATCGACGGCATGGGCGGGGCGACCTCCAGCACCAGCAAGTGCGTGATCATCAGCCCGGCGAGCGTGCCCGATCACGATGTCGACTATCTCTACGGCCAGATCGCGATCGGCGAGGATCTGGTCGACTGGTCGAGCAATTGCGGCAACCTCTCCACCGCCGCAGGCGCCTTCGCCATCCATGCCGGCTATGTCGAAGCGGGTCCGGACGGCATCCGCACCGTCCGCATCTGGCAGGCCAATATCGGCAAGACGATCATCGCGCGTGTGCCGGTGGTGGGCGGCCAGGTGCAGGAAACCGGCGATTTCGAGCTGGACGGCGTGACCTTCCCCGCGGCCGAGATCGTGCTCGAGTTCGAGGATCCGGCGGACAGCGAAGGCGCAATGTTCCCGACCGGCAATCTGGTCGACGAACTGCAGCTGCCGGACGGCGGCACGATCCAGGCGACCCTGATCAACGCCGGCATCCCTGCGGTCTTCGTGAACGCCGAGGACCTCGGTTTTACCGGCGCGGAATTGCGCGAGGCGATCAATGGCGATCCGGTCGCGCTCGAGCGCTTCGAGGCGCTCCGCATCGCCGGCGCCGCCCGCATGGGTATTGCCAAGACCGGCCGCGCCCCAGCCATCGCCTTTGTCGCGTCCCCGATCGACCATCGCACCTCGAGCGGCAAGGACGTGTTGGCCGGTGAGATCGACCTGCTCGCCCGCGCGCTATCGATGGGCAAGCTCCACCACGCGATGATGGGCACCGCCTCGGTCGCCATCGCCGCCGCGGCGGCGGTCCCCGGCACCCTGGTCAACCTGGCGGCCGGCGGTGGCACGCGGAACGCTGTCCGCTTCGGCCATCCCTCGGGCGCGCTACGCGTCGGCGCCGAGGCCCGGCAGATCGACGGCCAGTGGACCGTCACCAAGGCAATCATGAGCCGCAGCGCACGCATCCTGATGGAGGGTCGGGTGCGCGTGCCGGCCGGCAGTTTCTGAGAGAGGATCCGATGAACGACGTTCCTGCCTTCAAGCCGAAGAAGTCGGTCGCGCTGTCCGGCGTCACCGCCGGCAACACCGCGCTCTGCACGGTCGGGCGTACCGGCAACGACCTGCACTACCGTGGCTACGACATTCTCGATTTCGCCGAAATCAGCGAATTCGAGGAGATCGCGCATCTGCTCGTTCATGGCAGCCTGCCGACCGCGACGCAGCTCGCCGTGTACAAGAAGAAGCTGCGCAAGCTGCGGGGGCTTCCGCGCTCGGTGAAGGAGGCGCTGGAAGCGATCCCCGCCGCCGCGCATCCGATGGACGTGATGCGTTCGGGCGTTTCGGCGCTCGGCTGCGTGCTGCCTGAGGCGCACGACCATAACCTGCCCGATGCGCGGGACATCGCCGATCGGCTGATGGCCTCGCTCGGCTCTATCCTGCTCTACTGGTATCATTTCGCGCACCACGGCCGGCGCATCGAGGTCGAGACCGACGATGACAGCATCGGCGGCCACTTCCTCCATCTGCTGCACGGGACGGCGCCATCGGAAAGCTTCGCACGCGCGATGCACACGTCGCTGATCCTGTACGCCGAGCACGAGTTCAACGCCTCAACCTTCACCGCGCGCGTGATCGCCGGCACCGGGTCCGACATGTATTCGGCCATCGCCGGCGCGATCGGTGCGCTGCGCGGCCCCAAGCATGGCGGCGCCAACGAAGTCGCCTATGAGATCCAGAAGCGCTATGTGAGCGCCGACCAAGCCGAGTTCGACATCCGCCGCCGGGTTGAGGCGAAGGAAGTCATCATCGGCTTCGGCCACCCGGTCTATACCGTTTCCGATCCTCGCAACGTCGTGATCAAGCGTGTCGCCAAGCAACTTGCCGACGAAGCCGGCGCGCAGCGCCAGTTCGCGGTCGCCGAGCGGATCGAGAGCGTGATGTGGGACGCGAAGAAGATGTTCCCCAACCTCGATTGGTTCTCGGCGGTCTCGTACAACCTCATGGGCGTGCCGACCGCGATGTTCACGCCCCTGTTCGTGATCGCGCGCACCTCGGGCTGGGCTGCGCATGTCATCGAGCAGCGAGAGGACAACAAGATCATTCGCCCCTCGGCCCATTATACCGGCCCCGAGGACTTGGCCTGGGTTCCGCTCGCCGAGCGCGGCGAAGACGTCGCTGCGTGAATTTGGGATGCCTGAAGGAGTATCGATTTTGCCTTATCTTCTAGCCGAGGATCTGCCGACCGAATCCGCGGGCAAGCGCTTTCGCGCCGCGCTGGCCCGTCCCGGCATCTACCAGCTGCCCGGCGCGCATAACGGCCAGGCCGCGATTCAGGCGCGGGCTGCCGGGTTCGACGGGCTCTATCTCTCCGGCGCCGCGATGACTGCCTCGATGGGCCTGCCCGATCTCGGCATCATCACCGTGGACGAAGTCGCCTTCTTCATCCGCCAGATCGTTCGCGCCTCGGGCCTGCCGCTGCTCGTCGACGGCGACACCGGCTATGGCGAGGCGCTGAACGTGATGCACATGGTGCGCACCTTCGAGGACGCCGGCGCCGGAGCAGTGCATCTGGAGGACCAGGTCCTGCCCAAGAAGTGCGGGCATCTGAACGGCAAGAACCTCGTCCCCGCGACCGACATGGCGGCCAAGGTCGCCGCCGCCGCCAAGGCGAGCCGTGACATCGTCGTCATGGCGCGGACCGATGCGGCGGGGGTCGAAGGCTTCGACGCCGCGGTCGATCGCGCCAAGATGTATGTCGATGCCGGCGCCGACGCGATTTTCCCCGAGGCGCTCAACACGCGCGAGATGTTCGAGAAGTTCGCGGCTGCGATGCCGAACGTGCCGCTGCTCGCCAACATGACCGAGTTCGGCAAGACGCCCTTCTACACCGCGAAGGAATTCGAGGAGATGGGCTACAAGATGGTGATCTGGCCGGTCTCGTCGCTGCGCGTCGCCAACAAGGCGCAGGCCGAGCTCTACGCCTCGATTCGGGCCAATGGCGGCACCCACAAGATGGTCGATCGCATGCAGACCCGCCAGGAGCTGTACGACACGATCGGCCTGCACGATTTCGAGGAACTCGATGCCTCGATCATCAAGACGATCGTGCCCCAAGGCATGCCGCAGAACTGAACCCGCTACCGCACGCGGTGGCACCGGGCCGCGGGGGCTGGGGAGCCTTCGCGGCCCGTTGTATATGGAAGAGATCATGACGACCGAAATCACCCGCCCGATCCTGACGCCGCCCGAAGGCCATAAGAAGGTGCTGCTGCACTCGTGCTGCGCGCCCTGCTCGGGCGAGGTGATGGAGGCAATGACGGCGAGCGGGATCGACTACACGATCTTCTTCTACAACCCGAACATCCATCCCAAGGAGGAATACCTCCTCCGCAAGGACGAGAATATCCGCTTTGCCGAACAGCATGGCGTCCCGTTCGTCGATGCAGACTATGACACGGTGAACTGGTTCAAGCGCGCCAAGGGCATGGAATGGGAGCCCGAGCGCGGGATCCGCTGCACCATGTGCTTCGACATGCGCTTCGAGCGAACCGCACTCTATGCGCACGAGCATGGCTTCCCGGTGATCACCTCCTCGCTCGGCATCTCGCGCTGGAAGGACATGAACCAGATCAACGGATCGGGCGAGCGCGCGGCGTCGCATTATCCCGACCTGACCTATTGGACCTTCAACTGGCGCAAGGGTGGTGGCGCGGCGCGGATGATCGACATCTCGAAGCGCGAGCATTTCTACCAGCAGGAATATTGCGGCTGCGTCTATTCGCTGCGCGACACCAACGCCCACCGCGTCTCCCAGGGGCGCGACGAGATCCGCATCGGTGAGCTGTTCTATGGCGAAGGCAACATGGAATAACGATATAAAGATATCTTTATATCGTTATTGACAGAAAGGCTTCGATGGTGTTCAAGCAGCCCGTCGAGGTTCCCCGCCTCAGGCATGACGGCGGGGCTAAGAAGGGAAGCCGGTGGTGTCCTTCCAGGGCAGAGTCCGGCGCTGCCCCCGCAACTGTAAGCGGCGAGTGGCGGTTCCATTTCGTGTCACTGAGCTTCCGCAAGAGGCTCGGGAAGGCCGGAACCGCTGCGATGACCCGCGAGCCAGGAGACCTGCCTTCGGCGCCATAACGTTCCTCGGACGGGGGTTCCTCCGGTGGATCGCGCTTGAAGCAAGGCGCGCGGTCTCCAGCGACGTCCGGGCTGTCACTCTTGCGCGCTCTTCCTTCGGCCCCGTCCCGCAACAGCAGGTGGTCGGTCATGAGTAAGAGCGCATTTACATTCTCGATAAAGAGCATCGCCTTCGACGAGGATTATCGTCCCGCGGACAATACGCGGATCACGACCAACTTCGCCAATCTGGCGCGCGGAGAAAGCCGCCAGGAGAATTTGCGCAACACCCTGCGGATGATCGACAACCGCTTCAATTCCCTGGCGCATTGGGACAATCCCAAGGGGGATCGCTATTCGGTCGAGCTCAGAATCATCACCGCCGAGATGCGCATCGATCCGGACGGGGGCGGCGAGGTCTTCCCGTTGATCGAGATCCTTCAGACGACGATCGTCGACAAGAAGGCGGGCGAGCGTATCGACGGTATGGTCGGAAACAACTTCTCCTCCTACGTCCGCGACTACGATTTCAGCGTCGTGCTGCCGGAGCATATGAAGAGCCACCCCAATTCCGGGGCGCCACAGGATTTCGGTGACCTGCACGGCAATCTGTTCAAGCACTTCCTGAATTCGAGCGCCTACCGGGACAATTTCGGCAAGCCGCCGGTCATCTGCCTGAGCGTGTCGAGCAGCAAGACCTATCATCGCACCACGAACGAGCACCCCGTGCTGGGCGTCGAATATCGCAACGACGAGTTCTCCGCGACCGACGAATATTTCGCCAAGATGGGCATGAAAGTCCGCTATTTCATGCCGCCGAACAGCGTCGCGCCTTACGCCTTCTACCATATCGGCGACCTGCTCGGCGACTACACCAGCCTCGAGCTGGTCAGCACCATCAGCGTGATGGAGACGTTCCAGAAGATCTATCGCCCCGAGATCTACAACGCCAATTCGGCGGCGGCGGAGCACTATCAGCCCAGCCTGAAGTATCAGGATTATTCGCTGACTCGCATCGTCTACGATCGCGAAGAGCGCAGCAGGCTCGCCGTCGAGCAGGGCAAGTTCGCCGAGGAGCGCTTCATCAAGCCCTATCAGGCCGTGCTCCAGCAATGGTCCGCCAACTTCGCCGCCTGATCCGTCAAAATCACTAAGGTCATTCGATCCATGAATATGTTGTTGCCCACCTCGACCGCCGGCAGCCTGCCCAAGCCTTCCTGGCTCGCGGAGCCCGAGAAGCTCTGGTCGCCTTGGAAACTGGAAGGCGAGGAACTGGTCGCCGGCAAGCAGGACGCCCTGCGCCTGGCCGTGGATGATCAGCGGCAGGCCGGCATCACCATCGTCGGCGACGGCGAGCAGACCCGCCAGCATTTCGTCACGACCTTCATCGAGCATCTGGACGGCGTCGATTGGGAAAAGAAGCAGGTCATGCGCATCCGCAACCGCTACGATGCGAGCGTGCCTTCGGTCGTGGGCGCGGTGTCGCGCCCCAAGCCGGTCTTCGTCGAGGATGCCAAGTACCTGCGCGCGCAGACCGATCAGCCGATCAAGTGGACCCTGCCGGGGCCGATGACGATGATCGATACGCTGTATGACGACCACTATAAGAGCCGCGAGAAACTCGCCTGGGAATTCGCGTGCATCCTGAACGAGGAAGCGAAGGAGCTGGAAGCAGCGGGCGTCGACATCATTCAGTTCGATGAGCCCGCGTTCAACGTCTTCTTCGACGAGGCGAACGAGTGGGGCATCGCCACGCTGGAGCGCGCGGCCGAAGGGCTGAAGGCCGAGACCGCCGTCCACATCTGCTACGGCTACGGCATCAAGGCCAACACCGACTGGAAGAAGACCTTGGGTGCCGAGTGGCGGCAATATGAGGAGACCTTCCCCAATCTCCAGAAGTCGAAGATCGATATCGTCTCACTTGAATGTCATCATTCGCACGTGCCGATGGACCTGATCGAACTCATTCGGGGCAAGAAGGTGATGATCGGGGCCATTGATGTTGCGACCGACACGATCGAGACGCCCGAGGAAGTCGCGGATACGTTGCGCAAGGCACTTCAGTTCGTCGATGCCGATAAGCTCTATCCGTCGACCAACTGCGGCATGGCGCCGCTTTCCCGCCGCATCGCGCAAGGCAAGCTGAACGCCCTGGGCGCCGGCGCGGAAATCGTCCGGAAAGAACTCCTGGCCTGACAACCCATTGGCGGTCACGCGCGCTCGGGAATAATTCTCGGGCGCGCGGACGCCCTGTCTATCCGTCTGGCCTCATGCCCGACTTCTGGAGCCTTTCATGAATGCACTTCTGCGCCGGCTACGGCTGGACCCCTATATCCTGGCGATCGTGGGTATGGTGGTTCTTGCCGCACTCCTCCCCGCACGAGGCGTGGGGAAGGACGTGCTCGACCATGTGGTGGTCGCTGCCATCGCGTTCCTGTTCTTCCTCTACGGCGCCCGGATTTCCCCGCAGGCGATCTGGGCGGGGATCACGCACTGGCGGCTGCAGGGTCTGGTGTTCGGTACAACCTTCGTCGTCTTCCCTCTGGTCGGCTTCGGGGTCCTGAAGCTGATGGGAGGCTATCTGGGTAGCGGTCTCGCCACGGGTCTGATGTTCCTGTGCCTCCTGCCCTCGACGGTGCAGTCGTCGATCGCCTTCACCTCGATCGCGCGCGGCAATGTTCCGGCGGCGCTCTGCAGCGCGTCGGTATCGAACCTGGCCGGCGTGGTGATCACGCCCTTGCTCGCGACGATACTGCTGAGCGCCAATAGCGGCGGCATGTCGCTGGACGCGGTGCGCGACATCGCACTGCAGATTCTCCTGCCATTCGTTGTCGGCCAGTGCGCGCGGCCGTTCATCGGAAGCTGGCTGAGCCGTCAGAAGACGCTGACGATGTTCTTCGATCGCGGGTCGATCCTGCTCGTCGTCTACTCGGCGTTCAGCGCCGGCGTCGTCGCGGGGATCTGGAGCAAGGTGACGCCGCAGAGCCTTGCGCTCGTCATCGTTCTGGATCTCGTGATCTTGGGCATAGTGCTGGGCTTCACCACCGCGGCCAGTCGCTTCCTGCGTTTCCCGGTCGAGGACGAGATCGCCATCGTGTTCTGCGGCTCGAAGAAGAGCATGGCGAGCGGTCTGCCGATGGCAAACATCATCTTCTCAGCGAGCACGGTGGGTCTGATCGTGCTCCCGCTCATGCTGTTCCATCAGATGCAGCTCATGGTCTGCGCAGCGCTTGCACGGCGGTACGGCCAGCGGCCGGAGGAAGCCGTTCCGATGGTCATGGCTCCCGCGTGACACCTGCATCGGGGCGGCCTTCATGGCGGGGTCGCGCAAAGTCTCGCGCCACATGCCGGTTCGGTGGTGAGGCGACGGTCGAGGATTCGAACACATGAACATTCTGAGCACCATCAGCGAAGATGCCGAGCTGCGCCGTCTCTTCGGCCGGTTCCCGACCGGCGTCACCGCGCTGTGCGTCCTGGATCAGGGCAGGCCCGTGGGCATGACCGCAAGCGCCTTCGTGGCGATCTCGCTCAACCCCCATCTGACCCTAGGGGATTGGGAGGAAGGGTGTGCTTTCGTAAGCGCGCCGGATAATGCGGGAGGCGTTCGACGAGGTACTGAAACTCACCTCCCCGATTGAAGACAAAGCGCGACCGAATGTCGTAGAATTGCTGATAAACGCCGCCTCATAGCGGCTAAGCGATCTGGTATGGACCGGCTCGTATCTTACCTCGACACCAGCGGCCAAAAGTCCCTCGTCAACGATGATCTGGCTGATCCCGCGCAGGCTCGGGGCAGATGGCCAAATCACGGTGTCATCATTGAAAAAGCCCACGTTCCAGATCGTCGCTTCGCTGATCTCGCCGTGACGATCATGGAAAACGGCACCATCGTAGCCGTCTGCCACCGCTTGGCGCTGTCGCAACGACAGGCCGAAACTCCCGACATGCTTCAGGTGCGCCATATCGCGCTCATAGGGAATTAGGCCGAACCTTGCTGGTCGCCACTCGGGCTCGATCGGCTCCATCGCAGTGATCATCACGTTCTCGGCGGCATCGCCAGCAAAGACGTTCACCCGCACGGTCGCGTTCGGGCGCGCGATGGTAACGGTCCTCAGCCCCTCAAGCACACGTTCTACCGAGAGGGCCCGGCCGAACAGTTCACGATTGGCGGTGTCGAGCCGGGCAAGATGATGTTCCAGGCCACGCACCAATCCCGCTCGCATCTGAACCATGGTGATATGGCCATAGTTTTGCGTAGCGGCGGGCAGCATCGTTTCCCACGTTGCGGGCGCACCGTTGATGACGCAGAAGGGGACCGTCGCGGGTTTGCTCGCACCTGACATATACATGCTAGGGAACCTCTTTAGCGAAGGTCACGCGATAGGTCAGCCGGCGACGCAATCCGAGATACCGCCTGCCTTTCCCGCTTCGACCATCCCTCGCGAGACAGGTGGCGGGGAAGCGTGGAGACTTTTTCAACAGCCCCGATCGTTTTCGGGACAGCTGACGCCATGATTAGCGGCAGCTATCCGGGGCGGGACTCCAATAGCTGTCGGGTAGAAAAGTCCCCGAGCCCGGTCGGCCAAGCGGGCGAAATTGGGCGCCAGCACCGGTCGGGCGGTTCGCGAGCGCTTTACGCCGTTCCGACACATTCTGTGGTGGCCTGACAGTGACTGGCGGCTTCCCGTTGCTGGCCTGACATTCGTCCAAGTCGAGTGCTCCGGTGCGCGAATGCGGAATGTTGCACCGAACGTGGTCATGAGAGCTCGAAGCGCTTGGGCGTGGTGCGTTACAGTGTTGCGCGAATCACGCTCGCGGCAAGCCTGGCAAGGCCGCATTTGCCGCGGAGTTTGCCGACGACCTGTTGCAGGATCTCCGCTGAAGAGCTGCTCCCATCAGTTCACAGACTCCGTCCACCATAGTCGAGAAGGTGGTCGCCAAGAGTGGTTGGGCGACCGCGAGCGCAACATGTCGCATCGATACAGCTCTGCGGCTCCCGATAGCTGTCAGGTCGCTTTAGCGAACGGAACGGGTAGCAAAACCATTTGAAATCACACAGGTTGAGCTGATGACCGATGCCATCGATATTGCCCCGACAGTCTTCGCTCCGATTACTCCCTATCCAGTGCTTCGAGACGATGAACCCTATGCCCGCGATGAGTTGCTTCATGAAATTTTCGACGCGAGCTGTCGCCAGTATGCCGCGCGTTGCGCGGTTCGTCAGATCGATATCGATCCGGAGAACAGCCGTCGCACCGCGCTGACCTACACCGAGCTGCGCGATCGCGCGTGGCGCTTCGCGCGGCAACTTCGTGATCTGGGGGTGGCGCGTGGCGACAGGGTGGTAATCTGCCTGCCGCGCGGGCTGGATCAATATATGGCGATTCTCGGCACATTGTGGTGCGGCGCCTGCTACGTGCCGGTCGATTGGAGCTATCCGCAGGACCGTATCGATTATATCGTTGACGATAGCGGCGCAGCGCTCGTCGTTACGGTAAGCGAGCGTGCCGGAGCGATGCCGATCCGCGTGCTGGCGGTGGATAGAGTGCTAGGTGATCTTGCCGCGCGCCCCGCCGATCCGCCCGAACGCGCCGAAACCGGTACGACGCCCGACGAGCTGGCCTATATCATCTATACCTCCGGCACGACCGGCCGTCCCAAAGGCGTGATGGTCACGCATCGCAACGCCTGTCATCTCGTGCGTTCGGAATCGGCGATCCTCGCGCTAGACGAGAACGACCGCGTGTTCGGTGCCTTCAGCCTTGCTTTCGACATGTCGGTCGAGACAATGTGGAGTGCCTTCTTCGTCGGCGCGGAGCTGCTGGTTGCCTCGGAGGTGCTGGTCACGGCGGGGCCGGATATGGCGACGGTGCTGGCGGCCGAAGAAGTGACGGTGTGGCACGTCGTGCCCTCGTTGCTAGCGCTGGTCGAGACAGCGATGCCGACGCTACGCTTGCTCAACCTCGGTGGCGAAGCCTGTCCGCCGGACCTGGTCGAGCGCTGGGCGCGGCCGGGTCTCAGGATGCTCAACACCTACGGCCCGACCGAAACCACGGTGACGGCGACATGGACCGAGGTGCAGCCGGGCCGCCGCGTCACCATCGGGCGGCCGCTGCCCGGCTATACTGCGTGGATCGTCGACGAGATGCTATGGCCAGTGCCGGCCGGTGCCGAGGGCGAATTGGTGATCGGCGGCCCCGGCGTTGGCTCCGGCTATGTCAACCGGCCGGATCTGACGGCGGAAAAGTTCGTTCATACGCCGTTCGACGGACCGGACGGTATACCGGCATTGATCTATCGCACGGGCGATCTCGTGCGGCTCGATTCGGTGGGGGACATCGATTTCATCGGCCGGATCGACACCCAGGTGAAGATCCGCGGCTTCCGCGTCGAACTGGGGGAGATCGAGGCGGTGATCGCCGACGATCCTGCGATCGCGCAGGCGGTCGTCCATCTGTTCCGCGATGACGACGGGGCCGAAATCCTTGCCGGCTTCATCGTGCCGCGCGGCGGTGCTGCGGTCGATCTGGAGGCCGTGCGGCGGCGGGTGCGCGACCGACTGCCCAATTACATGCGGCCGGCGGGTTATCAGTTGCTCGATATCCTGCCAACGCTGCCAGCCTCGGGTAAGGTCGATCGCAAGGCGCTGCAGCGTCCCGTGCTCGCCTCCACCGCCGATGGCGAGACGATCGCCCCCGCGACCGATATGGAAGGCGTGCTCCACACGATCTGGGCGGAGGCGTTCGCGCCGCAGAAGGTGTCGGTGACCGACGATCTGTTCGAGGATCTCGGGGGCCATTCGCTGAAGGCGGCCCGTCTCGTTTCCGCGATCCGCAAGGCGCCGGGGCTGGCGGGTGTGTCGATCCAGGATCTTTATGCCGCGCCCAATATTCGCGCGCTGGCCGCCCGATTGGAGCAAGCCGCGCTCGGCGAAGCGGTGGCCGCGTTGCCGTTCCACCAGATCGCGCCGTGGAAGCGTTGGCTGTGCGGGTTCGCGCAGACGATCGCCCTGATCCCGATATTCACCATTGCAGGGCTGCAATGGTTCTTCCCCTATGTTGCTTACACCCGGCTTTCCGACCAGCTTGATCGCGTGCCTGCACTGATCCTGAGCGGCCTTGCCTTCATGTTCATTCCGCCGCTTGCGATGTTCGCGTCGATCATCGTCAAATGGTTGGTGATCGGGCGTTTCCGGGCGGGCGATTATCCGCTGTGGGGTGGCTATTATTTCCGCTGGTGGTTCGTGCGGCGCTTCTCCGAGGTAATCGCGGCGCCTTATCTTGCCGGGACACCATTGATCCGCACTTATTATCGGCTGCTCGGCGTGAAAGTGGGACGAGATGCCTTTATCGGGCGCGGCAATATCGACGCCGCCGATCTGGTGACGATCGGCGACGGCGCGATCATCAGCGATTATGCGATGCTGGCGACGAGTTCGGTCGAGCGCGGGCTTCTCCGGCTCGGGAGGGCGGATATCGGGCGCGACGCCTTTGTTGGCTCGATGGCGGTGGTCGGCCGCGACTGCGTAATCGGTGAAGGGGCCGCGCTGGAGGATTTGTCGGCATTGCCGGTCGGCGAACGTATCCCGCCGCGCGAGCGCTGGAGCGGATCGCCCGCCATCTGCGTCGAGAGCGATATTGCCTGGGAGCCGCGCCTGCCGACCGGTATCGTTCGGCGTCTCGCCGTGACCCTCGCTCTCTCGGTGGCCGCGCTGCTGCTGCCGTTGGTCGCGATTATCCCGATCGCGCCGGGCCTGATCTCGATGATCGAGCTCGACTGGCGCAGCGAGACCTACACCTATCTACTAATCGCGCCGGTGCTGGCGACGACCTATGTGATCCTGATGTGCGTGCTGACGGTAGTCGCCAAAAGATTGTTCCTCGGCCGGGTGCGGCCAGGCCGCTATCGCATGGACAGCTGGTTTTACGTTCGCTTCTGGTTCGTCCAGCAGATCAACGATCTGGCCCTGCGCTTGCTCCATCCGATCTATGCCACGCTCTATGTCATCCCCTGGTATCGCGCGCTTGGGGTGAGGGTCGGGCGCCGGGCCGAGATCTCGACTGCGGCTGCGATCGTCCCCGATCTGGTCGATATCGGACCGGAAAGCTTTATCGCCGATGCGGTGTTGTTCGGCGCTGCGCGGGTCGAGCCCGGCGCGATCCGGCTGGCGCATACCAAGATCGGGCGGCGGACGTTCATCGGCAATTCGGCGCTACTGCCCACAGGGGCGACGATCGGTGACGGGGTGCTGATCGGCGTCCTCTCCAAGCCCCCCGAAAATCGCGGGGCGGAACAGGCAGACAGCACATGGTTCGGCTCGCCGCCAATCTCGTTGCCCGTGCGCCAGACGGTAGGGCTGTTCGACGAGGGCGCGCGCTTCAATCCGGGGCCGCGGCTGGTGGCCAAAAGGCTGTCGATTGAGGCGATCCGCGTCACCTTGTCGCTGACCGTGTTCATCGTCTTCTTCAGCCTGTTGCTGTCGGCGGTGAGCGATCTCGATGATATGCGTAACGGCGGCTATCTCGTGCTCATTGCCTTCCCCTTCCTCTATCTTGCCTTCGCGCTCGCGTGCGGGCTGTCAGTCGTGCTGCTCAAATGGCTCGTAATGGGGCGCTACAAGCCCACCACTCAGCCATTGTGGAGTACCTTCGTCTGGCGCACCGAGTTGGTAACGGCAACCTATGAGAATCTCGCGGTGCCCAATTTGCTCGAGCCGTTGCGCGGCACGCCATGGCTTCCGGCCTATCTCCGGTTGCTGGGGTGCAAGATCGGGCGGCGCTGCTATCTCGATACCACCGACGTCACCGAGCACGATCTGGTGCGGATTGGCGACGACGTCGCGCTCAACGATTTTGCCGGGCTTCAGACGCATCTGTTTGAGGATCGCGTAATGAAGGTGAGTGGCGTTACCGTGCACGATCGCGCGACGATCGGCTCCTATGCGATCGTGCTCTATGACGCGGAGATTGGAGAGGACGCGCAACTCGGCGATTTGTCGGTCGTGATGAAGGGCGAATATCTCCCGCGCGGCACTTCGTGGGAGGGATCGCCAGCGCGGCTTGCACGTGGCGGATGACCAAAATTTTGTGGATTCCGGCGGGGGCTGACGTTCCCGCGTTCGCCGCCGACACGCTGCTGGTATGGCATGGCCGCCTGGATGCGCCGGGTGCGGTGGCTCTCGCCTCGCGCGCAGCGCTCATGCCGGATGACCTGGCCGATCTTGCAAGCCGTGCGGGAACCTCGTGGCACGCAGCGCGGCGCAAAGTGGTACGGGCGCTGGTCGCCACATGGGCCGGGCTGCATCCCGATACGATCGTCCTTAGGCGATCGCCATTCGGTGCGGTGAAAGTCGCCGCGCCCGACGGCTGGGGGCTGAGCGTAGCCGGACGGGGAAGGCAATGCGCAATCGCGATCGCCCGCGGGTCGGTCGGCGTCGATATTGAGCCGGTCGATCAGCCGCCCTTGCCGGACGATCTGTTCACCGCAAGAGAGCGCCATGCCGGTGGCGACAGATTGCTGCGCTGGACGATGAAGGAGGCCCACGCCAAATGTTTCGGACGGGCCGACGCCGCGGACCCCTGCGCGATCGAAACCGTCCTGCGCGTGGGCGTGGCGTGCGCGGTGTCAACCGATGGTTATACGTGGTGTTTCTCGCATCGCTGCGGCAGCGCGGTGGTGACGGTCGCATGCCCGGTTAATCGAACGGTCTGAGAGCAGTTTACGACAGTATTCCGGTTCGAATGGCGGTGGGCTATTTCTTCGATCGCTCTCCGTTGAACGGCGCGCCGCATATGGCAGAATAGCTCGTCTTTGGTTCTTCCGAAAACCATCGTAGCGTTGAACCATACCGGCCGCCGGGAATGGTCAGGGACGCGGGACGGGGGGCGGCCGACTGGTCCGCACCCCGCCCGTGCCATCTCGATCTTCGCTCTACAGAAGGACAAAGCGCATCGTCGGTCGCGAGGCGGCTTCCGCAACCGCGTCGTCGTCGCCGTCGTCATTTTTCTGGGCTTTGCCCGAAGCGCGCAATATGTTCGCGCAGCTCGAACCGATCGCCCTGACCTGACCACGGCTCGCGCGCGCCGAAGTCTGGCGGGCCCGATTTCTAAAGAGAGCCGTTCAAGCGCCGACGCGACGGCGGGCGCTCTCGCGATAACGCATCGCGCCGCCGATCGCGCCGAAGCCGAAGATCATCATCGTCCAGGTCGCTGGCTCGGGCACGCCGGGGGCGATGGGCGGCGTGAAGCCGCCACTATATGTGTTGAGATGGATCTCGCCATTCTGGATCAGGCTACCGAACACCGCCGATCCCTCGATATAATTGCCGATCGTTCCGGCCGCCTTGGGTGCCAGCACCGATCCTTTCCAAGCGGTCGACAGGTTCAGCGTGGTGGCATCTGCAAAGTTCCAGATCACCTTTTCGCCGAGATATTGCGAGCTGCCGAGGAAATTGTCGTTGAGCGTGATGTTCGTGCCGCTGACGTTGACAATCACGGTGCTGGCACCGTTGAGGTTGAAATTGATCTCGCCGAACGTGCCGAGATCAGCCGCCGTCAACGAGTAAACCGCCACGCCGTTCGTGCCCGGCATGGCATTGAAGGTCGCGCGATTGCTGGCGATCGACACCAGCGCATTCGGCGCAAGCGTCGCATAGGCGGTCGACAGATCGTACATGCTGCTGGTGAGCGCATTCTTCTGATCGATCAGCTCCGACGTGAAGCCCGGCGTCGCCGCCTGGTTGATCAGAATCGTGTTGTTGTTCTTGTTCGTATTCTGGATCGTGCCGCCGACCTTCACCGTCTGCGCCGGGCCATTGAGATTGAACCCGCTCGTTACATTGCCGCCAACCACCGCGCCCGCGCCGTTGTTCAGATTCTTGGTTCCGCCGGTGACATTACCCACCACCGTCAGCCCCGACCAGCCATTGCTCGACGCTGCCGGAGTCCTGATCTGATAATTGGACGAATTGCCCGAAAGATTGCCTCCGACGAAGGTGCGCCCCTCCACCTCCGAACTGGACGTGAGATCGCCGAGGACGATCAGATTCCATTCCTTCAGCGCGTCGACCCCGGTCACGACGGTTGCAGCATTTGCCGGGAGCGGCGAGAGGATGAGGCCAGCAAGCGCGGCGAATCGGAGCGCATTTTTCATGCCGGCCGCGTGACCTTTATTGCCGGCATTGTCATTGGCTTCGTTCGGGCGCTTGTGCCAGAATGAAACGCCTATGCAGCGGATGCTCCTTCACGACCGCTAGCCGGCTCAGCGATTACACTCTCGGCCAAAGTGGTCAGCTGGTCCACTTCTGAAGATAGCCATGCGGTAGTGGATTGGGACGATTCCGCCGAATTGGCAGGTGCAGGAACCTCCGTATCCTCAGTCCGTTGGCTCGGCTCAAGCTGATGCATGTTGTGCTTCAATGGCGGCGAAGAATTCTGCATGGATTTCAATCTTCGCAGCGGGCGTGGTGCTCGCCGGGCCCGCGTTCGGCCAGACGCAACCGGTAGCGGACCCGACCAAGACGGCCAATCAACCGGCCGGCCCGCCACAGGATAAGCCGCCTGCACCGGCGCCGTCGCCCTATACCGTCACCGTAAACTACGATCTTGATCTGCTGGATAATCTGAGCGGTGGGCGGTCGAGAGGATTTGGCCACGCCGACCTGCTGAAAGCGTCGCTCGGCTATGACGGAAACCTTCAAGGGCGGGAGGGGCTGAGCGCGCTCGTCAGTCTCGAGCATAGCTTCGGTTCTGATTTCACGCAGAGACGCGTTGGCGGATTCCAGGCGATAACCTCGATTGAAGCCCACCCGGCGGCAACGCGGCTTTACGAAGCCTGGGTGCAGCAGGATATCCTTGATGGGCGCGCCGGGTTTAAGATTGGCCTCATTGATCTCAATACGATCTTCGACGTTCAGGAGACCGCGGCGCTTTTTCTGAATGCAGCTGATGGCACGGGCACCGACCTCGCCGACACCGGGGTCAATGGCCCGTCGATCTATCCGACCACTGCCGCTGCGGTCAGCGGCTTCTGGCGACCGAACAACGACTGGACGCTTCAACTCGGCGTTTTTGACGCGACGGCGGGCGATCCGCGCCATCGATCAGATTTCCTTGCCATAAAGCTCCGCGGCGCGTTGATCATTGCGCAGGCCGAGCGTCGTTTCGGCGACACTGCGCGTGTCGAAGTCGGGGCGTGGGATTATACCAACAGCTTCCCCGCGCTCGACCGTTTTGGCCCGGGCGGCGTGTCGCGTCGTGTTCACGGCAATGTTGGTATTTACGGCCTGATCGAAGGCCGGCTCCTCAAACAAGGCGAGGAAGGGAAGGGGCTCAGCGGATGGGTGAGAATAGGGCTGGCCAATGGCGATATTAACCCTGCGCGCCGTTATCTCGGGGCTGGTCTCGTCTATACCGGACCAATTCACGGTCGCGACAAGGACGAGGCCGGGGTTGCTATGGCGGACGTCGGGTTCGATGAGGGAGCTCGGATCGCGGCCTTGCAGGAAGGTCGCCAGGTGATCGAGCATGAAACCGTGGTCGAGGCAACTTATCGCTATGCGTGCAAGGACTGGCTCGCCGTCCAGCCCGATGTGCAATATGTTATCCACCCGCATGGCGACCCGCATATCGCCAATGCGCTGGCGGTCGGTGTTCGGCTGGCCTTTACTTGGTCGAAGTAAGGGTGTGGCCTACGGGGTTCGCGGCGCCTTCGTTACGGCCCTGCTTTCGGGCTTGGCGGGGCATGCCGTCCCCCGATCGAAGCACGCGCGCACAATGTCGCCGGTCATGATCGTCCAGCTAACCTTCGCCGCATAGTCGCTGCAATTTTGATCGCGCGCGAGGTAAATCTCCGGAAGGTAAGCATGCGCTGCTTCGACCAGCTGACCGGCTGCATGGCGATGCTCAACCCTGATGGCAGGTGGCGACAACAATGTGCTCCGGCCGAGGCGGCATACGCGACCCGCGATAAGCTGGCCGCTATTGGTCTTGGATATCGCCGGCGCACCTAGGCTGAAATAATTTGATCCTTTGGCCTGGCTCACCACCTCAACGCTTTGCCGGGAAGTGCTCGAGCAGGCGCTAGCGAGAGACGCAATCACCGCGATATAAATACGGGGAGCGAGTGCTCGTGCGCTTCGGGTCATAGCGTTGCATATACGCTCACACCACTTCCTGGTTCATTTCACAGCATCGGCTGATCGCCAGCACACCCCGCATGGCTTTCGCGCGAGCCGAGCCGGCCGGGAAATGCCTTCCCCAAGCTGAGGACTCTGGATTGGGGGAAAGCCGGGGAGAGGAGCGATTCGGTGACGAGTCGAAGCTGATTCGCCGACGCCGCGTGAACCGAAGCCCTCGGATTGCAGGCACTTTTCCGCCCTATGAAGCACGCCAATTCACGCTCAGATGGAGGCCCGCTTGCTTCCGTGGTGCTTCCGCGGGATTTTTCCGGGCGATTTGACCCCGCAGGGGGTGGTCTAACTATCTAATTTTACTGAGGAAAATGGTGCTGCCGGTGAGGATTGAACTCACGACCTCAGCCTTACCAA
>CALMPB010000107.1 GCA_937871985.1 uncultured Burkholderiaceae bacterium
TTGAAACGGACAGCGGCCGCATTCTTCTGGACGGCACGGCCCTGACGGATGCCGGCACCGGCGTGTGGGTGGACGACGGAACGCTTTCCTTCACGACGGGCAGTGCAGGCGGCATCGAGATGCAAGGTCATGGCGACGGCACCGCGGTGCAGCTCGGCGACGTCGAGATGACGGCTGGCGCGGGCGGTATTTCCATTGTCGGCCAGGGCACGACGGCGGGCGCTTCAGGTACGGGCCGGGTCAGCCTGAACGCCGGCACTTCGCTGCAATCGAGCGGCGATGTCCTGATCAAATCGACCAGCCACATTGCCTTCGATGCGGGCGATCCGATCGTGGTTCAGACGCAGGGCGGTTCCATCGTCATCAACTCGCGCAGCCAGGGCGGCGACACGGGCTATGTGGATCTGCGCGATGCTTCGCTGCTGTCGAACGGCGGCGACATCGTGATCGGCGGCGGGCTGGACCCCACCACCGGCTATGCGGTGGGTGCATCGTCGGGCATTACCAATGGGGTGCGTTTCGGCGGCACGACGCTCAGCTCGGGCGCGGGCAATATCACCGTCAACGGGCAAGGGGGAAGCAGCGCGGCCAGCGGCGTCAGCATGGCCAACGGTTCGACCAACCTCATTGAGTCCGGCAGCGGCAATATCACGGTGCGTGGATCCAGCCAGGGGCAGGGTGAGGACGCCGGTTCGGGCATCATCATGCAAACCGGCAGCCATACCATTCGCAGCGGCACGGGGAATATTACGCTGGTGGGCGCGGCATACGGCAGCGGGACGGCATTGCGCATCGGCACGACCAGTTCGGGCGCATCGTCCACCATTACGACCCAGGGCGGCTCCATTGCACTGCAGGGCAGCAACACCGGATCGGGCGATGCCGTGTATGTGGGCGCGGGCGATGTCCTGGTTGCGGCAAAGGGCCTGGGCCGATTGACGGTCGAGGGCAATGCGGTGCAAGGCAATGCCGTTACCGTCGGTCCCATTGGATCCAGCGCCACCACCACGCTTGAGACCGATGGCGGAGATATCCGGATAACGGGCGCCAGCCAAAGCGGCTATGGCGTCAATGTCTATGCATCGGCTTCGTCCGACGACGAGACGGGCCGTGGGCGCGCCGAAATATCGAGCCAAGGTGGAAATATCGTGCTCGATGGCACAAGCGTCGACAGCATAGGCGTCCGCAATAGTCCGATCAGTACGGGCGATACGGGGATCCATGCCGCGAATGGCAATATCGACATCATCGGCCGCAGCCAGAACGATCTGGGGATCGAGATCTATCCCAGTCTGAATACGACGACGGGCAACAATGGCTCGGCCACCATCAGCGTGGGCGATTCGGGCAATATCGGCTTGTTTGCCGATACGATGTCGCTGGCGGGGCCGCGTACTTCCATAAGCGGGGGCGGTACCCTGACCATTGCGCCGCTTACGCCCGATACCCGCGTCGGGTTCGGTTCGGGAACCCAGGGCGAGCTCATGCTGACAGACTTCAATCTGGGCGCGATTCAGGGCGACTGGTCGAAAATAGTCGTTGGCAGCCTGGATGCTGGATGGGTGGAAGTCGAGGCGGCATTGCCCGAGAACATCAAGGTCGTTCCTACCGTGCTGAGCCGGCACCTGGTTCAGGTGCCGCCCGACCCGGATTCCCCCGAGGCTCAAGTTGCGGCGAATGCGGCGGTGTTGCTGGCGGGCGCGAGTACGCAATCTGATCCTCGGCAGCAACTCGCAAAATTCGAGAGCGAGGGCGCGGCATTGCCGCGCGAAACGGAGTCTGGCGTTTCCGCCAAGCAGGCTGAAGCCGACAAAGCGGGTACCGATGAGCAAGACGAGGACGATAGTGACGACGATGAGGGAGAGGGTGACTCAGGTGAATGAGGGCAAGAGGGAGAAGTCCGGTTTGCCGGCTCGCCGGAGACGTATGACGATACCAATGAGCCTGGCTGCGCTGTTGTGTGTTGCGATGCTGCGGTTGGCTGTCGCGGCGCCATTGCCCGAGATTGTGCATTTTCCCAGTCTGGACGAGTGGGGCGGCGATCAGCCTCTTATACTCGACGGCTATTATTTTCGGCCTGAAACTCAGGGTCCGGCTCCCGCCGTGGTCATGCTGCATGGCTGCGCCGGTGCGGTTTCGAGCCGTACGGGGCGGCTGACTTCGCGATTCGTCAATATGACGGCTTTGCTCAACAAAATGGGTTACGCCGTTCTCGTGGTTGATAGCTTCAACCCGAGAGGGGTGCCTCAGATTTGCACAATTCCGTTCAAGGACCGCAAGATACGCAACATTCACCGGGTGCGCGACGCCTATGGCGCTCTGGCTTATCTGGAAGGAAGGCCGGATATCGTCCATGGAAAGATAGGCGTCATCGGATTCTCGCATGGGGGTAGCGGCGCACTGTCGGTAATGGATTCGACTTTGGAGCCCTACCGTGAATCGGGGCGCGGATTCGCGGCCTCGGTTGCCATGTATCCAGGTTGCGGCTATCAGTTGCGCAAGAAACCTGAGTTTTCTGCTTACGCTCCGTTGCTTATCCTCGTCGGCGAGAAGGACGACTGGACGCCGGCCGAATCCTGCGTTTCGTTGGCGGCCCGTAGCCGAAGCCGGGACGAGCCGGTGGACATCGTCGTGTATCCAGGCGCTTATCACGGCTTCGATGAAACCCAGGAAGTGCATGTCCGCATGGGTGTCGCCAATGGCGTGAATGGCGACGCCGGCACGCATGTGGGCGGCAACCCCGAGGCTCGCAAAGCTGCCTATGCCCGCATACGCGAGTTTTTCAAACAGTATTTGCGTCCATGATGGGATGTACTGTTGCGTGCCTTGGCTGCACACCTGATATGGAGGTTTTTGATTTATGCCGATAACGACAAAATGGATTAGCGCGGTTGTTCTGGCGTCGGGCCTGTTGAGCGCCGGCGCCACAGCTTATGGAAAACAGCAGGCGGCGCCCCTGAAGGTGCATTTCGACAGCCTGGACATGGGTAAGGACGGGCAGCCTGTAAAGCTGGATGGGTATTTATACAAGCCGGCGGATAAGGCGAGCTGGCCCGCGGTAGTCATGTTCCATAGTTGCGCGCTTCCGATAAGCAAGTCGGGAAAGGTCAAGCTGCGCGAGCGCGAAGTGGCGCAGGAACTGGTCAAGATGGGCTACGGCGTGCTGCTGGTGGACAGTCTGGCGTCCCGCGGCGTCGTGCAGAGCATGTGTGGAACCCCGGTGTCGTCGCGCCCGGTTCGCGGACGCAGCATGCGGCTCGATGGCTATGGCGCGCTGGACTATTTGAACAGCCGTTCCGACGTGCAAAAGGGCAAGGTCGCTGCATTTGGACAGACTTTTGCCGGTGTGTACGCGTTGAATGCCGTCGATACGAATTTATTGCCGTATGGGAAGACCAAAAGCCGTTTTGCCGCCGCTTTTTCTTTGGCTCCCAGTTGCAAGTCCGTGCTCAAGCGCAAGGCTGGCTTCCAGGCATATGCGCCCGTCCTGCTCCTTGCCGGTGCGGCGGATGACAAGAGGCCATCCAAGTATTGCGAAGACTTGGCTGCCCAAAACAAGTCCAAGGGTGCATCCGTTACGGTTCATAGTTATGCCGACGCGCAAGGCGGGTTCTATCTGGATGACGCTCATGGCGGGAACGGCAAGGATAGGGCTGATGCCTATCAACGTATCGATGCCTTCCTGAAAAGCAGTTTTTCCAAGCCCGCGGCGAAGGTGGCCGCTGTGCCGGCCAGCACCATCGAACCCGACGAGGATGAGGATGTCTCGGACGAAGATCTGAACCCCGAGGCGGGCAGCGGATTCATCGCGAAGAAGGCGGCGCACGCCAAGCATTTCATGCTGGCTTCGGCCAACCCGCTTGCGACGGAGGCCGGCTATGAAATATTGCGCAAAGGCGGTAGCGCCGTGGATGCCGTCATCGCCACGCAAATGGTGTTGACGCTGGTGGAACCACAGTCTTCGGGGATAGGCGGCGGGGCATTCGTTGTGTACTACGACAAAGGCCAAAAGCTGTTGACGACCTACGACGGGCGCGAGACAGCACCCGCCGCGGCGACGCCGGAGCGATTCATGCCAAACGGCAAGCTGCTGCCGTTCCGGGCCTCGGTCAATAGCGGTTTGTCGGTCGGAGTTCCCGGTGTGCTGCGGGCATTGGAAATGGCCCACGGCAAGTATGGGAAATTGCCGTGGGCGGAACTGTTCAAGCCGGCGATCAAGCTGGCCGAGAATGGGTTTCACGTGTCGCCCCGTTTGCACACCATGATAGAAGAAAGCAAAGGACTGTCCGACCAAAAAGCCGCCGCCGCTTATTTCTTCGATGCCGCCGGCAAGCCGTGGCCCGTGGGACATTTGCTGAAAAACCCGGAATTGGCCAAAGTGCTGCGGCAGGTGGCCGAGCATGGCGCGGCCGCGTTCTATACCGGGGATATCGCCCAGGCGATCGTGACCGCGGTGCATGGCCATTCGACGCCGGGCGATATGACCTTGGCCGATCTAGCCGATTACCGGGCCAAACAGCGCGAGCCTTTGTGCGGCAATTATCGTGTGTATCGGATTTGCGGAATGCCGCCGCCCAGTTCGGGCGTCCTGGGTGTATTGGAGCTTCTGGGCGTGCTGGAATATGCGCCCATGCAAAAATTTGCCCCCGAGAGCCTCAAGGCGGTTCACTATTTCTCGGAAGCGGGCCGTCTTGCTTATGCGGATCGTGATTATTACGCCGCCGATCCGGATTTCATCCCCATGCCGACCAAGGCCCTGGTCAGCCCCGCCTATCTGAAATCCAGGTTTGCGTTGATCGATCCCGATCACAGCATGGGCGTTGCGAAACCTGGAGATCCTGCCGCCAAGCTTGCCATGCTGGGGCGGGACAACGCGCCTGAAATCCCTTCCACCAGCCACATCGTTGCCGTGGACTCTTCAGGCGATGTGGTGTCCATGACGACGACCATCGAATCCGAGTTCGGCAGCAAGTTGTTCGTCAAGGGATTCCTGCTCAACAATCAGCTTACGGATTTCTCCCGCGATCCCGTCGACGAGGATGGCAAGCTGGTCGCCAATCGGGTTCAGCCCAACAAGCGGCCGCGCAGCACCATGGCGCCCATTATTGTTTTTCGCAACAACGAGCCCTATATGGCTGTGGGCTCGCCCGGGGGAAGCGCCATCATCAATTATGTCGCTAAAACGCTGGTAGGCGTCTTGGACTGGAAACTGGATGTGCAGCAGGCCATATCCCTGCCCAATTTCGGCAGCCGCAATAAACAGACCGAGCTGGAGGCCGGAACCGATCTGGTCAAGCTGGTCAAGCCGCTGGAGGCGATGGGGCACGACGTCAGGATGCAGGAGTTTCCCAGCGGCGTGCAGGCCATTGTCATCGATCGGTCGGGTTTGACCGGGGGGGCGGATCCGCGCCGCGAAGGGTGGGCCAAGGGCGATTAGAGCCCCTGCGAAATTTCAACTGGAGCCGGCCGACGGTGTTTCATGCGGCTGGACGCGGATTCAAAGAAAAAAATTTAAAGTATGTTTGTATTGGAGGATGAATGAAGCAGATATTACGCATGGTTTCTTTGGCGGTCGCCTTTTGGGGAGGCGCGACGAGCGTTGCCCATGCCGAAGGGCGCCTTGATCAGATACGGGCCACCGGCCAGATTACCTTGGGGTTTCGTGAGTCGTCCATTCCCTTTTCCTATCTGAACGACGAGCAGCAGCCCATTGGCTATTCCATGGATCTATGCAGTGGCATCGTGGAAGGCCTCAAGAAGCAATTGAACTTGCCGGCGCTCAAGGTTCGTCTCGTTTCAGTGACGTCTTCGACACGCATTCCCCTGGTTGCCAACGGCACGGTCGATCTTGCCTGCGGCTCCGCCACCAATAATGAAGTTCGCCAGAAACAGGTGTCGTTCGCGCCGACGACCTTTGTGACTTCGATGCGTTTTGTCGCGCTTAAAGCGTCCAATATCGCAAGCCTTGACGACCTCAAAGGGAAAACCGTGGTGTCGACGTCGGGGACTTCGAATCTGCGTTGGCTTACCCAGGTCAACGCCGAGAAAAAGCTGGGGATGCGGGTCATTCCGGCCAAGGATCATTCCGAGGGTTTCTTGACGGTAGGCAGCGGCAGGGCCGCCGCCTTCTTCATGGACGATGTGCTGTTGGTCGGCCTGGTTGCGGGTGCGCGCGACCCCGAGGCCTGGATGATCAGCACCGACACGTATTCGGTCGAGCCTTACGGCATTATTGAGCCCAAGGGCGACCCGCAGTTCAAAGAGGCGGTGGATGGCGCGGTCAAGTCCATGATGGCGGACAGAACGGTTGAGAAGCTGTACCAGAAATGGTTCGCGCAGCCCATTCCTCCAAAAGGCATCAGTTTGAACTGGCCCATGCCGGAAGCAATGAAACGAGTCCTGGCCGAGCCGACCGACTCTCCCGACCCATCCGTGTATAAATAAGCCAGCGGCAGCCTGGCCGGATATTTGTGTTGACGGATTTTCCGGCCATTTTTTCACTCTAGCTTTCTAGCAGACTTGATATGAATTACAACTGGAATTGGTCGATTTTCTGGGATATTGGTCCCGACGGCGTCGACACCTATTGGGCGACGCTGATGCACGGTCTGTACTGGACCATTGGCGTTTCCGTGCTGGCATGGTGCCTGGCCTTGCTGGTGGGCCTGGTTGTGGGGGTGTCGAGCACCAGCCCGACCGCCTGGGTCGAGAAGCTATGCACCGGCTACGTTGAATTGTTCCGCAATGTGCCGCTGCTGGTGCAGATGTTCTTATGGTATTTCGTCGTTCCCGAGGTGCTGCCTTTCGGGTGGGGCGCGGCGATCAAGGCCATGGATCCGACATGGTGCGCGTTCTGGACGGCCGTGATATGCCTGGGCTTGTTCACGTCGTCGCGGATCGCTGTGCAGATCCGCGCCGGCATTCATTCCCTGCCGGCCGGCCAGCCCATGGCGGGCACGGCGCTTGGCCTGACGCGGGCCCAGGTGTACCGTTATGTGCTGCTGCCCCAGACCGCGCGCGTCATCATGCCGCCGCTCACCTCCGAGGCCCTCAACCTGATCAAGAATTCGTCCATTGCCTTCACCATAGGCCTGATGGAAATCACCGGCGCGGCGCGATCCATGCAGGAATTCACGTTCCAGATATTCGAGTCGTTCGCGGCCGCCACGGTTCTGTACCTGGTTGTCAATGCGGTGGTGGTCGTGTTGATGCGCTACGTTGAAAAACGGCTGCGCGTTCCGGGCTTCATGGGGGCGGCACGCTAGGAGAAACATGATGCATGGATTCGATTTTGAAATAATTCTTCGCACCGCGCCGTACTTGTTCAAGGTAGGGCTGCTGTTTACCCTGAAACTTACGGTGCTGTCCACGATAGGAGCGGTGATTCTCGGCACGCTGCTGGCCATGATGCGCCTGTCGTCCCGTAAAGCGCTTTCGGCGGTCGCGGGCGGCTATGTCAACCTGCTGCGGGCCCTGCCGCTCATCCTGATCATCTTCTGGTTTTATTTTCTGGTGCCCTACATCGTGGGCTGGCTGACCCACGCGGGGCGGCCCATTGCCGTGGGCGGCTTTACCTCCGCGCTGATTACCTTCACCTTGTTCGAGGCCGCCTATTTTTGCGAAATCATGCGCGCCGGCATTCAATCGATCCCGCAAGGGCAGGTGGGGGCCGGGTACGCCCTGGGCCTGAACTATCGCCAGGTCATGCGCTATATCGTTTTGCCGCAGGCCTTCCGCAAGATGACGCCGATTCTTCTGACGCAGATGATCGTCGTGTTCCAGGACACCTCGCTGGTCTATGTGCTGTCGCTTACCGACTTCCTGGGGGCGGCCAACAACGTTGCCCAGCGCGATGGGCGCCTGGTGGAGATGTTCGTCTTCGCGGCGCTGGTCTATTTCCTGATTTCCTATGCCGCCTCCCGCTCCGTCAAGGTGCTGGAGCGCCGCATGGCTATTGTCCGTTAATGCAAAGAGGTAGTGTGTGATTGAATTCAAGAATGTGAGCAAGTGGTACGGCTCGTTCCAGGTGCTGAAGGATTGTTCGACTTCCATCGCTACCGGCGAAGTGGTGGTGGTATGCGGCCCATCGGGCTCCGGCAAATCCACCCTGATCAAGACCGCCAATGCGCTCGAACCCTTCCAGAAGGGCGAGATCTGGATCGACGGCGTTTCGGTCGGCGCGCCCAAGACCAATCTGCCGAAACTGCGTTCGCGCATCGGCATGGTGTTCCAGCATTTCGAGCTTTTTCCGCATTTGTCGGTCATGCGCAATCTGGAGCTGGCGCAGATAAAAGTGCTGGGCCGCGGCCAGGCCGAAGCCGCCAAGCGCGGGCGCGATCTGTTGGATCGCGTGGGCCTCGCCG
Organism: uncultured Burkholderiaceae bacterium; assembly: GCA_937871985.1. The sequence goes on from CALMPB010000107.1 coordinate 8,364, forward strand.
CGCACATGGATAAATTCCCCGGCCAGCTTTCAGGCGGCCAGCAGCAGCGCGTGGCCATTGCCCGGGCGTTGGCCATGGATCCCATCGCCATGCTGTTCGACGAGCCCACTTCGGCCCTGGATCCGGAAATGGTGAACGAGGTGCTGGACGTCATGGTCGACCTGGCCCGGGAGGGAATGACCATGATGGTGGTGACCCACGAAATGGGGTTTGCCCGGAAAGTGGCGGATCGCGTCATCTTCATGGATCAGGGGGCCATCGTCGAAGATTGTTCCAAGGATGAATTCTTCGAGCATACCGAGCAGCGCTCCGAGAGGGCGCAATTGTTCCTTTCCAAGATACTGACGCACTGAACACATGCCTGCCGGGGGCGGCTGGCCGGTCCGATTACTGCTTGATGCCTATTATTACTTTTAAAATTTAGTTCACTGAACGCGAAAGTCGATAAAATGGGTTTGGATGACCTCTTGTAACAGCGACATCCAGGTTACGGCCGGATCCGGTTCCGGCCCGTTTTTCCCCAAAAAAAGTGCCAGGCCCGGCGCAGTCAGATGCGCACAAAGAGGCCGCAAAGGAGACCAAGCCCCATGAACGCAGCAAGCAGTTCCACGTCCGTTTCCGAATCGAACGCCCCGGAGTGGGTCAAGCACGAAGGCATCAAGGCCTGGGTGGCCGAAGTGGCGGCGCTGACGCAGCCGGATCGCATCGAATGGTGCGACGGTTCCCAGGAAGAATACGACCGTCTATGCGAACAAATGGTGCAGGCTGGCACCTTGCGCAGGCTTAACCCCGCCAAGCGCCCCAACTCGTATCTGGCCTGGTCGTCGCCCAGCGACGTGGCGCGGGTGGAAGACCGCACCTTTATCTGCTCCGAAAAAGAAGAAGACGCCGGCCCCACGAACAACTGGGTGGCCCCCGCCGAAATGCGGCAGACCCTGAACGGCCTGTTCAAGGGCTGCATGCGCGGGCGCACCCTGTATGTCATTCCCTTTTCCATGGGGCCGCTGGGCTCGCCCATTGCGCACATCGGCGTGGAATTGTCCGATTCGCCCTATGTGGTGGCCAATATGCGCATCATGACCCGCATGGGCCGCAAGGTGTACGACGTGCTGGGCGCCGACGGCCCCTTCGTGCCTTGCGTGCATTCGGTCGGCAAGCCGCTGCAGCCGGGCGAGGCCGACGTTGCCTGGCCCTGCAACGAGACCAAGTACATCGTCCATTATCCTGAAACCCGCGAGATCTGGTCCTTCGGTTCGGGCTACGGCGGCAATGCGTTGCTGGGCAAAAAGTGCTTTGCCTTGCGCATCGCCTCGAACATGGGGCACGACCAGGGCTGGATGGCCGAACACATGCTGGTTCTGGGCGTTACCTCGCCCGCCGGTAAAAAAATGCATGTGGCGGCGGCCTTTCCGTCGGCCTGCGGCAAAACCAATTTCGCCATGCTCATCCCGCCGGCCTCGCTGCCGGGCTGGAAGGTCACCACCATTGGCGACGACATCGCCTGGATCAAGCCGGGCGCCGATGGCCGGCTGTATGCCATCAATCCCGAAGCCGGGTATTTCGGCGTGGCGCCGGGCACCAACGAAAAAACCAATTACAACTGCATGGCGTCGCTGCGCGAAAACGTGCTGTTCACCAATGTCGCGCTGACCGACGACGGCGACGTCTGGTGGGAAGGCATGGGCCCGGCTCCGGCGCATTGCCTGGACTGGCACGGCAACGACTGGACGCCCGATTCGGGCCGCAAGGCAGCCCACCCCAACGCCCGCTTTACGGTGTCGGCGCAACAGAACCCCGTCATCGATCCCGAATGGGACAATCCCGCGGGCGTGGCGATCGACGCCTTCATCTTCGGCGGACGCCGTTCCGATACCGTGCCCCTGGTCACCGAAGCCCGCAACTGGGTCGAAGGGGTCTACATGGCCGCCACCCTGGGTTCCGAAACCACGGCCGCGGCCGCGGGCGCCCAGGGCGTCGTGCGCCGCGATCCTTTCGCCATGCTGCCGTTCTGCGGCTACAACATGAGCTCGTATTTCGAGCACTGGCTGAAGCTGGGGCAGAAACTGCAGGCCAAGGGTGCCGCGCTGCCGCGCATTTTCTGCGTCAACTGGTTCCAGACCGACGATCAGGGCAAGTTCATCTGGCCGGGCTTCGGCGAGAACATGCGCATTCTCAAATGGATGCTCGAACGCATCGAGGGCACGGCCAAGGGCGACGAAAACCTGTTCGGCATCACGCCGCGCTACCAGGACATCACCTGGGAAGGGCTGGATTTCGGCTCGGACAAGTTCAAGCGCATTACCACCATCGACCCCGCCGCATGGCGCAAAGAGCTCGGCTTGCATGCCGAGCTGTTCGACAAGCTCAAGCACCGCCTGCCGTCCGAGCTGCAGGGTTTGCAGACCCGGTTCAGCACACGCCTGAACCCCTGACCGAACTCGGGGCCGCACCGGCTTTGCGGCCCCGGTTTTTGCGCGGCGCGTTCCGGCGGCAAGCATGCTGTTGCGCCGGGCCGCCGGGCGCGTCTTTGCGCTGCCGGGCGGGCTTGTTGCCGCAGGCATATTGAAAGAGGTGAATCATGAAAATCCGGTCTTTGTTTTTGTCGGCGCTGAGCGGGGTGTGCGGGCTGTTCGTTCTGCTGGCCGTGGCGCTGCCGGCGCATGCCGCGTTGCCGGTCGGAAGCCAGGCGCCGAGTTTTTCCGTCCAGGCTTCGCTGGGGGGCAACGAGTTCAGTTTCGTGCTGGACGAGGCCTTGAAAAAGGGCCCGGTGGTGCTGTATTTTTACCCCGCGGCCTTTACCAAGGGCTGCACCATCGAAGCGCATAATTTTGCCGAGGCCGTCGACGAATACAAGCAGTATGGCGCCACGGTACTGGGCGTTTCCGCCGACAAGATCGACAAGCTCAAGAAATTCTCGGTCAGCGAATGCCGCAGCAAATTCGCGGTAGGCGCGGATCCCCAGTCGACAATCATCAGCGCCTACGATGCGAAAATGGCGTTCATGCCCAATATGGCCAGCCGCATCTCCTACGTGATTACGCCCGACCACAAAATCTATTACGAGTACAGCAGCTCGAGCCCCGACGACCATGTCAAGAACACCATGGCGGCCGTCAAGAAATGGGCTGCGGCGCATCCTCATTGATGCGCGGCGCGGGCCGTCCGGCCCGCGCGGATGGATTGGCGTGCCGCTGTTGCAGCGCCAGTCCCCCCAGCATCAGCACCAGGCTGGCTGCGATCGCCACGCTGGCCATGGCCATTCCCTGGCCGATGGAGCCCTGCTCGAACTGGCGCCAGACGTAGATGGAAATCGTCTGCATGCCGGCCGGCGCCAGAAGCAGCGAGGTGACCAGTTCGCGCGAAGCCACTGCAAACACCATCAGCATGGCGGCGATCAGGCTGGGCAATGCCAGGGGCAAGGCGATATGCCGCAATGCTTGCGTGGCGGTCGCGCCGTGCACGCGGGCCGCTGCTTCCAGGCTTTCGCCGATTTGCGCCAATGCCGCGCCCACGTAGCGTACCGGGTACGGCAGCAGCAGGCAGGTGTACGACAGCAAAAGGATGATCCAGCTGCCGTAGGGCGTGGCGGGCCAGAAAGGCTGGTTCCAGGCCAGGATCAGCCCTACTCCCACCACGACTCCGGGCAGCGCCGCGGGCAGCAGCGCCAGGGCGTCGATGGCGGCGGCGCCGGGCATGCGCTTTCCGGTTGCGCACCAGGCGGCCAGAAAGCCGATGCCGCCGGCCAGCAGGGCTGTGCCGGAGGCAAGGCCCAGGCTGGCGGCCAGGGCGTCCAGGGCCTCGCCGCCCTTCGAGAACACCTGCCGGAAATTGGCGAGCGATAGATTATGCAGGCCGATGCCGCCCGACACGGTGCGCGACAGCGCGGCGCAAAGCATGGATGCCAGGGGCAGGGCAACCGCCAGCAAAGCCGTGACGGCAAAGAGCAGCAGCACCGGCCAGCGCCAGGCGCCCAGTTCGGCGCGGCCCTGGGCGGCGGGCTTGCCGGTGGTGGTTTCGTAGTTGCGCCCCGCGACCAGAGCGCGCTGGACGGTATAGGCGGTCAATGCCAGGGCGACCAGAATCAGGGACAGCAGCGCGGCGCCGGGCGGATCGATCGGCCAATCTGCCAGCCGCCGCTCGATCGCGCCGGTAAGCAGGCTGAGGTTCGCCTGGGGCCCCAGCGCGGCGGGCACCCCATACTCCTCGATCGTCAGCGTGAAGGCCAGGAGCAGGCTTGCTCCGATGGCCGGCAAGGCCAGCGGCAGGGTCACACGGGCGAAGGCGGCCCAGGCGCTTGCGCCGCATACGCGCGCCACATCGGCAAGGCGGGCGCCGCCCGAGGCCATGCTGCGCGACACGGCGAAATACACCACGGGGAAAATGCTCAGGCCCATGACCAGCACGATGCCCGTCTGCGAAAACAGCAGGCCGCCCAGATCGAAGCCGGCCAACTGGTACAGATACCCTTTGGGCTGCAGCGCCAGAGTCCAGGATAGCGCGGCGATATAGGGCGGCAGCAGGAAGGGAACCAGGAACAGCAGATCCCAGAGCGCGGCGCCCGGCAGCCGGAACAGGGCGCGCAAGGCGCCCAGCGGCACGCCCAGGCAGGCGCAGAAAAGCGCCACGCCCAGTCCTGTGCGCAGCGTCGCGCCGATCAGCGCCGGCGTGTCGGGGTCGGAAAATGTCCTGGCCACCGCGCCGAAAGGGTCTTTCAGCGATCCGGAGCCAAGGTGGGGGAACACGGCCTGAAGCGCCACGAACATCAGCGGCAATGCGACGAGCACGGCCAACGCGGCCAGCGTCACGGCGGCGGGAATCGGTATTTTTTTCATTGAAGACATGCCGCGGCGGCGATCCTGGGGGACGCCGCCGCGATGGTTGCCCAAAGGTTTCAGGGTTTGGCGAACAGCGTGTTGAAACGCTGCAGCGTCTCGCTGCGCGCTGCGCCCGAGCCGTCGTTGGCTTGCGGGAGCACCTTGATGTCCTTGAACAGCGGGCGCTTGGCGCCGATGTCCGCGCGGGCGGGCATGAGCCAGGCGTTCGACACGGCGCGCTGTCCTTCTTCGGAAAGCACGTAGTCGATGAATTTGCGGGCCGCGTCCAGGTGCTTGCTGGACTTGAGGATCATCATGGGGCGGGGCGCGATGGCGGTGCCGCTGGACGGAAAGATGACCTTCACGGATTCGCCCTTGGCGATGCTGCCGTAGGTGACGTAGTCGACGCCGCCGAAGACGGCCGACTTGGCGCCTTGCAGTACGGGAGTCAGGGCCTGGGCGTTGGGGCCCGAGACGCTCATGCCGTTGTCGCGCAGCTTCTCGAGCAATTGCCATGCGCCTTCATGCTGCGCGTCCTGCAGGCCCAGCAGAAGATCCAGCGAGGCGCCGGACAGGGCCGGGTCGGGCATGGTGACTTTTTGCTTGAAGGCGGGCGCGGTCAGGTCTTTCCAGTCCTTGGGCTCCGGCGTGCCGCTTTGGGTGTTCCAGATAATGCCCAGGGCCGAGATGCCCTGCGCCACATAGTCCGGGCTTTTGAATTGCGCGGGAACCTTCGCGGCATTGGCGCTTTCGTGGGGCGCCAGCCATCCGCGCCGGTCCAGGTCTTGCGCGGTATCCCAGGAGGCGGAAATCAGGACGTCGGCGCGCGGGTTGGCTGCCTCGGCTTCAAGGCGGGCCATGACTTTGCCCGTGGTGGCCTGGAAGACATCGACCTTGATGCCGGTTTTTTCCTGGAAGCCCGTGGTGAGTTGTTTGATCAGGGATCCGGGGCCTGCCGTATAGACGGTCAGCGACTGAGCGTGAGCCACTCCCGAACTGAAGGCGATTGTCATAAGGATGGATGGGATAAAACGGATTAGCTTGGATAAGTGGGACATTTTAATGGGAATCCTTGTTTTTCAGCGTTTCGAGTCCAGCAAGGCGCCCGTGCTCCAGGTGCGCGATTCGATGCGCGAGCGCGTGGGCTTCCTCGTGGTCGTGGGTAACGTAGATGGCGGTTGTGCCAAGGCTGTGAAGCAGGGCGCCGATTTCACGGCAAAGCGACTCCCGCAGGTTGCGATCCAGGTTCGACAACGGCTCGTCGAACAGCAGGACGCGCGGGCGGGCCGCAATGGCCCGGGCCAGGGCCACGCGTTGCTGCTGGCCTCCGGAAAGCTGCGCAGGACGGCGGTCTTCGTAGCCCTGCAGGCCCACCAGAGCCAGCGCTTCGCGAACCCGCGCGGGTTGACTGCTGCGGGGCGTCTTGCGCATTTGCATGGGGAAAGCCACGTTCTGGGCGACGCTCATGTGCGGCCACAGAGCATAGTCCTGAAACACCATGCCCAGGTCGCGCTGCTCGGGCGGGTGGTGCCGGGAGGCATCGCTGACGATCCTGCCGTCGAAGGCGATGCTTCCCGCCTGCGGACGCAAAAGCCCCGCCACCGCCTTCAGCAGCGTGCTTTTGCCGCAGCCCGACGGTCCGAGCAAGGCGGTGACCGTGCCGGCGGGCACGGCAAGATCCACATTGTCCAGCACCGTGCGGCCTTCGAAGGCGTGCCGCAATCCGCTGAGCGTGATTGCGGCGCCCGTAGATGCCTGGCCGTCGTTGACGAAGGCGCTCATCAGAACTGATGGCGGATGCCGACCTGCATGCCGAACTGGTTGCTGCCGGGTTCGACGTTGACGCCGTACTTGCCGCCGGCCAGGCTCATGGACGAGCCGTGGTTGTTGATGGCATAGCCGCCCAATGCATACAGCGTGGTGCGCTTGGACAAGTCGTATTCGCCCGATGCCACCAGCAATGTCGGCTTCTGCTCCGAGCCCGCGTGCTGCGCGGCGGGGCAGGTGGCGTTGTTCATGTCGTCGCAGACCGTTCCGTTGATCTGGTAAGCCGCGAACGACAGGCGCACCGGCTTCGTGGGACGGTACATGATGCCCGCCCAGTACATATTGCTGCGATAGTCCTGGGTGGTCAGGTGCTGCTTGAGCCAGCGATAGCCCGCGTAAAGGCTGATCTGGCTGAACTTGTAGCTCAGCCCGGCCATGATGCGGTCTTCGCGATTGCCGCTGTCGGCGCCTGTCTTGGGGGCGTCGGCATGCTTGCTGTGGAACAGCACCGCGGCATCGACGGGGCCGGCGGCGTATTTCAGGCCCACGCCTACCATGCGGCCCTTTTGCTTGTCGGACATGTCCTGGTCGTTGTTCCAGCCGAAGCTGTAGTAGGCGCCGGCGGTGACGGGGCCCAGCTTCACGGTATATTTGATGGCATTGTCGGTACGGTCGGAAAGGGCGGGGTCGGCGCGCTTGATGCCGATGTTGGCATTGCCCAGCGGCGCGTACTTGCTCATCCAGTCGATCATGAGCGTATTGTGGCGGCCAAGGGCCAGTTGGCCCCAGGTCTTGCTGTTCAGCCCGACATAGGCCTGGCGTCCGAACTGGCGCTTGCCCTGCAGGAGCTGGCCGTTGGTCATGTCGATGCCGCTTTCAAGCACAAATACGGCCTTGAGGTTGTCGCTGATGGCTTCCGAGCCTTTCAGGCCCCAGCGCGAACCATTGAGGTTGCCGGAGCTCAAGCCGGTCATGCTTTGGCCCGAGGGGCCGTTGCTGAGGTATTGGATGCCTGCATCGACGATGCCGTATATTTGCACGGAGCTGTCGGATTTGGCGTGGGAGACGGGGGAATTCAGCAGGAACAGTGCGCAGGCGCAAGCAGGCCCCGCCAGACGGAAAGTCGGCTTCATGGTTAGGTTTGTCCTCTTTGGGATTTGATCGGAACCGACAGTCTAAAAGGCGTGTGTGACAGCAGAATGAACGCCGCGGGCCGACTCTATTTTTGTTGGCTGGGCGGGAAGAACTCGCCGGGCGTTGCGCCCAGCTGCTCGCGGAACGCGGCAATGAAGGCCGAGAGGCTTTCATAGCCGCAGGCCAGCGCGGCATCGGTGACGCGCTCGCCGCGTTCGAGCATGGGCAAGGCGGTCAAGAGCCGCAGGCGCTGGCGCCACAGCCGGAACGTCAGTCCGGTTTGCAGCACGAACAGCCGGCTTAGCGTGCGTTCGGAAACATTCAGCCGGCCGGCCCATTGCTGCAGGCTGGCCCGCGAGTCGGGGTTGGCCTGCAGCGCGTTGCACAGCGTGCGCAGGCGCGGGTCGGCCGGCAGCGGCAGCATGGATCCGGTTTCAGGCGCATTCGCCAGTTCGTCCAGCAGCACCTGCACCAGATGGCCGTGCGGGCCGGATTCTTCGTATTGAACGGGCAGGCTGCCGAAGCGGCGTATCAGTTCGCGCAACAGCGGATTGACGCTCAGAACCCTGCAGCCGGAATTTTTTTTCACGCCGGCGGTTGCCGCGTCGATATACAGGCTGTTGATTTGCGTATTGCCGAGGCGGCGCACTTGGTGCTCGATGCCTGCCGGGATCCAGATGGCGCTTTGCGGCGGAGCGACGAACAGCCCCGACGAGGTGCGCACCTGGATGACGCCCTGGGCCGAGTAGGAAAGCTGCACCCAGGGGTGCTTGTGGCGATAGCCAAGCGGCTTGTTGGGCAGGCCTTCGGAGTGGCCGTAGACAGGCCTGGGCAAGGTCTTCAGCTCGCGCAAAGAAAGGGCCGGTGCGATAATCTTGTCTTGCTGGCGATAGTTCATGGCTGTATATCGTTAGACGGAAAACCAATGGCAAGTTAACGTGATTGCCTGTTCCACGCAAGCCCTTCAAAACATGTCCAGTATCCGCCTGCTGTTCGATAAATTCACGCTTACCCTGATAGCCGTCGTGGCGACGGCCACGCTATTGCCCGCGCATGGGAGCGGAGCCGTTCTGTTCGAGTGGCTGACCACCCTGGCCATCGCCCTGCTGTTTTTCATGCATGGCGCCAAACTGTCGCGCAGCGCCATCGTCGCGGGCGCCATGCACTGGCGCCTGCATGCCCTGGTGTTTGCCTGCACCTTCATCATGTTTCCGATTCTTGGGTGGGTATTGCGGCCTGTGCTGCTTCCCGTATTGGGCGAGCCTTTGTACATGGGGATGCTGTATCTGTGCGCCTTGCCCGGCACGGTTCAGTCGGCCATCGCCTTTACCTCCATCGCGCGCGGCAATATTCCGGCGGCGGTGTGCAGCGCGTCCGCCTCCAGCCTGATCGGCATTGTGGTTACGCCGTTGCTGGTGAGCTGGCTGATCGGGGCGGCAGGCAAGTCGGGGTCGACCCTGCACGCCATTGTGCATATCAGCGTCGAATTGCTGCTGCCGTTCGTGGCGGGCCATCTTATGCGCCCCTGGATCGGCGCCTGGGTACACCGCAACAAGGCCTGGCTCAAGGCGGTCGACCAGGGTTCCATCCTGCTGGTGGTCTACACCGCGTTCAGCGCGTCGGTCATCGGCGGGTTATGGAAAACGGTTCCCCCCTCCGCGCTGTTGTTGCTGGTGCTGGCGTGTTGCGTGGTACTGGCCCTGGCGCTGGTGGCCACCACCCAGTTCGCCCGCCGCCTGGGCTTCAACAAGGAAGACGAAATCACCATCGTGTTCTGCGGCTCGAAGAAAAGCCTGGCGACCGGCGTTCCCATGGCCCAGGTGCTGTTCGCCTCCAGCATGGTGGGCCCGATGCTGCTGCCGCTCATGGTGTTTCACCAGATCCAGCTCATGGTGTGCGCCGTGCTGGCGCAAAAATACCAGCAGCGCGCGCCCTCCGGAGAGGACGCCGCCTTGCAGGAACCCGCTTAAACGTCCAGCGTGCCGGTTTCAGGTTCGGCGGCTTGAGTCGTGGGGTCTGGCTGGTTTTCGGGTTCGGCGTGCGTGTCTTTGGCGGGTTGAGGGTCGGGCTGCCTGGCCGCCTTGCGTGATTTCGCGGCGTTGGCGCGCTGGCGCGCCGCCAGTTTCTTGGCGAACTGGGCCTCGGCCGCCGTGACCGTGCCGGACGGCTCTCCCGACAGATCCAGGCGCGGAGCGTCCTGAACCATGCAGGCCCAGTAGCGGCTGCCCTGGCACCAGGTCTTGACGGCCTCGGTGATTTCCTCGGGAGTGAGCTTGAGGGTTTCCGCCTGCAGGTGCAATTCCTTGTGGATACCCAGTTTCAGAGGCACCTTGGGAGCCGGCTTTTTGGGGAAGGCCTTTGGGAACAGGCGCTGCAGGCGCGAGATCGTGATGACGACGGGATCGACCGGCTCGGCGTTCTTCTGGTTGTTTTTTGGGGTGGCCGGCCGTTGCGAAACCCGCTCTTTACGGTTGCCCCGCTTTGCCTGCCGTTCTTGCTCGGCCTTTGCGGTCAGCTCGCGTTTCAGTGCGGCCAGTTGTTCGAATCCCATCGCGTCGTAATTCCATAAGGTGACTATGGTGCGATTGTAGCAATCCGGCGGCGTTTGGTTGCGCCGGGCCGGCATTGGAGGAAACGAGCTGTTACTCCGCCGGCCCGCCCGGCAATGCCGTGGCGCCGTGACCGTGCTCCATGAGCTTGGCAAAGAGCTCCTGCTGGGTTCTTACGCCCAGTTTGGCGAAGCCGCGATTGCGGTAGGTGATGGCCGAGGCGGTTTTTATGCCCATGGCCTGGGCGGCGGCGGGCACGGTCAGGCCCCGGGCAATGGATAGAACGAGATCGTATTCGCGCTTGCTGAGCTTGTTGTCCAGCCCGGCTTGCAGGCGATCCAGCCCATTGGCGCTGATGGCCGGCGCTTGCGGCATGGTGCGAAAACGCTGGACGGCGGCCTCGCCCAGGCAATTGGCAAGAAGCTCCAGGTAGCGCAGGTCGGACTGGGACAGCGCTTGCGCGTGGGCCGTGCGGTAAAGGCCGATGAACAGATTGTTGTTGTTCCCGAGCTGGCGGAATATGCCGAACCGCTGCAGGGTGCCCACGCTGTCGTAGCAGGCATTGCGGTAGGCGGGGTCGATGATGTCCTGCGCGTTCTGGTGCAGCAGGATGGTGGAGCTTGCCTGCGGTGTTTGGGTGTTGTTGCGCAGAACCTCCTGCAGGGCGATGTCCCGCTGGTAGTGCTGCCTGATGTAGGCGCTGGAGGCTGACGGAGGCGTCGGGGACGGCCGGGATTCGGCGTGTCCCAGCAGGAGTGGCTGGCCTCTGGCGGGCAGCAGGAACAGCGCGCAATTCAGCATGTCCACCTCGGAACGAACCAGATCCAGGATGGCCTTGGGCAATCGCGCCCGGTCTTCGTCGGTAATGGCCGACAGCAATTGGGAGAGCCCCGATTGCGAGATCGGGAATTTGCTGCCGGGCGGCGGGTTGCCTTTCCATATCCGCATTTGCAGACTCCGTGTTTGTGCGTTTTGTCCACAGTTCAGGGGACATACAGTGGGCGGCGGTATTTTTATTATTGTGCAAGATGCCGCTGCGCTGCCGCGCCGTTCATCGACAATTTTAATGTAAATGGCCCCGCCTGGGCTTGCCAGGGCGCTAGTGTTTGCACCGATGCGGGCTTTTGTTCATCGAGGAAATTTTATGTCCGGTTCGCCGTCTTTCGCTTTTCCGCCAAAGCTTGACTTGTACTACAGCCCGAAGGCATGTTCGCTGGCCTCGCATATCGCCCTGGAAGAGTCGGGCCTGGCGTACGAGGCGGTGTCGGTCAATATCCGCAATCAGGAAAACCGGCGGGAGGAATATTTGCGGCTCAACCCCGGAGGGACGGTGCCTACCCTGGGCATCGACGGCCGGCCGCTTACCGAATCCCAGGCCATTCTTACCTATATCGCCGATCTGGTTCCCGAACGCCAGTTGCTGCCGCGTCCCGGCACGCTGGCGCGGGCGCGGGCCCACGAGTGGATGAATCTGATTTCAAGCAGCCTGCATGTATCGTACCGTTCGGTGTTCCGGCCGCAGACCTATGGCGGGGAGGATCCGGCGGCGATGGAGCATGTGCAGCGGCAGGGCCGGAAGAACCTGGCCAAATACCTGGCGCTGATCGAGTCGCGCCTCGACCCGGCCAGCACGTATGCCCTGGGCGAGACGTTTACCGTGGTGGATGCCTACCTGTTCGTCTTCTATCTTTGGAGCTACGACGAGCGCCTTCAGTGCGATCTGCCCGAGCGTCCCCGCTACCGGGCGCTGGCCGAGCATGTGGCGGCGCGCCCCGCCGTGCGCAAGGTGGTGGCCAGAGAGCGCTGCGTGCGGGCCTACGACCTGCCCGACCATATCCTGCTGGACGATGCGCAGGACCGGAATGCGTCAATTGCCGGGACGGGTGCCAGATGACTTTGTACGCGGTGCAGAAACTCATCTACGAGGTCAACCGCAGCCCTGAAGCCCTGGAGGCGTTCAAGGCCGGGCCCGATGCCTTCATGCAGGCGTACGAGCTTAGCCAGGAGGAGCGCGGTGCGCTGGGCAAGCCGGATATCGGCCTGTTGTACGTGCTGGGGGTCAACGGCCAGTTGTTGATGCATTTTGCCGCGGCCTGCGGGTACGAGTGGAACGATTACCTGGACGCCATGCGCACCGGCCTGGCTTCTTACGGTGAGGTGCGCGAGGGCATCTACGCGATCAAGAAGGAAAAACCATGAGTATTGTATTTTGCGGCGTGTGCAGCCACGGTCCGGGTATTACGGCACGCACCGAGCGCGCCGAGCCCAAGGCGCGGGAGCGCCTCATGCAAAGCTACGCGCGCATGCGCCAGGCATTGCGCGATGCGCGTCCGGATGTATTGGTGGTGATCGCGGCCGAGCATTTCGCCAATTTCTTCATGGACAATATGCCCGCATTCGCGGTGGGCATGGCGGATCACTACGATGGCCCCATCGAGGATCCCGAGTGGCTGCGCATTCCCCGCACCCGGGTTCCGGGAAGCCGGGATATTTCCCTGCGCCTGATCCAGGGCATGATGCAAAGCGTGGATCTCAGTTATTGCGAGGAATGGAAATTCGACCACGGCGTCATGGTGCCGCTGCACCATTTGACGCCCGACTACGATTTGCCGGTCATTCCCATGAACATCAATTGCCAGAATCCGCCCCTGGCGCCCCTGCACCGCGTTTACGCCCTGGGGCAGGCCATACGCCAGGCCGCCGAGACCATGAGCGAGCGGATCGCGGTCATCGGCACCGGCGGGATCTCCCATTGGCCATGTACGCCGGACACGGGCCTGATCAACGAGGAATGGGATAGGGAGTTCCTGCGCCGCTGGGCCGCCAACGACCGCGACGCCTTGCTCGACTATACCGACGACGCCACCTACCTCGACGGCGGGCAGGGCGGCTACGAAATCCGCACTTATATCGCCGCCGCGGGGGCGGCCGGCGGCGCCCGCGGCGAAGTCTGGTGCTACGAACCCATCCCCCAATTCGCCTGCGGATGCACGGTGGGCGTCATGAATGTGTAATGGCCGGGTTCGTCGAAGGCAAGGCGCTGGATATTGACGGGTAGCGGCCCTGGGCCGGCGCGGCTTTGTGCTACCGTGGCATTTCTTTTGCCCTTTTTCATGAGCATGGCCGGTTGCCGCCGGCCATGCTCCCGGGGCTGCTTTGTCATTCAATGCCATGTCTTCTCATTCTGTTGCCGTCATAGGCGGCGGCCCGGCCGGGCTGATGGCGGCCGAAACGCTGGCCCAGGCGGGCGTGGCCGTCGACCTTTACGATGCCATGCCTTCGGTGGGCCGCAAGTTTCTGCTGGCCGGGCGCGGCGGCCTCAATCTTACCCATAGCGAGCCGGCGCACGTGTTCCGGTCGCGTTTCGGCGGGCGCGAACCGCAGGTTTCGCCCTGGCTGGATCGTTTCGATGCGCAGGCGGCGCGCCAGTGGGCGCATGGCCTGGGCGTGCAAACCTTCGTCGGTTCGTCGGGCCGGGTGTTTCCCAAGGAAATGAAGGCCGCGCCTTTGCTGAGGGCGTGGCTGCGCCGCCTGCGCGCCGGCGGAGTGCGGGTGCATACGCGGCATGTCTGGCGCGGCTGGGATGACGATGGCGCTTTGCGGCTGGAGACGCCCGCGGGTCCGCTGCGAGTGCGCGCGGACGCGGTGGTGCTGGCGCTGGGCGGCGGCAGTTGGCCCAGGCTGGGCTCCGACGGGGCCTGGCAAAGCGTGCTGGCGCGGCGCGGCGTCGAGGTGGCGCCGCTGTTGCCGGCCAATTGCGGCTTCCTGGCCGGCTGGACGCCTTATTTTTCAGAGAAGTTCGCGGGACGGCCGCTGAAGGCGGTCGCCATGGCTCCCCAGGGAGAGCCCGCCATGCGGCGCGGCGAGCTCATGGTGACGGCCGACGGCCTGGAGGGCGGGCTGATGTATGCGTGGTCGGCCAGCGTGCGCGACACGATTCTGGCGCAGGGCGAGGCGGTCGTGCATATCGACTTGCTGCCCGCCTACGAGCTTGCGCGGGTGCGCGCCGAAACCGGCCGGCCGCGCGGGGCTCGTTCGTGGTCCAGCCATTTGGGCAGCCGCCTGGGCCTGCACGGCGCCAAGATGGGGCTGTTGCGCGAATGCCTGCCCAAGGAGGCCTTCGACGATCCGCAGGCCTTGGCGGCCGGCATCAAGAGGCTGCCGGTAAGGCTGAACGGCATGCAGCCTTTGGCCGAGGCCATCAGCAGCGCCGGCGGCGTGCGGTTCGAAGGGCTGGACGAGAGCCTGATGCTGCGGTCGGCGCCCGGCGTGTTCTGCGCCGGCGAGATGCTGGACTGGGAAGCGCCGACCGGCGGCTATCTGCTGACCGCCTGCCTTGCCGGCGGCCAGGCGGCGGGGCGCGGCGTATTGCGCTGGCTTGGCTCCTGAAGAATCTGTTCCGTCGCCGCCGGCTTTTCACCCTGGGCGTTTCTGCCGCCCGCGGCGGTCAAAGCATGGACTTCGCCGAGGAAAGCACCGTGTTGCAGATCTGCTCGGTGGCCGCGGCTTTCAGCCCGCTGCCGCCCAGGTTCATTTGCTTTCCGTCGTCGCTGTGCAGTATTCCCTTTATGCCGTCGGTATAGCTGCTGCTGGTGGTCGACGGCTTGTTGGTGGTTTTGTTCATCAGCGAGTCCTGGATCGATTGCGCGCTGTTGCCGCTAAGGTATTTGTTCTTGAGGCAGTATTGCAGTACGCCCGCAATATTGCTGATATTGCTTGAACCGGCGCCCGATCCGGACAGCAGGCCTCCGGCTCCGCCGCCAAGAAGACTGCTTGCGCCGTTGGCGCCGCTTTTAAGCAGATCGCCGCTAAGCTGGGCCTGGGCGGCGCAGAACGGAAGGGCGATTGCCAGCAATCCGCCGAGAACTGCCGCGCGATGAGTATGGTTCATGTGGATCTCCTTTGGCCGATGAAACAATGCTTCGGCTTTCGACTGTAAGCCCTTTTCAGGGGCGC
>CALMPB010000108.1 GCA_937871985.1 uncultured Burkholderiaceae bacterium
CACGATGCCCAGCCCGCCGCGCACCTTGGCGGTCGGCGGCCTGTCGGCGGCGGCGTCGTCGACGGCGGGGTCGCGCTCATGCTCGCCGCGGTTGAGGTCGATCCACGCACGACCGAGCCGCTGGACGATCAGCGTCTCGCATCCGCGCGCGGCCAGCGCGATCGTGTCGACATGGCGATCCTCCAGCGAGGCGAGCAACTCCGTCGGCACCCGCAGATTGGCACGCAGCGCCAGCGGATACTCGCGCCCCCCATGGGGGACGGACAGCACTACGGGGCTTTCCGGAATCTCCGGGCCGAGGATGTCGAACGATCGCGTCATCGGCGCGCGAACCTATGGGAGGTTGCAACCCGTCGCAACTGGCCCTCGCGCGGATGGAAATTCTTAATGGGTTGGCGCATAATGCGCGCGCCGCGCGAGGCATCGCCAGAGTTGAGGACCGACAACCCCAAATGATCAGAATCCTGCTGGCCGAAGACGATCAGGTGATGCGCGAATATCTTACCCGGGCGCTGGAGCGTTCGGGCTATGCGGTGACGGCGGTCGATCGCGGTACGGCGGCGTTGCCGCTGATCGAGACGGAGCGATTCGATCTGCTGCTCACCGATATCGTGATGCCCGAGATGGACGGGATCGAGCTGGCGCAGAAGGCGGCGGACATCGCGCCGGACATGCGCGTGATGTTCATCACCGGCTTCGCCGCCGTCACGTTGAAGGCCGGCAAGGCCATGCCGCAGGCGCGCGTCCTGTCGAAGCCTTTCCACCTGCGCGATCTGGTGCTGGAGGTCGATCGCATGTTCGAGGCGGACAATGTGAGCGGCCTCAACTAAATGTGAAACGGATGCTTGCGCGGGCCAAACCTCCCCGCTAAAGGCGCCACTCCCGTGGGCGTGTAGCTCAGTGGTAGAGCACTGTGTTGACATCGCAGGGGTCGCAAGTTCAATCCTTGCCACGCCCACCATCGATAAGCCCGCCTTCTCAATGAGTTGGCGGGCTTTTTCATATCCGCTGAAGATCGCTGGATCTGGCTCCGTGCCCAGGATTTGCCCAGAAAATTTGGGCAACTCGCCCATCCGTTGGGCAAATATTGGGCACGCGGATGCCCTCGAATCCCCCGTCGTGGAGGTCCGTTTGGCGGATCGCCGCACTCCACCGATAATAACAGCAGATGCCCCGCCGTTCGCGGGCGGGGAGGCCGGCTCGACGGTCATGAGGGCGGGCGTGGTTGTGACTTCCGGCGGAAGCATGGAACATTTCTTTGGAATGTAGACCTGCTGACCAGCCTAGGGCTATGTCTGACTTAGGCGTCAGCCGTCAGGCAGCTTCTCGTTTGCGGCGTGGGCCGTAACACACAAGCGGTTGCACATTGGTGCAGGATCGCATGGCCGGTGCGATTCTCAAACCGCTGTCCTACATCGCTCATTCCTGCTCCGTTCTCGTTTCAACAAGGAGCGATTCGATGCGATAGACGAATCGGGACGAACTGTCCTATATCCTTCAGGACCCCATGCGTGGCTGGACGAAATCCCTGCTCAAAGAGTTCCAGCATCATGATCGCGATTGACAGTTTCGCGCGAGTGCGATCGCAGCCAGTATCATCGCCGACAAGCTTCAGCGGCTGGAGATATTGAGCAGCGGATGCGAGTCGCCGGGGTTCCGGTCCACCAACCCGAATGCCGAACCCAATCCGGTAGCGTATAAGCCGGGGGTGCTCGACGCTTGGGGCGCGGCCGGCTCAATCCCCGGCGATCCGATGGCATCGACTTCCAAAGACAAGTGTAATTCGGTAGAGCAACGAAGAGCCGGCCCACCGTCTGGGAAAGATCGAGATGATCGTGATCGGCGTGCTGGTCTTCGGCGCGCTGGGGTGCGTAGTAGGATGGTTTCGATAACCTGGAACCCATTCCCGCGTTGCCGTTCAGATGGCGGACCCGACTACCAACAACCTGATAGACCCCTGCTTCGGCGAAGGGTTCGTTCTTATTTGAGCGTCGTGAGGTGACCTCCGAGATCGCCTCACAGGTCCTCGGGGTCAATGCGTGGTGTCAACGTCGATATCGGCTGGGGCGCATCCTTTGCCATCCAACTCGACCAGTGCGCCATTAAGGGCGATACCGACTTTCAGAAGGCCATGTCGGTCAGCAATAGCGAGCGCTTCCTCGACCATGCCACGCAAAAATTCTTCGACCGAGTGTCCCATCGCGCCTCCCGAAATGCAATATGCCGCTAGGCGGCCGCTCTGCTTTGACACGCGTCAAAAGGACGTCGCCCCCGAACGGTCCCTTAAGGGTTCCCAAGACGTTGAGGCCATCTCATCGCAGGCGCTCAGTTGGGCGCAGCGCAATAGCCCAGCCAGATATTGACCCATTTTGGCACAGAGTTGCAAACAAAGGTAAATTTGTAAGAAAGGCCCCTTGGCGCCGCACAAAAAAAAGGAATCATTCGACGTGGATCAACAGCCTAGCGTGGAGGCGCTCACGCCACGCGAACGTGAGGTTCTGCTGCTGGTTGATCAGGGTTATCAGACCAGCGAAATCGCGCAGCGTCTGTCCCGGTCCACGCGTACGATCGACAATCAGATTCTCTCGGCAAGGCAGAAGCTAGGCGGTGTGACCCGCCGCCAAGCCGCTCGCATGGTGGCGCAGCATTCAGGTGAGCAATCATTACCTAAGCAATTAACGCCTATTAACCATGATGTTGGAGAAGCCTTACTCCCTGAGGCGCCGCACGAGGTTCGGGATCACAGGGCGTCGCTCAATCCTGAACCCGAGCGGTCTGACAAGGCAACCGAGGGGGTTATCAATGAGCTGAACACCCTTCCCAGAGTGGTGTTGATAGCAATCCTGTCGATTCTGATCATTCTCACTCTCTTGCTCGTTTTCATCTTCTCCGATGGCCTGCAGCGCTGGGGAGAAGCGCTTATCAAAATGCAAGGACGCTAACCGCCGGGGCGAGGGCTGCTCCGGCAGAAAGGGAGCTTATGCCTCGTACCCGTCGTCAAGCCGCGAACAATATCGCGGACGCCTTCATCCCCGCCAAGCAAGACGCGGTTCGCGCAGCAGCAGCGGTCTATTCGGCTTTGTCGGTGATCCTCACCGAGCGTATGGAAATGCGCATGGGGCCAAACTTCGCCGCCGATGTTCTCAAGGTCGGCCGCGAGGTGGCTAACGCCGCTTTCGATATGCAGGAGAAGATGCACGAGATGCACGAATTGATGGCCCCGATCCGCGAGGGCCTCGGCATCGAGCCATCGGCTTTCGGCCCGAACGACACCGTCCATGCGGCCCTCCCCAAGGCGGAAGCCCCGGCGCTGGTCAAAGTCGCGTGAATTAGCTTGACGCCGCAAAATTGCGTCGTTTCAAGGCGTGAATGCCTTGGTACGTAATCATTTTTTGGGTTTGCGGCGCCCTAATGGTAGCGGCGGCGTGGAGGTGGGGCGAATGGCCCGAAAGGGTCGTCGCTTACACCTTCATGCTCGCCACTATCGCGACCCGCCTGGTCAGCCCGACCTTTTACGGATTCCACCACGTCGTGGTCGGCATCTTCCTGATAGACCTGACGGTCTTCGGAATTTTCCTATGGGTATCGCTAAAATCGGATCGATGGTGGCCGATATTCGTCACCGCACTTTGTCCGCCGTCAGCACCAATGGCACAGATTTGAGGTTGTGATTTAAGGAGGATCT
>CALMPB010000109.1 GCA_937871985.1 uncultured Burkholderiaceae bacterium
GAGAGATGCGATCGATGACCCGACTCGCATGCCGAACGCGCCCCGAATCATCGCAGTGGCTGGCCTCCTGGCGCATTATTCGAACATGGGAGAAAGCCCGAACCCAACGATTGCCTTGATTTCGGCGGCAAAAAGTTGCCAGAGGCCTAGCGGGACTCTAACCGAGAACTTACCCAGAAGACGGGTCGTGACCCTCACTCGAGAGCAAGTAGCAGACATCGTCACCGCGTACCAAGGTGGAGAGACAAGCTACTCCCTGTCGCGCCTCTACGGGATCTCGCCAGCAACGGTCCTGGCGCATGTTCGGCGAGCTGGCGCAGCAGTTCGCCCGAGGGGTCACAGTGGTTAGTACCCGGCCTGTCATGTCCCAGACGCGCCCGCACTCCACAGGCGATACGGTGATAGTTGACTGAAACTACAACGATGTCATACTCAGAAGCATGATCAATCGGATCAAGGCGACCAACTACCGATGCTTCAAAGAGCTGGACTTCCAGCCAAATCCTGAAGTCAATATTCTTGTCGGTGACAACGAGGCGGGAAAATCCACTCTTCTTGAGGTTATTTCGCTTGTAGTGTCTGGGCGCGTCAGGGGGCGGTGGGCCAACGACGATCTCAGCCCATACTGGTTTAATCAGGATGTAGTTGCGGAGTTCTTTCAAGCACGGCGCAATGGACAGTCGCCGGATCTTCCTCTGATCGATCTTGAAATCTTCTTCACCGAGGACACCCCGGGGGCGGAACGTCTTCGCGGGTTGCACAACTCCCAGCAGACGGATTGCCCGGGATTGCGGCTGAAGGTCGTGCCGGACCCGGAACGTGGTGCAGAACTCGCGGCCTACCTTGAACAGGATGACCTACCCGAACTCATTCCAACAGATCTGCTCGTTGTTGAATGGACAAGCTTCGAAGGCCCGGCTATCACGCGCCAGCCGCGCGGGTTGGGGATCGCAACGGTGAGTGCTGGCACTTCCTCAAGCAGTTCTGGAATCGACTACAAAATGCGTCAGCTGCTGCGGGACTTTGTGACTCCAGCTGAGGGCGCAAAGATCGCGCTGGAACATCGCAAGGCGAAAGGAGCCCTCACATCAGGGATCCTAAGAGAAGTCAACCGCCGAATTCATGACGACGGGAACTCTTTCGGAGTTGGCCTACAGATGGATCAGAGCGCAAATGCGAACTGGGACGTCGCAGTTACTCCGCACATCGAGGAGACGCCGTTTTCATTCCTCGGCCAGGGACGGCAGGTATCAACCAAAATTGCCCTTGCGATGGGTCGTAGCGCGGAGAACACTCGCTTCGTACTAGTAGAGGAGCCAGAGAACCATCTATCTCATACCCAGCTCACGCAGATGATCGACATTATTAAGTCGAATGCTGCAGGACGACAGCTTTTCATTAGTACCCATAGTTCTTTTGTCCTCAACCGCCTTGGGTTCGACATGCTTCACCTTATGCATGATGCGCGAATTGTTCCGCTCAAGAACGATGCCTTCTCCGAAGATACGATCGCCTATTTTCAGAAGCAGTCTGGCTACGACACCTTGCGTCTCGCGATCGCCAGCAAGGTCGTTGTCGTTGAAGGGCCTTCTGATGAGATGGTCTTCAATCTTGCCTACAAGCGAATCAAAGGTGCTGAACCCCGAGACCACGGCATCGATGTAGTGGCTCTTGGGACACGTGGAAAACGAGCCTTGGAGCTCGCTGCCGCTCTTGGAAAGAAGATCGCCGTCCTACGGGACAACGACGGCAAACCCCCCTCTCACTGGCGAACTCAAGCAGGGAGCCTTCTGCTGACCGGTGTACGCGAACTATTCGTAGGCGCTGAGGGCTGCGGTAGGACTCTAGAACCGCAGATCGTCTTCGCCAACGGACAAGATAAACTCCGCACCATCTTCGGGCTAGGTGCTGGTGAAGACGTTGAAGCGCATATGCTCTCAGACAAGACCGAGGCAGCTTGGCGCATCGCGAACACCACAGAGTCCCTTGAGTGGCCAAGCTACATCACAGAAGCAATCGAGTTCATTGATGCCAGCTGAGGTGAGGATCGCCGTCGCCGGTAGTGGTAAAACTGCGGAGATTGCAGCCCGAATACTCGCTGAGCGGCCCGGCACGCATTCTGCTTCTATTACGTACACCACCAACGGTCAGAACGAGATCTCCTCTCGGGTCCCTCGGCTACTCCCTAGCGAGCACGAGACCATGGGATGGTTTGCTTTTCTCGTGCGACACATCGTCCGTCCTTATTTGCCGGCGTTACATCCGGGGATTGTCGCGAGCGGATTGTGTTTTGTGCAGAGCACCGCTGATATTCCAAAAGGTCGTTCCGGTTGGCGGTATTACCTGAACGATCGCCATCAGCCTTACAGTGCACGTCTCGGAACCCTCGCAAAGAAAGTACTCGAGGCCACATCGAACGCCCCAATCCGACGCTTGGAGCGCATTTATACCAACCTCTACATAGACGAGATACAAGATCTGAGCGGAGCAGACCTCTACGTCCTCGAAGCGCTCATTCGCTCCAGCATCAACCTCTTCGGCACGGGAGATGTTCGTCAGGCCGTGCTCGCCACGTCGCGCTCGGATCGAAGCAACCGCGCATATCGTGGCGTTGAGGCAATGCAGTGGTATCGCGAGAAGGAGGCGGGAGGCACATGCGAGCTCACGTTCAACGAAGTGACGACTCGCTTTAATCAGGACATCGCGTCTTTCTCAGATCTCATCCACAATCCTGCCCTCCATCTCCCTGCCACCACTTCCACACAGACAGAAAACACCGGACATGACGGAGTTTTTCTAGTAGATGAATCCGACTTCCACACCTACATTGAGCACTGGGATCAGCGTCCGACAATTCTGAGGATCAAGGCGACCGATCGTGAGCTCCCTGATACGGAGGTGCTCAGCTTTGGTACATCGAAAGGACTAACTCGAACACGAGTTGCGATCCTTGTTGCGGCCACAGGTCCAATCGGAAAGTGGCTAAAGAGCAAGGAACTCCTCAAACAAGGCACTGCTTGCGGTTTCTATGTTGCCGTCACTCGGGCACAGCACAGCGTTGCGCTCGTCACGACCAATGCTGCCAAAGTGCATCGACAGCTGCATGAAGACTTTTCTCAGCAAATTAGGCTTTGGACGCCTGACCCCGAGGAGGAAGGTGAGACGACAAGTCCTTGAACGCTCCCCCTCAAGGCTTGTTTGATCAGCTTCACAATCACTCCAAGCCTTCAATCTTGAGAGACGACGTCATCGACCCAGGCCAGAACCCTGCGGCAGAGTAGCAGTCCGAGCGACGCAGACGCTAGGTCTACTACAGATGCGCGCTTACGGATTCCTGGTCAAGGACGTGGCACCCCGCTTAGGCTGACATCATGTGCGGACGATACGTCTTGACTCGAGTTGCGGACGGCCTCATCCCGCTGTTTGAGATAGATCGAGTCGCGGAACGTCTCCCAAAGGTCTCCTTCAATATCGCCCCTTCGGAGCAAGTGCCCATTGTCGTGGAGTCAGCAAAGGAGGGACAGGAAGGCCGGCGCCTCGAATCGGCACGCTGGGGACTCGTGCCTCCGTTCAAGAAGTCACTCAAGGAAGGGCCAACTCCTATCAACGCAAGAGTCGAAACTGTCCCAACAAGTGGGATGTATCGAGGCTCATTCGCAAAACGACGGGCAATCATCCCAGCGAGCGGCTTCTACGAGCGCCGCAAGACGGGTGATCGGCAATCCTTCTACATCCACCCTTCGAACGAAAACGAGGTTCTCGCCTTCGCCGGCCTCTACGAGTGGTGGCGAGACCCCACCAAGGCCGATGACGACCCTTCGCGATGGATACTCTCGACGACGATCCTGACCCATCCCCCACAGGGCGAGATGGCTAACGTTCATGACCGCGAGCCCCTCTATTTGAGTAAGCAGCTCTGGGAGGATTGGCTTGATCCACGCACTCCAGGGAGCCGAGAGCTTCTCGATTACGCGCAGGAGTCCTCAGCTGACGTAGCGGCTCGACTCACGTTCAGACCCATTGGGACTGCGTGGCTACCAAGCAATCGAGGGTCCAAGATCGATAACCGTTCTCTAGTTGAGCCAGTCACCTTGTAACACCTGCATTCCTCACGCATACCGGGCTATCCGGGAGAATTCATGGCGCAGCACCTTGCGGGGGCTGAGAGCCAGTGCTGGCGCTCTTAGCAGCCCCACGCACCCTCGTCATAGCGCGCCTTCGCTCAGCTTTTGTCCACAGCCCTTGTGCCTCATAGATCTTTTCGGTGCGGTAGTGGTTGGGGGCGGAACGATCAAAAATGGTGCTCGAAGTCGAGGTGAGAATGCCCTCGTTTTCGAGCTCAGTGAAGCCCCGCTGCGCCGTTGACCTGGAGACTCCGTACCATTTAGGCACGCGGTCCGCAGGAAGGGTGAACTTGTTTCGCTGGTCGAGCGCAATCAGCAGCATAATCTTTCCCGGCATACGAAGTCTCCGGTCATACCCTTCAAGCCAGTAGATATGCGGGAGGCTCACCCAACCCCCGTGCGTCTGGATGTCCTGCGGACGCACGTAGGGGCTGCCGTCACCGCTTTCGTCGAGCAGAGTGTATCGTGTGCCCCTTCCGTCAGGTTTCGTGGTAATCAGCTGCAAGCTTTTCAGCTTGGCGACCACTCTCGACCAGCGCTGTTGACCGGAAAGCAATTCGTTCGTTTCCAGCAGGCCCACCATCTGCGCCCAGGTCGCCGCGGGCGCTCGGACGTCGTAAGGGTCCGAGGAACTCGCGAGCGCGTGAATAAGCAGGAAGCCGTCCAGCGCGCGTTCATCGGTGACCAGCTTCGACAGGGAGGCCCCTCGAGAACCGTCTGGCCTCTTCATATCTTCAGAACGTTGCACAAAGGAGCTCCGTATCGGAACGCCCCCGCGCTTCGTTGAGAGCAGCATCAACGTGAGCAACTGGTCCCGCTTGACCAACTCGTTCTGATCCAGATCCACACGAATCTTGGCATTTTTTGTTGATGTTCCAGTCATAGTTACCTTGAATCCTAGAAGCTTAGACTCATATGATCCGTCTTACACTTGGTGATCTAGACGCTACTTTGCTAGATCATGCTAGCTCAATGCGAGTTCATTGTGCCAGGTCTGTGCGATGTCCGTAAGCCGACTTGGCGCGCTTGATACCAAACGATGCGACCCGTGCTCGCGCGCCACCATGAATGTTGCTGCGTGGGTTGGAGATGCATCGCTAACAAGCGAAATTCGCGCCTCTCGCTGGCATGCTTTTAGTGGCGACGGATAACGCACAGGCCCAACGCCCGGGAACGAGAAAGCCCCCAGTCGCGGGAACGACTGAGGGCCGATCGCCTCGCCAGGAGCGAGACGAGTTGGAATTAAGATCTTCCGGTTGTACACCGATGATCATAGCTCGGAGGACTGAGCATGCAACCCATGTGGTGAGCTCAGGCCCTTCGAGACGACTCTTCTCAACCTTTCGTGTCCGCTGTGCCGGAAAGAAGGAAGGTTCCTCTTGAATAAAAGAAGAGCGGAACTCCCTCGCCGCGAGAAGGCTGCGTGGGTAAGGCTCGCGATCTATGTGGCGTTCAAGCTGGGAGGCTTGGCCCTCTGGATCAGCGAGCACTGGCCCTGGTAGCCAACGTTCGGTGCGGTAGACACTGGGAGGGGTGAGGCCCGTTAAGTTGCGGGCCTCACCCCATGCCCATCAGGGACACTATGTGGGCGCCACGCACCTGAGACTTCAACGCGGACTCCAAGCGTCCCTGGGACCTAGGAGGCCTTGACTAGTCACCTTCGCCATCCTTACCGAAGACTTCAGGTATGCCGACATGTGCTTTGCGCTTGATCAGCGAAAAGCGAGCCTCGTCGCTGCTGCGTTGAAGGCCGGGAATACCCTCCTCGGTGATGCATGTGGGATCAAGTGCGTAACGGAGATCGCCAATGCTACTCGAAATGGATGGATGCTCAATCGGATAGGGGTCTATGTTGATGATTCTGCGGCTGCCGGACTGGGCAGCCCATCGTCGGATGGCTGCGTCAACGTGTGGATCGCTGAACGAGTAGCCGATGATGACGAGGGTTTCCGCCTCGGCGAGAAGGTCTTCGAACGCAGCATAAAGTGCAGGCCATGGCTCGTCGGGACGGAGCTTATTGCCGCCTCCGAAGATGAGTTTGGAGTCCAGCCGGTTGTTCTCCGGAGCGGGCGCCTGCGCGTCCTCGACTTCGTATATTCCAATTCGAGGAATGCCCCAATGCGGTATTTCCGCGCGCGAGAATCTCCAACTAACTGATCCGTGCAATTTGAGAAGTGGGATTGCATCTTCCGGGAATCGCCAGCGCGGACCGCCGTCCCAAGTAGTGCCCCGTAGAGTGGTGTAACGATCCCGGCCAGTAAACGTCAGCGTG
>CALMPB010000110.1 GCA_937871985.1 uncultured Burkholderiaceae bacterium
AAAATATCATGGAAATCGAGTTCGACCCGGCCAAGGATGAAGCCAATATCGCCAAGCATGGCCTATCCTTACAGGCTGCGGAACGGTTCGATTGGGACACGGCGTTTGAGCGTGAGGATGATCGCTTCGATTATGGAGAGGTCCGCTTCGTCGCCCTTGGCATGATCGGTGATCGCCTGCACGTGCTGGTGTTCACCGAAGGCTCTCATGACGATGCGATCCGCGCCATCAGCCTGCGTCCGGCAGAAAAGCACGAAGCGAGGTTCTATTATGGCCAAGTTTGACCCTGAAATTCACGACGACAACCCACCGATGGATGCCGCTTTCATGGCCGGGATGAAGCCGTCCCGGCGTGGGCGTCCCAAGTCGGAAGACCCCAAGGTCGAGGTAAAAATTCGCTTGGATGCAAAGACGGTGGAGCATCTACGTGACAGCGGCCCCGGGTGGCAGACCCGTGTAAACGCCCTGCTCGGCCAGCTTGTCGCGGCGGGACAAATCTGATCGTGGACCGCGCCCAAGTCCGCGAGAGCTTCAAGGCCGAAGCCCTAGCCTCATGGGCCGAATATCGGGAAACCGGGCTGCACCTGACGGGCAAGGAAGTCGCCCGCTGGCTCGATAGCTGGGGCACTGCTGGCGAGGGCGAATGTCCGCCCTGCCATCTGCGCGAAACCGAAAGCCCCTGATTTTGCCCTCTGGTGCCCGTCAGGGCACCGCCAAGCCCTTGGGCAGACCCAACTGGCCCCAAGCGCCTTCCTGTGCCCTGGGGCCCGGAAATCGCCTTCTGCACCCCCTGATAGCCAATTGCTACCTTGCAGCGTGCTGCAACGTGGAAGGGGTACGGATTCCTATCGCCATGCGCCTAACGTGTGCCGCGACTAGCGGCACTCATTGTTCACTTTTTGTTCCTATCTAAAGGGGCTGCTTCGCCAGCGCTTAGGTCCGCGCTTGCACCCCCTTTAGATCATATAGAAGGGGCAGAAAAAACATTATTACAAATCAATATGTTACTGGGGGGGGGGTGCGTCACCAGCTATGGCGCACCCCTGCGTCACCAGCTATGACGCACCCCTGCGTCATCCTTGGCAATCCATTTGCGCTCTGTGTCCAATTTATTGACTTGAAATGAGTCTGCCAAACCGTCATGCGTGTCAAATTATTGGACACAGATGGCGCACCCCCGCGCCATATGCGGAGGGTTTAAAAATGTCCGAGTTGGCGAAGCGGCAACCACCAGGTCACTGGGTTCAGACAGAGCGAGCAGCTCATGAAGCATGGGCTAGTTTGATCGAGAAAGCCCCTAAAGCGGCCCAGCTAATGCACATCCTGACCGCACGGGTTGGTGAGCATAATGCTGTTGTCGTAAGCCAAAAAACCTTGGCAGCATTGATGAAATGCAGCCGTCGCACGGTCCAACGCGCCGTGGATGTTTTGGCCGAGGATCGCTGGATAGAAATTCGCCAGATTGGGGAAAATGGCACCGTAAATGCCCACATCATCAACGACCGGGTCGCATGGTCCGGTAAGCGTGACGGCCTGCGCTACTCGCTGTTCAGTGCTGCGGTCATCATATCGGAAGCAGAACAGCCGGATGCTGAGGAGCTCGGCCAACAAGCGCCATTACGGCGTTTGCCCTCCTTATTTCGAGACGAGCGCCAATTGCCAAGCGGCCCGGGCACTCCCCCACCAGCGCAGCCTTTTCTTGACGGTATGGAACCAGACTTGCCTGCCACCCAACAACAGGAATCTGATCCAACGGTGCAGCAGGAAATTTCTCAGCTAGTCACTGGCCTGGGTAGCAAGCTTCGTTCAGCCGATACATTTTCCGATGATGATGCAACCGGTATATAGGTACTATACAGGTCAATTTAACAGTGAGTGACACCATGGGTATCACCCTAAGAGAAGCGTCGGAAAAGGTCGGTGTCACCCGCCAAACGCTTATGAAGGCAATCAAGATAGGACGCGTTTCCGCCGAAAAATCTGACAATGGCGAGTGGCGCATTGAGCCTGTCGAACTGTTTCGCGTCTGGCCCCCTGTAACCGGGGTGCAGCAACCTTTACAGCCCAAATTAACAGAGAGTGACACCCCCGGTTTACAGGCTGAAAACAGGCTGTTGCGTGAGCAGGTTGCAGAACTTCGTGAAGAACGGAACGCTTGGCGGGAGCAGGCGCAAAGGCTTGCCTTAACCGATCAGCGCGCCGCTCCTCAATTCACTCCCAAGCGCGGATTCTGGTCACGTCTGTTCAGTCGCCAGGGCGACAGCCCTAGCGACGATGAGGCGTAAGAGCAGTGGTGTTAATGGCTGCGATTTTGGATACGATAATTATTTTAATGGGGGCATTCGATGAGCTTCAAGTTTAATAAATATTCTTATTTATCTCGACCTATGCTTCTCTGCGCTGTTGCGATGTTAACAGGCCTTTCATCCTGCTCTGCCCCCGACGCTAGCTCGAATGATGAATTCGCTCCTATTTTCTGGCAAAAGCGAGATGATTTCAGCTCAGTTGATGCCTATTATCTCGATGCCAAAATCTGGATTGACCGCCAAGAAGGTGAATATATTGCCTTGCAATTCCAGTGCTTTAGGCACTTAGGCGCCGAAGTGTCGATTGATCAAAATTTGATCGTTAATTCTAGTGTTGATGCAAAAATCAGTAATGGCTCAGCCAGATACATAGATTCTATTTTGTTCAAGTCTGAAAACGACGCACCTCAGGTCTATAGAAATCCATATAACGGTTCAGTTCTTGCAACTTTCAAAGACGCAAATCTAAAACTTAGCGATATGATTAGTCTGAATAAAGATAACGAATATCGCAGCCTTAAAATCCGTTTCGTTTATGGTGCTTCTCCTGTGACTGCTCAACTCGGTGATGTAGACGAGCTGTCCCGGGCGGATTCTGTCGATTTCGATCTATCATCCACCAATCCAGAGACTAAGAAATTCCTTCTGGCCTGTGCTCCTGTCAAAAATTGGACGCCACCCTCATAGGCTCATGCCGCGATCCCGTTGCAGGACTAACGAGGAATAAACGATGGATGCTCCAACCAGCCCCTTATGGTCACAACAACAGGCCATTGCTTACGAGGTCGCGCTGGAGGCCATCAACGATGTGATCGCGGGATATAGTGAGCAGATCGCGCTAGAGCAGGCTCGCCCCTCGCCGAACACAGCGCGGATTACTTGGCTGGAGATGCGAACCGATCAGGCCGTTTCAGTCCACCGCTCGCTCAATTTGTGCGATAACGGCAACGTACAGCAGGCGATTTCCGAATTTAGCGCCATCGTCCGCGCAAGGGATGAAGAGCGCTGATCCCTATATATTCACCGTGGCAGGATTCCACTTTCTAATTCTCGATCAACTTCACGCTGATCCTGCACCATTATGTCGGTACCGCCGCCATGCGCCCGCATAAAGATCACGAAATAGACTCGCCCATCCACCAAAACCGAAGCTGAAGCAGATTGGTCGGAACTAGCACGAGCGCCTTTGGCAATCGCATAAGCCCGAGCGGCTTCATAGTAGAGGTCACCAAAGGTCGCATGCGATTGGCGAGCAGCAATCATCCGCTTTACCCGGCTTTCAATCGCGGAATCCCGGCGACTGTGTCGAGAAGCGTATAGATAGATCGCAAACCCTACCAGACCCAGCCATGCCGGGGGGAAAACGAATCCAACTGCAACCAAAATTAAGAAGATAAGAACCATCAATCAGACCCTAACTGCGGAACGGATCGTATTGAGAAGTATATTATCCTGAGATGTCTGCAATCTTGCTCCAGACAACGTCTCAAAACCTTTGAATTTGAATACCATAAAGGTTTTTATTTTGATACTGGTCAAGAATGATGGGTCTTTTGGGCAAACTACCATTACTTTCATGCCGAAACCTTGACAAATTATATCAATTCTTTCGTCAAACCAATGACTCTGTCCGCACGCACAAGCAAAACTGTCGCGGTAAATGGACATATCCATGGTTGGTTTTGCCGCGCGCCCAAAGTCCGACACGAATTTCTCAAGGCTCAAGATTTTCATGATATCCCCCGCAACCGTCTCATATTACGTAGCAAAAAGTATTTAATCCTGCCGATAGCAGGTAATGCTCATTAGTAAACAAAGTGAAAGGCTCCGCCCCCTCTAGAATTGGCTAATATGTGATCGGATCGTATATGCGTGCCTCAACGGTTCATTCCTCGATCCCTTTGTAGGACCATTTCACGCTCATGGAGCAGCTGGCCCACCGCGCGCGCCATCTGGGGCTCGCGCTGGATCCGCTCAATGTAGAGATCCTTGGTGTGCTGGTTCGCCCCGTTATAGGCATCCACCGCCTTGCGGAGCGCCTCCGGGGTCGCCTTCCAGTCGCTGTTATGATCGCCATAGCCGTGGGTGCCCGCCTCGCGCTTCCCGGCTATTGTCCTGAACTTCTCCGCCACCTTCTCCCGTTCCTGCGCCTGCTGGCGCTCCTGTGCCTGCTCACGCGCGCGCTCGGCGGCAAGCCGCTCCTGACGCTGCGCCTCGGCGGCATCCCGCCGATCGCGATCGACCGCGCCGCTCAAGGTCGCCGCGAACGCATGGAGTCTGCCCGATATGCGCTGTCCCGCATCGCGTAGCCACTCGGTTCCCCGCTCGATATACTGGCGCAGGCCCCGCCGCTCGATGACGCCGGCGTTGTGCTGCCCCACCATCGTCACCGGCTCATAGGCCCGCCCCTCCCGCATCGCCTGATACTCGGCGCGGCGCTCCATCGCCGTCGCGCTCGGCCCCATATGCACGGTCGCCTCCTGCTCGATCCCGCGCCGCTGGTGGCTGCGATGGTCTACCCGCTCCGGGACGTTCGCCCGTTCCAGCGCTGTATTCTGCATCTCGGCCCACCGGCCCCGCCACCGCTCGACCTCCCCGCTCGTCTTCTGGTCCAGTTCGCGGGTCTTCTCGCCCAGCCCTTCCGGGCCGATCCGCCGCGTCGTCGTCAACAGATGGGCATGGTGGTTGCGCTGGTCGCCCTCGCGACCTGGTGCGTGGATCGCCACGTCCACCGCCACCCCATGCCGCTCGCTGATCTCCCGTGCGAGGCCCAGCGCAAGCTCGCGCCGCGCCTCGGCCGACAACTCTGCCGGGAGCGCGATTTCATATTCGCGGGCCACGGTGGAGTTCTTGCGCGTCTCGGCCTGCTCGGCGGCGTTCCAGAGCGCGGCCCGGTCACTGGCCCACGCCGGGGCGTCGGCGGGCACGACAAGCGCGCTATGCTCGACGCCCTGCTTGCGGGTGTAATCATGGACGAGGCCGGTGCGCTCGTCCGTGATTTCGACGCCCGCACGATAGGCCGCCGCCGCCGTCGCGCTGCGACCGGCGGAACGGCCTATCGTCTTCACCGCAAGATGGAAGCTCGCCATCGCCGCGCCCTTACTTGCCATGCGGGAGCATGGCGCAGGCGATAGCCCGCTGGGGTTCAGGGGTATCCCCTGACGCACGCAAACGCAAGTTTGCATAAGTGCGCCCTTCCTCTCTTTTGCTCGGTCGGGTCCGGTGCTATCAATATCGCGTAGCGAAAGGATTGACCATGGCCGCTCCCACGCCAGAGGCTATCGAAAGCGCCCGTCGCAAGGTCCAGCAGGCCAAGGCGCGGTTACAGGCATTGGAAGCCCGCGCCGCCACCCTGAACCGCAAGGCCGATGCCCGCCGCAAGATCATCCTCGGCGGCCTGCTCCTCGATGCCGCCATGAAAGACCCTGCATGGGAATCCCGCCTCACTGACCTGATGAACCGCATCAGCCGCGATCAGGACCGCAAGGCATTCGAGGGCTGGACCTTCAAGGGAAGCCCCTCCGATGCCTGATCCCTTCGACCCCACCGAGTTCGACGCGCCCCCTCCCTCCGATCCCGGCGCGGACTATCGCGCCCTGCTCGACGCCATGCGGAAGGCCGGGGCCGAAGGGGTCGCCCAGCAGGTCGCCGCCCTGTCCCGCCAGATCGAGCAGGACGCCCGCCAGCGCGCCGAATGGACCGCACAGGCAGGCACGGGGGTCGATGCCCTCCACCGGGCCGCTGGGGAGCTTCACCGGGTCAGCGCCGGGGTCTGGTGGAACCGCCTGAAGGATTGGATCACCGCCGCCCTGATCGGGCTGGGCCTGATCTTCGCCGCGGCCCTCGCCTACCGCTGGGCGCAGGAACCTAAAATTGAGCAGCGGCTATACGGATGCACCGCTCGATGGGACGCCAAAACTCAGACCTGCAAGGGCAAGTGGGTGCCGTTGCAGGCGGAATAGGGCAGCAATTTATGGGTGCACAAAAATTGTTGCCCACCTGATTTAATGGGTGTACAAAATATCATGGAAATCGAGTTCGACCCGGCCAAGGATGAAGCCAATATCGCCAA
>CALMPB010000111.1 GCA_937871985.1 uncultured Burkholderiaceae bacterium
GCGCCGCCGCGTTGAAGGCAGCGCTTTGCTCGGGCGTGTCTTTCGGCCTTCTTGCAGCCACACCTGCCCTGGCCCAATCCCAGATCCTCGAGGGGAATTACATCAAGATCGGGGTGAACGAGCAGGGAACGCTGGGGTTTGGCGGCAATGCGACGCCAGGCATCCTCTACGACGGCACCGGCACCGGCTCGTTCAATCCTGACTACGACTATCTGACCCCCGGAACGCCGTTCGAAGGCTTCACGATTGCCGGCAACAATTCCGGTTCAGACTTTTCGTTGGTGAACAACAACCGTGGCACCAACAGCATCACCGGCGGCACCCTCACATCTTACAACGGCGTCGAATACAACGGAACGACGCATGCCCAGCGCGCGGTTTGGACGGCAACGGTCTCGGACCTGTTCTCGATCACCAATGACTACTATTTCGACCTGACCGACCAGCAGGTCCATATCACGACCAGCATCACAGCACTGACGGACCTGACCGGCCTCAGCTTCTCCCGAGCGCTTGATCCCGATGCGATGGCAACTGATGGGGACTCCAGCTCCACCAACAATGTTCGCGGAACCGACACCGTCTCCGACAAGGACCTGGTCTACGCCGAAGCGCTCGTCTCGAAATACGTGATCGGCCTCTATACCAACACGAGCTTCGAGCATAATTCGGCCGTCACTCGCTGGACCACCGACACCGCTTCCTATCTCGCCGGCACGGACATCGGCAATGGCGACAACACGATTGGCCTCGGCTTCTCGCTGGGCGACCTCCTGAACGGCTCGACCCTGAGCTTCGACTATTCCTACCTCTTCGGCACCGATATCAACTCGGCTATCGGCGGCACCGGCAACATCACCGGCAACAACAGCACCAGCGAGCTGCTGAACGGCTCCGTGCTTCCCGTCATCGACGGCGGCACGCTGACCGTCGATGCTGAAGGCTCCTATGCCAGCGACATCGCCATCACCAGCAACAACGGCACCATCGACACGGATGGCAAGAACGCGGCTCTGACCGGCGTGATCAGCGGTGACGGCGGTCTGACCAAGACCGGCGAAGGCACGCTGGTGCTGACCGGAGCCAATACCTATGCCGGCGGCACCACCATCGAACAGGGCACGCTGGTCGGCAGCACAACGAGCATCCATGGCAACGTCCTCAACAACGCAGCCCTGATCATCGATCAGCAGATCGACGGCAGCTTCGGCGGCGATGTGTCGGGCGCCGGCTCGCTCACCAAGGACGGCAGCGGCACCGTCGTGCTCACGGGCGCCAACAGCTACACCGGTGGCACCAATATCCTCGCGGGCGCGCTCGTCGGCGACACGACCAGCCTCCAGGGTGACGTGGCGAATGCCGGAACGCTCGTGTTCAACCAGACGGCGAACGGCAGCTATGCAGGTTCGGTCTCGGGATCGGGTGCGCTCGTGAAGACGGGTAGCGGTTCCCTGGAACTGACCGGGACCAATGCCTATTCCGGCGGTACCGTCATCTCCGAGGGTACGCTGATCGGCGATACCGGAAGCATTCAAGGCGATGTCCTGAATGGCGCGAACCTCGTGTTCGATCAGACGGATAACGGCGCCTATGCCGGCCAGATCACCGGCTCGGGCTCGCTCACCAAGGAAGGCACCGGAACGCTGAACCTGACGGGCACCAGCGACTACTCGGGCGCGACGACGGTCAATGAAGGTCGCCTGGCGGTCAACGGTTCGATCGCAAACTCGGTCGTTACGGTCGAGGGCAGCGGCACCATCGGCGGTAACGGCACCATCGGCGGCCTTATCATCCGCAACCGCGCGACGGCGGCACCGGGCAACTCCATCGGCCATATCAAGGTCGAGGGCACCGTCCTGTTCGAGCGTGGATCTGCCTACGCTCTCGAAATCAACGCAGACGGCCGCGCGGACCTCGTCTCCGCGACTGGAACCGCGACGATCGAGGGCGGCACGATCAACGTCCTTGCCGAAGCGGGCGACTACAAGCCGCAGACCAGCTATGTGTTCCTGACCGCAGATGGCGGCGTGACCGGCACTTTCGAGGGCGTCACCAGCAACCTCGCCTTCCTCACCCCGACCCTGGCCTATGCCGCCAACAGCGTATCGCTGACCGTCACGCGCAACGACGTGACCTTTGCACGGGCAGGGCGAACCGCCAACCAGGTCGCCGTCGGCGGCGCTATCGACGGCACGTTCCCGATCGGCAGCTCGATCTACGATGCCCTCGTCGGCTCCTCGACCGATCAGATTGGCTCGGGCCTCGACAGCCTGTCCGGCGAAATCCACGCCGCGGCTCTGTCGGTCGCCGCCGACGATGCCGCTCGTCTGCGCCGGACGCTGCTCGGCCGCGCCCAGCAGGCGGCATCTTCGTCCGCTTCGGGCCGCAAGGTCGCGCTGTGGTCGCAGTTCGGCGGAGCCTGGGTCAACAAGGACGGCGACGGCAATTCGGCGGACATCCACAGCTCCGGCTACGAGTTCATCGCCGGCATTGAGTTCAATCCGACGGAGACGCTCAAGCTCGGTCTGGCAGGCGGTACCTCGCACTCGGATGTGACCCTTCGTCGCCGCGCTTCCTCGGCCGACATCGATGCGGTGTTCGGTGCGCTCTACGCCAGCGCGGCATTCGGCCGAGTCACCCTGCGCGGCGGTGCGAGCTATTCGGATCTCGACACCGACACCGAGCGCTCGATCGACTACCGCTCGCTTCAGGATGAACTGAAGGCAAGCTCGAGCGGCTCGGTCAAGCAGGCATTCGCGGAAGCGGGCTATGCCGTGAAGCTGGGAGCCGGTCAGATCGAGCCGTTCGCGGGCTTCAATGCCGTGTGGCTCAAGGGCAAGCGCTTCGCCGAAACCGGTGAGGCTGCTGCGCTCAACGGCTCCTCGCGCAGCCAGGCCTATGGCTGGACCTCGGCCGGCGTTCGCGCGGTGGTCGGCAACCCCGACGCCTCTGTCATCGGACGCGCCAAGATAGCCTGGGAGCATGCCACGAGCGACATCGACGTCGCCTCGCGTGTCGCCTTCGCAGCCGGTGGGGACAGCTTCCTCGTCCAGGGCACTCCGCTGTCGCGCGACAACGTGAACCTCGAAGCAGGCCTGGAGTGGCGCGCCACTTCGGCATTCTCGCTGGGCGCCGGCTACACCGGCATCATCGGCAGCCGCGGCGAGGACCATTCCGTCCGCGCTTCGGCAACCCTGCGCTTCTAAGCAGCTGAAAGGGGGGGCGGCATATCATGCCGCCCCTTGCCGCCACAAAATTCATGGACCGCTTACTGGCTCGTTCCTAACTCACCGGGCAGGCGACCAATTCCCAAAGGCATCCAGCCTTGAAACCCGTCGCTGGGTATAAGGCCTGAGACGTTCCACAAGACCATCAATTTTGGTCGTTCCTGCCGCCTTGGCGTGCACATCTCCAGCATAACCAAGAGATATGCCACTGTAATGCTAAGGATCGGAACGTTGGCTGGCATCCCTCCAGCGCCTTGCTGCGCGTCGCCTCGATCTCGCGGCTGTTGTGGTCCGCCTTCAATTGAAGCGTTTGCCCTCCTGACTGCCCTCGATACCGAGGCGGTCGAGGAAGACGGCTAGAGGGTCAGCGCAACAGCTCGCTCACCAGCGATGGCTTCTTGGCCAGCATGGCGAGCAGGACCTGGGCGGGGCCGGTGGGATGGCGGCGGCCATGCTCCCAGTTGAGCAGCATTCCCTTGGCGACGCCGATGCTGCGCGCGAACGCGCCCTGGGAGAGGCCGGTGCTGGCACGGATCGCCGCCACGTCCACGGTGGGCACTTCGATATGGTGGACAGCTGCGCCGCTCTCCTTGCCCTGGGCATAGTCCAGCGCCTCGTTCAGCCCCTGCATGATGCTCTCATATGCGCTCATCTGCGGTCTCCATAGGTTGCGACCAATGCCTTCGCCAGCTCGACGGCGGCCGCCTGCTCGGCCCTAGTCAGGTTGTCCTTCTCGTTCTTGGCGAACACGGTGACGAGGAAGATCGGCATGTGCGCCGCCCAGAACATAGATGGTCCTGTAGTCGCCGCTCTCGCGCGGGATGCGGACCTTGCGCAATCCGCCGCCCAGCGAGACGCCCGCCTCCGGGTTGGCCGCGATATAAACGACCAGCGCCGTCCGCTCGTCGTCGGTCATGATGGCCTTCGCTCGCCGCAGAAACTCCAGCAACTCGACGATGGTCTGCAAGCTGGTCATGCCGTATGTCTATGCGCCAATGGCGCATATCTGTTCAATCGCACATGCGCTATCTGGAAATCTCGACCGGATCGCATTCGGCCATTGGGCTTGCCCCCTCCGTTATGCAAGCCGGGCTTTGTTTTGGGGATGTGTTCCAGCGCGCCGAACTGTAGAGCATCGCCGATGACCACTGCTCGCGAGATCTGCTTCGTTTTCATTGGCGGAACCCATCAGATTTACCATCTGGCGCCCGTCGCCGCCGAGCTCGCGCGAAGGAAGAGCCGCTTTGCGGTACGATGCTTCTGCACGGATGAGGAAGCGGAAACGGCGCTGCGTGAAATCGCCAGGCGGATGCAGGCCGAGACGATGGAGATCACGCGCCTCCCCGTCCCGTGGCTGGCTCGACTGGCGGTTCGCGTCACGGGACGCCCCTCCGCGGCCAAAGGCCCGATCCTGGCTTCCCTGCGATGGCGCGCGCGCCGCGCATGCGCCATCGTCGTACCGGAACGCACTTCGGCCGCTCTGCGCAAGATGGGCTGGCGGCGACCGCTTATCCATTTCCGCCATGGCGCGGGCGACAGGGCTCCCGCTTCCGAAAAGCGCCTCCGCGCCTTTGACATGATCGTCGTGCCGGGCGAGAAGGACATCAGGCGCGCCGTGGACCAGGGCATCGATCGCGCGCGGCTTCGCGTGGGCGGCTATGTGAAGCTCGATTACCTTCGGATCGCACCACCTGCGAAGGAGCCCTTGTTCGACAACGGCTTACCTACCGTCGTCTACAATCCCCATTTCGACCCCCGCATCTCCTCGCTGGACATCGCGCGCGACGTAATCGAGCGCTTCCGCCGTCAGGACCGCTACAACCTTGTCTTCGCGCCTCACATCCGCTGCATGGAGGGCATGTCACAGGCCGATCGCCAGCGCTTCCTCGCCCAGGCGGTTGAGGGCCGCATCATCGTCGATCTCGGCTCTCCCAGCCTTTTCGACATGCGCTACACGCAAGCTGCCGACATCTATCTCGGCGACGTTTCGAGCCAGCTCTACGAATTCCTGTCCCGGCCCAGACCCGCAGTTTTCCTGAATAGCCATGGTGCCGACTGGAAGTCGGACCCCCGCTATGCCGGGTGGCGCCTGGGCGAAGTTGCCGATGGCCCCGACACAGCCCTGGCCGCCATCGACCGGGCAGTGGCCGATCATCAGAGCAAAATCGAAGCGCAGGCCGATGCCTTGAAATTCGCGTTTGGCGATTTCGAAGGCGCCATCCGGCGCTCTACCGACATTCTGGTAGAGGAACTCACGGCGCGGCAGCAGGCCTGACGCAGTCTTGTGACTTGAAGCCCGCTCGGGCAAGGGTGCCCGCTTCAACCCGGGCGTCCCGGTAAAAGGATTTTTTCGAATGTGCGGCATTGCGGGATGGTATCGGCGCGGCAACCGCAATGTCGATCAGAGCATCGTCAAGACCCAGTGCGACACGATCGTGCACCGCGGCCCGGATGACGAGGGAATCCTGATCGATGGCGATCTCGGCATGGGAATGCGCCGGCTGAGCATCGTCGATCTGGCCGGCGGCCATCAGCCTATCGAGAGCCCCGACAGGCGGCATGTCATTGTCTTCAATGGCGAGATATACAACCACCTCGACCTCAGGACCGAGCTGGAAGCCAGAGGCCACGCGTTCACGAGGCGCAGCGACACCGAAACCATCTTGTCGGCCTACCGCGAATGGGGGGATGCGGCCTGGGCCCGGCTAGAGGGCATGTTCGCCGTAGCAATCTGGGACCGCCGGGAACGCCGCCTGACGCTGGCCCGCGATCCCATCGGCATCAAGCCCCTCTATCTGACCGAGCAGGACGGCGGCCTCGCCTTCGCTTCCGAGCTCCCTGCGCTGGAAGTCCTGCCGGGCCACCGCTTCGATGTATCGCCCCGCGCCGTGCACGATTTCTTCAGCTTCGGCCATATCAGAACCCCGCGCAGCATCTACGCGCAGGTTCGCTCCCTCCGCCCCGGATACTTCCTGACCCTGGGCCCGGACGGGGAAGCGGCCGAGACCTCCTATTGGCGCCCGCAGTACCGCCAAGGCGAGCAGCGCTCCGAGCAGGAATGGATCGAGACCTTCCGCGAGCGCTGGCTCAAGACAGTCGAGCAGCACATGCTGAGCGACGTCGAAGTGGGGGCCTTCCTGTCCGGCGGCATCGATTCTGCCGCCGTCGTGGCCGCGATGTCGAAGCTGGGCGGTCCGCCCGTCCGCACCTTCACGATCGGCTTCCCGGTAGAGCGTTTCAACGAGGCTCCGGCCGCCGAAAGCGTCGCCAAGCACCTGGGCTGCCGGCATACGACGCGCATTATCGACCTCAAGCTGGCGCGCGACATCCTTCCTGACGTTCAGCGCTGCTACGGCGAGCCCTTCGCCGATCCTTCCGCAGTGCCGACCTGGTACGTGTCCCAGGTCGCGCGGGAGCAGGTGAAAGTCGCGCTTTCCGGCGACGGCGGCGACGAGCTTTTCATGGGCTACAAGCGCCACCGGACGGAGCGCAAGATCGGCCGGATGAATCCTGTCGCGCGCCGTCTCGCCCAGACGGTGGCTGGCTGGCCCTCGACGCCAATCAAGGCGCTCAATCCCGCATTGCACCGCGTCCAGAAGGCGCTGGGCAGCGCGGGGCTACCCGACGGCGTCAGCCGCTTCTTCGCCCGCACGCAGATCACTTCCCCGGCCATGCGCGCCAGGGTCTACGATCCTGCCTTTCTCCAGACCGTGGAAGGCAGCCACCCCTTCGAGCAGCTTCGGGACGAGTATTTCCCGGACCCGGCCGAGACGATCTCTCGCGATCCGCTCGAGCAGTTCGTGCATGCCGACCTTGCTCTCAATCTCCCTTCGGCCATGCTGACCAAGGTGGACCGGGCGAGCATGGCCCATTCGCTGGAAGTTCGCGTGCCGATGCTCGGCCCCAGCTTCGTCAACTGGGCGCTCTCCGTCCCAACGGAGATGAAGATGCGCGGGACTGTCGGCAAGTATGTGGTCAAGCAGGCCATTGCACCCTGGCTCCCGGAAGGTTTCATCAACCGGCCCAAGCGCGGCTTTGCGATCCCGCTGCAGGATTGGTTCGCCGGCGATTTCGGCGGCTTCGCGCAGGAACTCTGGCAGACAAGTTCATTCCGCCACGCCGGCTTCCTGTCGCAAAGCGGCGTCGACACCGTCTTCGAGGAACATCGGACAGCCAAACGCGATCACGGGCGCTTCCTCTACGCGCTGACCATCTTCTGCCTGTGGTGGGACGGTTATCAGGCGAAGAAATCGTCGTTTCGATGACAGCTGCTGCGGCGTGCCTTGCGTAG
>CALMPB010000112.1 GCA_937871985.1 uncultured Burkholderiaceae bacterium
CTTTGCCTGTTTGTCATGCGGGTTCTGACAGTCGGTTGTTCCAGCATATGCCCTGGGGCCGGGCGTTGGCAAGGGTTCGGTTCGGCGCCTGCCGGTTGGCGCTTACTGCCGCAGGTAGCGTTGCGGTGTTTCTCCCATGGTTTTCTTGAACATGGTAATGAAGGCGCTTGAATTGCGGTAGCCCAGGCCGGCGGCGATGGCCGAGACGGGGGTTCCCAGCGCAAGCTGGGAGACTGCTTCGACGATGCGCAATTGCTGGCGCCATTGGCCGAAAGTCAGGCCGGTTTCTGCGCGGAACAGGCGCGCCAGGGTTCTCTCGCTGGCGCCCACCTTCGAGCCCCAGAAATCCAGGGGGTGCGAATTATCCGGCGCGGCCATCAGCAGTTCGTATATCTGGCGCAGGCGGCGGTCGTTGGGAAGCGGCAGCCCGCTTTCGTGGATTTCCTGGGCATGCTCGATTTCACGCAGGAGCAGCGGGACGATCAAGCTATAGCGGTCGCCGCGCTTTTCGAGCTTGTCGTCGACCATGCTGCGAACCAGCTCGTCCAGCAGCGAGGTGACTTTGGTCAGCAGGCATTTCGTGCTGAGCGATGGTATGGCTTCGGGCGCAAGGTAGAGGCTGTGCATGACGACCGTGCCCACGGCATGCAATTCGTGCCCGAGGCGCGGCGGCAGCCACAGGCCGCGCATCGGCGCGACGGGCCAGACCCCGTGGGGAGTATGCACGCGCAGCACGCCGCGCGAGGTGTAGACGAACTGGGCTTCCTCATGGGAGTGCCAGACTTGCCGTGCGCCGTTGGAGTACTCGAAGGTGCTCGCGTGGATGGGGGGAGAGGCTTCCTTGAACGGGGAATCGGAGCGTACCAGCCAGGTCGTATCCATGAATCATCCATTTTTCGAATTTCAGACAAATTATGTCTGTTTTGCGTAATTAGCTGTCAATACATCAGATATCTGTATGGCTTATTCTAAATCAAAGATTGATTCTTATTATCATTTATTTGCTCAAAATAGGCTAAAGCATGCGCAAGTCGTATTCACGGTTCAGGAACTTTTCCCTCCAACCCATCCATGCTGCGATCTTGCGCAGCCACGCCGGCCGACGCGGCCGGCTGGGGGCTCTGGCCCTAATATTGGCGGCTGGATCCGCTCATGCCCAGACTGCTTCGGTTCAGGACGATGCAGCACAGGCGACGCCTGCCCGCGGAGCAAGCCAGCTTGCTCCCATTGTGGTTACCGGACAAGGTCTGGAGCAGACGGGCACAGGGCCGGTCGATGGCTATGTGGCCTACAAGAGCACGGCGGGCACCAAGACCGATACGCCCCTCATCAAGACGCCGCAGGCGGTTTCGGTTGTAACGCGCGACCAGATGGATGTGCAGGGCGTGCAGAGCGTATCGCAGGCGTTGCGCTACACCTCGGGCATCAATCCGGAGCAGCGGGGCACGAATACCGATGGGCTCGAATATCTGTACAGCCGGGGCTTTCTGGTCGATGAATACTGGAACGGCTTGCGTACGCCCGGCCCAGCGGGCGGCTTCGGCTACAACGTGACGAGTTTCGATCCCTACCTTTTCGAGCGTATCGAGGTGCTGCACGGGCCTTCGTCGGTGCTGTACGGCCAGGGCTCGCCAGGGGGCGTCGTCAATCTAGTGAGCAAAAGGCCGACCGCTACGCCTTTGCATGAAATAGGGGTTCAGACCGGCAGCTATGGCCGGGTGCAGGGCTTCTTC
Source organism: uncultured Burkholderiaceae bacterium (assembly GCA_937871985.1). The sequence goes on from CALMPB010000112.1 coordinate 1,734, forward strand.
GATTTCAGCGGGCCGCTCGACAAGGATGGGAAGCTGCTTTACCGGATAACGGCCGACGGCTTCGATACGGGCACCCAGACGGATCATTCCAGGGAGAAGCGCGGGTCGATCGCGCCTTCCTTTACCTGGCGTCCGGACGAGAATACAAGCTTGACCGTGTTCGCGAACTACCAGTCGGATCCCGAGGCGGGCATTTATAACTCCGTGCCGGCGCAGGGCACGGTGTATGGGGGGAAAGTCTCGATTCCGCGCAGCTTCTATCCGGGCGAACCCAGCTTCGATAGTTTCCACAAGACGCAGGAGTCCGTGGGGTATGAGCTGGCGCATCGCTTCAACGACATTTGGTCGGTCAAGCAGAGCTACCGCTTTTTGCACAACGAGCAGACTATCCAATACGCAGGGGCGGACGGCGGCTATGCGCCGGATGGCACGTCGCTGCTGCGCACCACGTACCGGAATCAGGGCATGGTGAACGCGCACACACTGGATAATCAGGCCACCGCGAAGTTCAAGACCGGCTCGGTCGCGCATCAAGTGACGGTGGGGCTGGATTATCAGCATATCCAGTTCGACCATAGCTTCTATGGCTTGTCCAGCGGCTATACGGCTCCGCCGATCAGTGTCGTAAACCCCCAGTACGGCCAGGTCATGCCCGAACCGAACTTCATGTTCGGCACGTCGAATGCCCAGACCTTGAAGCAGCTCGGCGTGTATGCGCAGGACCAGGCCGATATCGGCAAGTGGTCGTTCCTGCTGGGTCTGCGCGAGGACTGGGCCGACGAGGACATGACGGCCTATAACACCGGCAAGACCACGACGCAGAAGGATCGCGCGTTCACGTGGCGCGCGGGCGGGGTGTATCAATTCGACAATGGCATTGCACCTTATGTCAGCTATTCCACCTCGTTCCAGCCCCAGGCGGGCTCCGGCTTCGATGGCCAAGCGTTCCGTCCGTCGAAAGGCGAGCAGTACGAGGCCGGCGTCAAGTTCCAGCCCAAGGGGTACAACAGTTTCATCACTGTCGCAGCGTTCCACCTGGTGCAGGAAAACGTGCCGACGCCTGATCTGGCGCATACCGGCTTCCAGGTGCAGACAGGGGAAGTGCGTTCCCAGGGCTTTGAAATAGAAGGCCATGCCGACCTGACCAGCGCGCTGAAGCTGATCGCAAGCTATACCTATACCAATCTGCTCAACACCAAGAGCAATTCGTCGAACCTGGACAAGGTGCCGGTTGGGATCCCGCGCAATACCGCGTCGTTGTGGGCGGACTACACCTTTCGGCAGGGGGCGCTGGGCGGGCTGCAGGTGGGCGGCGGCGTGCGCTACATAGACGGCTCGTATGTGGATGCGGCCAATACGTTGAAGACTTCGCCGGTGACCTTGCTGGATCTGGCCCTGCGCTACGACTTGGGACGCGCCTCGCCGCGATTGGCCGGCTGGACCGCTGCGCTCAATGCCAGCAATCTGCTCGACAAGAAGTATGTGGCTTCATGCAGCGGCATTACGTTCTGCACCTGGGGCCAGGGACGGGTGGTGCTGGCCAGCCTGAAGTATCAATGGTAGCTGCGTTGCGAAGCCCGATGACCCGTCGCGGCTTGCTGCGTTGTCTTGCCGGTATTGCGGCCCAGGCTGCGGCGTTTCCGAGGGTATCGATGGCGTCGCAGGCTGCGCTGCGCGTGGCGGCGCTGGATTGGGGGTTGACGGAAATGCTGCTGTCCTTGGGGCGCGTTCCCGTGGCCATGTCGAATCCCAGGGGGTTTCGACGCAATTTCGCGGAATCCGTGCTGCCTGAAAATGTCATCGACCTGGGCCTTAGCTTCCAGCCGAACATGGAGCTGCTGTTGTCCCTGCGGCTCGGCCTGATTCTGATAACGCCCGAGCATGCGCACCTGCGAGCTTCCCTTGAAAGGATAGCGCCGACGATGACGCTGGGTCGCTATAAATCCAGCGGCACCCCATATACGGCGGCGTGCCTGGAGACGCTGCAGTTGGCCGGCGTTCTGGATTGCACGGACCGCGCGAGGGCGGTATTGCGCAAGGCGGATAAGGAGATCGCCGCGGCGCGTGCGAGGCTGGAGGGGCTGCCGGCGGTACGCGGCCGGCCGGTTTATATCGTGCGGTTCGTGGACGAGACTTATATGCGCGTATTTGGCCGGCGCAGCATATTTGGAGAAATGCTGGAAATGCTTGGGTTGGACAACGCCTGGAGCATGCCGGCCGGCGCCGCGGCCGGCTTTTCCATCGTGGAGATGGAACGTATCGGGGAGAGGGCGGAAACGTCGCTGTTATACCTGAAGCCGCTGCCGGCGCCGGCAGCATCGATGATGCGCACCAGCCCGTTGTGGCGCGCCATGCCGTTCGCACGAAGCGGGCGTGTTGGCGCCTTGCCCGACATTTCCGCCGATGGCGGGGTGACTTCGGCGGCGCTTTTTGCGAGCGGGCTGGCGCAGGCGCTTTGCAAAAAGGAGTTCGCGTGACGAGTCTGGCAGCGGTACGCGCCCTGGCGCCGCGAGGCGGGCCATGGGTGCCGATCGTATTGATTGCGGTTCTGGCCGGCGTTCTGACGGTGCATCAACTGGGTGCGAGGCTGCCGCCTGGGCAGTGGTGGTTCGCGCTGGTCGCGCCGGATCCGGACGACATTCAGCAACTGCTGGTGCATTACGGCGTGATGCCGCGCGTCGCGGTGGCGTGGATTTGCGGCGGCGCGCTTGCGCTTGCCAGCGTGGCCGTCCAGCAAGTGCTGCGCAACCCTTTGGCCGAGCCCATGACGCTTGGAATTTTTCCTGGCGCATATCTTGCCCTTCTGGTTGCCGCGGTCTTTGCGCCATCCTGGCTGAGTTTCGGGCGCGATGCCGTGGGACTGGCCGGCGCCGCCGCGGCTCTGGCGCTGGTGTTTGTCCTGGCTTCGCGCCGCGGCTTTTCGCCGCTCGCGCTGATACTTGGCGGAATGATCGTCAATTTGTACTGCGGGGCGCTTGGCTTTGCATTGACGGTCACGCATTACGACCTGCTTGTCGGGTTGATGATCTGGGGCGGCGGGGCCTTTGGCCAGCACGATTGGAGCGTGGTGTCCGCCTTGTTGCTGCGGTTGTCGCCGTGCGCCGTGTTGCTGCTGCTTTGCCTGCGTCCCATGGCGGTGATCGATGCCGGCGACGAAGTCGCCGCCAGCCTTGGTGTGTCGCTGAGGGCGACCCGCGTGGCGGTACTCGGCCTTACCTTGCTGGTTACCGCGTTTGTGGTGAGCGCGGTCGGTGTGATTGGCTTCATCGGGTTGGCTGCGCCTTCGCTGGCGCGCCTTGCCGGGGCGCGCAGGCTGCGCGATCGGCTGTTGTGGGCGCCGGCATTGGGCGCCGCGTTGTTGTGGCTTGCGGATCAGGCCGCCCAGCAGTTTTCGGGGCCGAACGGAGGCTTTGTTCCGACCGGAGCCGTTACGTCTCTGCTTGGCGCTCCCTTGCTGTTGGTGTTGCTGCCGCGCTTGCGCGGCCAGCCGCTTCCCGTGTCCGAAACATCGGTGCCGGCAGAGCCGGCTCCAGGCAACAGGTTCCGTTTTGCGGCGTGCGTGTGCATGGTTGTCCTGCTTGCCGTCATCGGGCTGTCGCTGGGCGTTGGGCGCGGCCTTGATGGCTGGCGCCTGAACAGCATTGCGGAAATCTCATCATTGCTGTTCCTGCGTCTGCCTCATGTGATCGCGGCAATGGGGGTGGGAGTGTTGCTGGCGCTTGCCGGCGGGATGATCCAGCGCATGACCGGCAATCCGATGGCAAGTCCCGATCTGCTCGGCATCACGGCCGGCGGCGCGCTGGGCATGACGGCGGCGCTTTTTCTTATGGCCGATCCAGGCATGGCCGATTTCCTTTTGTGGTGCGCGGGAGGCTCGGCCGCTACGCTGGTGGTATTGCTTTTCATCGGCCGCAGGTCGTCTTACTCGCCCGATAGCCTGGTGCTGGCCGGTATTACCATCAGCGCGATTTTCCAGGGGATAGTGACCATTGCGATAGCAAGCCACGATTCCCGCACCCTGGTTTTATACAGTTTGCTGGTGGGCTCCACCTACAACGTCAGTGCCGCGGCGTCGGCGCTGGTGGCGGTTCTGGCGCTTGTGTCCTTGGCGGCGGCGCCCTATTGCACGCGATGGCTGGAAATATTGCCATTGGGCGATTCCGTGGCGCGTGAACTCGGGGTCAATATCGTTGCCGCGCGCTTCTTTTTACTGCTGTTCAGCGCACTCTTGACGGCTGCCGCGACCTTGGTCATCGGGCCGCTTTCCTTCGTCGGCCTCATGGCTCCTCATATGGCGCGCATGCTCGGCGTGCGGCGTGCATGGCAGCAGTTGCTTCTGGCCGCGGCCATTGGCGCGACGCTGATGGTGGGGGCCGACTGGCTCGGCCGTTTTGTATTGTTCCCGCGGGAGATGCCAACGGGCGTCATGGCGACGTTGATCGGCGGTTTGTATCTGATCGTCATGATGTTCGTGCGTTCCCACGCTCCCAGGGCTCGTTAGCGCTAAAAGGGCATCGGGCATGTAGTTTGTCGATTTTGAAGGGGCTTTATGTTTCTGCTGTTCTACCTATTGCGGAATTTCCGCTGGATGTTCCTGCTGGCGCTGTGTACGAGCGTGGTCAGCGGCTTGAGCAATGCGGCGCTGGTGGCGCTGATCAATCAAGCGCTCGGGGCCGATGGCGAGCAGCTTGCCTCGCTGGGCTGGAAATTCCTGGCAATGAGTGTGATTGTGCTGCTTACGCGGACACTGTCCTCGACGCTGTTCATGCGCATGGGGCAAAGCGCCAAGGCCATGTTGCGCATGCGCACCATAGATCGTATTGCACGGGCGTCGTATCCGCACCTGGAACGCCAGGGCGCGGCGCGGGCGCTGGGGGTGCTTACGCAGGATCTGGATGCCATTGTCGTGTTTTTCGTGAACCTGCCGAATCTGGCCATGCACGGAGCGGTCATCATAGGCTGCCTGACTTACCTGGGCATTTTGTCGTGGCAGATACTGTTGTTCGCATTGGCCACGGTTTTGGTCGGTGCGTTGGGTTTTCGTCTGGCCCATGTCCGGGCTTTGTTCCATCTGCGGGGCTCGCGCCGGCGCGAAGACGATCTGGTCCGGCACTTCCATGCTTTGTTCGATGGCGCCAAAGAGCTCAAGCTGCACCGTGCGCGCCGGCATGCTTTCGTGCATGAAACCCTGGCGCCCAATGTCGAGGCGGTGCGCCGCCAGCGCACGCGCGGGTATGTCCTGTATGCCGCCGCCACCAGTTGGGGCAGCTTCATCTTCTTTGCGTTCATTGGCTGTGCGCTGTTCGTGCTGGCTCGGTTCTTCCCTGTCGGCAGCTCGGTCATGTCCGGCTATGCGATGACGTTCCTGTACATGGTGCTGCCCATCGAGAGCGTGCTTTCGGCGCTGCCCACCATCAGCACGGCAAGGGTGGCGCTCGAGCGCATCGAACAGATGAACGCCGAGCTGCCTTTGGAGCAAAGCCAGCCCGAGCAGCCGGCGGCGGCGCTGGAAAGCATCGTGCTCGAGCAGGTGACGCATGAGTACTATCGCGAGCAGGACAACGAAGTGTTTTCGCTGGGGCCGATCGATCTGTCGTTTTCAGCGGGCGAGCTGGTGTATTTGATAGGCGGCAACGGCAGTGGCAAGACCACGCTCGCGAAACTTCTGGTGGGTTTGTACAAGCCCGAGTCGGGTCGTATCCTGCTGAACGGCGTGGAGGTGGGCGACGCGGAGCGCGAAAGCTACCGCCAGCACTTTGCGGTGGTATTCAATGATTTCTACCTGTTCGACAGCCTGCTTGGCCTGGGCTCCAAGGAGCTGGACGAGATGGCGCAGTCGCTGTTGCAGGCGCTGCACCTGGAGCACAAGGTCAAGGTGGTGGGTGGCGTGTTTTCCACGACGGATCTGTCGCAAGGGCAAAGAAAGCGCCTGGCGCTCTTGGTGACGTATCTGGAAGACAGGCCGTTCTATGTGTTCGACGAATGGGCGGCGGATCAGGATCCGTCATTCAAGGACGTGTTCTACCGGGATATGCTGCCCCGGCTCAAGGCCAAAGGCAAGACGGTGCTGGTCATTACCCACGACGATCGCTATTTTCATCTGGCCGATAGATATATCAAGCTCGAGGAGGGGAGGATTGTCGAGACAGGGCGGGGCATCGATCTTGCGGGCGCGGGCAGGCCGGCCGGTCTTTCCTGTATTGGCGCCAGCGAGCCGCAGGCGACTGCTCCAGGCGCTGCGCCATTTTAGGATTTGATGAGCGATGACACACAAAAACCAAGGCCGGCCGGGTGGGGGTTCCTTGTCCGGGAATGCCGGCGATCCTGCGCTGTACGAGCTGGAAGACGTATCGTTCTCGGTGAATCGCCGGGTATTGCTGCAGTCCTTGACACTGGCTTTGCCGGCACGGCGGGTATACGGATTGATAGGACACAACGGCAGCGGCAAGACGACGTTGCTCAAGCTGCTGGCGCGACAGCAGGCGCCCACCAGCGGACAGGTGCGCTTTGGCGGCAAGGCGCTGGAGCATTGGGAGCGGCAGGCATTTGCGCGGAAGGTGGCTTACTTGCCGCAGCAGCCGCCGGCGGCCCAGGGCATGACCGTGCGCGAGCTGGTGGCGCTGGGACGCTACCCGTGGCATGGCGCATTGGGCCGATTTGGGCCGGCCGATGCGCAAAAAGTGGACGAAGCGATGGCGTTGACCAGGGTGACCCAGTTCGCCGGACGTGCCGTCGATGGCCTTTCCGGCGGCGAGCGCCAGCGTGTATGGCTGGCGATGCTGGTGGCCCAGGACAGCGGCTGCCTGTTGCTGGACGAGCCGATTTCGGCGCTTGATATATCCCACCAGATCGAGGTGCTGGATTTGGTGCGCAGCCTTAGCCGGACACAGGGCCTGGCCGTGATCGTGGTGCTTCACGATGTGAACATGGCCGGACGCTTTTGCGATGAGCTCATCGCCCTGAAGGGCGGCCGCTTGCTGGTCCGCGGCACGCCCGAGGAATTGCTGCGTGACGACATGCTCGAGGCTATTTACGGCATTCGCATGTGCACGGTTGACCACCCGCATGGTGGAAGGCCTCTCAGTTTCGCTCGTTGAGGCATAAAGGCCCAGGCGGGCGCAGCATCGCAGTCGTTGCGTGATTGCACCTGGGCGTGAACCGGTTGAATCCGGCTTTTTGGAGATGCTCTTAAGGTTTTCCTGTTATATATTTATATCTTATAGATATAAAGGAGGGCTGGCCCATGGCTTGGAAAACTCATCTCGCGGGCTGTGCAGTCTACAG